>JBPOHE010000020.1:0-2989 GCA_052035915.1 Pseudomonadota bacterium
AGAGCAAGGCGAAGTAAATCGGCGACGGGCGAAGGGAGGCCGCTGGGCCTTCCCTTCGGCCAAGAGGGGGGGAATCTGATGAAAGATGCAGTCTTCTGGGGTTCGATCATTACCGTGATAGGTGGTATCGGGATCCTTGGGTTTCTTGGCTACAAGGTCAGCCAGTTGATCAAGCGGGACGCCCAAGCCCATAAGAGATGATCCCCTGTATCGGGAGATCGATGAAAAAGGGGGGAATTTCCCCCCTTTTTTATTGGCGTTTTCCCAGTTCCATCGTGGGAAATATTGACCATTCTCAATCGTTACCCGTTCCCAAATGCATATACTGCTCGGTTGTCCGATGCGATCGGTAAGGGGAAGACCTTCATTTCCCAGCGCGAATCAGGAGTTGGATTTTGAGCACGAAACAGCAAACACACGCCGATGCGGTTGTCGACGATATTTACGGCGAGGCCGAACACTGGGTATTGAACACCGGCGAGCAAACTATCCATGCCAAGCGCATGCCGGGAAAGTGGCGCCTCATCAAATGGCTGACCAGCTCGGTGTGGCTGGTGTTTTTTCTTGGCCCTTACCTGAGATGGGGTGATCGTCAGGCGGTTTTGTTCGATATCCCGAATCGTCAGTTTCATATCTTCAACCTCACCATCCTGCCCCAGGACTTCTGGATGCTGTCTCTGGTGCTCTTGTTTTTTGCCATTCTCCTGGCGGTGGTGACCACCATCGCCGGTCGGGTGTGGTGCGGCTACTTCTGTTTTCAAACCGTGTGGATCGATGTTTTTACCTGGATCGAGGAAAAAGTCGAAGGACCGCCACAGAAGCGGCGCAAGCTCGATGGGTCATCCATGGATTTTGCCAAGTTCAGGGTCAAGGCCCTCAAGCATTTTGCTTGGTTGCTCATCTCCCTGTTGACGGGGATCAGCTTCGTCGCCTGGTTCACCGATGCCTATCAGCTCTGGGTCGCCTTGTTTCGATTCGACGTCAATGTGACGGCTTCCGCCGCCATCGCCCTCTTTACTGCCGGCACCTATGGTTTGGCGGGCTTTCTCCGGGAACAGGCCTGCCTCTGGCTTTGTCCCTATGCCCGGATCCAGAGCGTCATGGTCGACCGCACCACGGTGATTCCTACCTATGATGTCAACCGAGGCGAGCCGCGGACGCGGGTCAAGAAAGGGGCCTCGACCACAGCCGATCGCAAGGGGGGGGATTGTGTCGATTGCCATCAATGCGTCGCCGTCTGTCCGACCGGAGTGGATATCCGCGAAGGTCTCCAGGAAGGGTGCATCATGTGTGCCCTGTGCCTGGATGCCTGTGATTCGGTGATGGAGAAGCTGAATCGTCCCAAAGGCTTGATCCGCTACGAGTCCCTCGATGGACTCAATGGTCAGATCCATAAGCCGCTCTGGCAGCGTCCCCGGGTCTGGATCTATACGGGGATTCTTTCCGCGTCGGTCCTGGGTGTGGCCTATGGGTTATCCAGGTTGGACGCCGTCGAACTCAATGTCATTCGTGATCGGCAACCTCTCTATGTCATCCAGAGCGATGGTACGATACAGAACAAATACACCCTCAAGATACTGAATAAACTGACCCATGACGTGCAGTTGCAGGTGAGCGCCAGCGGGCCTGAGGGGTTGATGTTGATCGATGCCGATGAACCGGTGGCGGCCAGGCCCGGGAAAGTGACGCCCAAGACCCTTTTCGTGAAGGTTCCCCAGGAAAGGCTCAAGGATAGTTCGGTCCCCATCCTGTTCAGCATCCAGAGCCTGGAGCCTCAGAATCGGGTGGGGAATCGGCGAGAGAGTGTATTCATGGGGCCCGGCAGCTAGTTCTGTTCCCATCGGTGTAGGTCGGACTCGCGAGAGTCCGACGTCCATAAGTCCCGGACGGGTAGCGTCGGACACAAGCATCGTCTCCGACCTCCTCGGCTGATCGGATAGGAGAATCCAACCTGATGAGCAATGAGAAAAAAACGGCCTGGCGCAGCCCCTGGGTCATCGGCTGGATGGCCTTGGTGGTGATCGTCCTGTCGGTGAATCTATTGCTGGTCTATCTCGCTACCCACAACAATCCTGGTCTGGTCAAGGAGGATTACTATGCGCGCGGACGCCGCTATGAAGAGAATGTCAGCAAACAGATGGAGTCGGCGGAACAGTGGAAGTTGCGGATCAGCGCCCCGGAGGTTATTACCGTGGCCTTGCCGGCGGAATTCAGGTGTCGGATAGAGGATGTATCCGGTCAGCCGCTTACCCCGGATA
Organism: Pseudomonadota bacterium; assembly: GCA_052035915.1. Classification (GTDB taxonomy): domain Bacteria; phylum Pseudomonadota; class Gammaproteobacteria; order Chromatiales; family Chromatiaceae; genus JBPOHE01. Next base: position 2,259 of record JBPOHE010000020.1, read on the forward strand.
AGGTGACCCTCTTCGCCTATCGTCCTGCCGATGCCAAACAGGATTTCTCCGTGCCCATGTCGGCGACGGCCCCGGGTGACTACCGTGCCCAGGCCAGCTTTCCCCTCAAAGGGGTGTGGGACCTCATGATCGCCGCGCAGCAGGGGGATGAAGAACACAATGCCGCTTTGCGTATCAGCGCCGGGGTGGGATCGGCCTTGTGAGTCCCCCTGAGACCTCTTCGGCGGCGATTTCCGCCACCGACATCGGGGAGGATGTCTGTTTTCATTGCGGCCTCCCGCTCGCCGGGGCACCGGATGTCCAGGTCGATATCGCTGGGGAGAAACGTCGTTTTTGTTGTCAGGGATGTCGATCCGTCTGTACGGCTATCTATGCCGCCGGCCTGGAAGGCTTTTATCAACGTACGCCGGAAGGCCGTCCTCTGGGGCCGCCGCCGGAGATACCGGCCGAACTCGGTGCCTATGATCTGGACGAGGTCCAGGAAGAGTTCGTGGATGTCTCGGGGGAACAACGGGACATCCATCTGCTGGTGGAAGGCATCCACTGCGCCGCCTGTGTCTGGTTGATCGAGCAGAGTCTTGCCAAGGTTCCGGGGGTTGTCGAAGCCCGGGTCAACCTCGCCGGTCGGCAGTTGCATCTGCGCTGGGACAATGCCCACACCAAACTTTCCGCCATCCTGCGGCGTCTCGGGGCCATCGGTTACGCAGCGGTACCTTACGACCCCGAGGTGG
>JBPOHE010000044.1:0-36563 GCA_052035915.1 Pseudomonadota bacterium
GAAAAGGGCCGCTCGCGGACATTGCCGAGGTTGTAGTCCCACCACATGGTGTCGGGGTGGACGTTGCCGAGATTGTCGATGTTGGCGATGTTCTCCCCCGAGGCATTGCCGCCCCAGCGCATCAGCCCAGCTTGCAACCGCGCCAGCTTGTCGGCGGGGAGGTGGCGTTGCGCCCACTGCAACAGGTAGACGCCGTCGGCGTCGTTGTTGCCGGTGACGAATTCCTTGGGCACGCCACGGCGGATGCGGTCCCAGCAGGTATCGAACAGCAACTCCATGGCGGCGCGGGTAATGCGGTGCTGGGCGTCGTCGCGGCGGTTGGTGTTGCCCCGCCCGGCGTAGTTGAGGTGGGAGAGGTAGAACTTGTCGATCCCTTCCGCATCGAGCAGGCGCAGTAGATCCGGCAGGTCGCGGGCATTGTCCCGGGTGAGGGTGAAGCGGAGGCCGACCTTGAGCCCGGCGTCCCGGCAGAGGCGGATGCCGTTGAGCGCCGCGTCGAAGGCGCCGAGGCGGCGGCGGAAACGGTCGTGGGTCTCCCGCATCCCGTCCAGGCTGATGCCGACATAGTCGTAACCCACGTCCGCGATCCGCTCGGCCTGGGCGGGGTCGATCAGGGTGCCGTTGGTGGAGAGGGCGACAAAGAACCCCATGGCCTTGGCCCGGGTGGAGATGTCGAAGATATCGGGGCGCATCAGCGGCTCGCCGCCGGAGAGGATGAGGACCGGGACACGGAAGGCCTTGAGGTCGTCCATGACATCGAAAACCTCGGCCTGGCTCAACTCGCCGGCGAAGTCCTTGTCCGCCGAGGTGGCGTAACAGTGTTTGCAGGTCAGGTTGCAGCGACGCACCAGATTCCAGATCACCACCGGACCGCTCGGGCGTCGGGGGGCGGATTGGGGTTCCGGCTGGTCGAGATCGAGCAGGAGGCGGGTGAGACGGAACATCCGGCGTTTCTCCGAGGCTAGGCCACCAGGCGCAGCCCTTCTTTCTTGAGGATGGCGGTGCTCATCAGCACCTCGTGAGCGCGGCAGGAATCGCCGAGCCGTGCTGCGATCTGCCGCAGCTTGGCGTCCACCTCCCGGCGGTCGGGACCATGGACCATGGCGAAGAGGTTGTACGGCCAGAGGCCGGGGTAACGGGGACGCTGATAGCAATGGCTGACGCAATCCAGGGCACCGACCAGGCGGCCGCAACGTTCGATCTCCGCATCCGGCAGATCCCAGACGCTCATGGCGTTGGCCCGCAGGCCCAGTCGGTAATGGTTGGGGATGACACCGAGGCGACGGATGCCGCCGCTGGCCAGCAGGCGTTGGAATCGGGTCATGACCTCCTTGGCGTCGAGACCGATCCGGCGGCCCACCTCGGCATAGGGTTCGGGCACCAGCGGCAGACCGCCCTGGGTGGCGGCGATCAGGGCCAGATCCCGGGCTTCCGGGAGAAAGACCGGGGCGGTCGGCGACTCGACCAGGGAGCTGGTGGTCACCCGACCCTCGGCGTCGATCTCCAGCTTCAGCCCCAGATAGAACTCCTTCAACTTGGGGAAGCGCAGCACCGGCAAGCCGGTGTCTCGCTCGATCCCCTGGATGGCGGCCTCGACCTCCTCCTTGAGCCCGGCGGCGACCACGAACCACATATTCAGGGCATGATCGCGGCGGTAGTTGTGGGCGACGGCGGCCAAGGCATTGACCTGGGCCGCCACCTCCTCGAACCTGGCGACGGGGACGCTCATGGCGGCCAGGATCTGTTGGCCGCCCAGACGCTCGGCGTTGTACAAAGGCCCGAAACGGCTCAACCAACCGTCCCGGATCAGTGTCTCCAGACAGGCCAGGAGTCGCGCCTCATCCGTATCCAGTGCCGCCGCCGCTTGGGCGAAGGGTCGCTCGACCAGGGGAAAGCCGCCTTGCAGGCGATTGATCAGCTTCCGGGCCAGCGGGTCGAGCGCGCTCAAGACGCTGTCCGTCCGATTCCTGGGACCGGCAAGCGGATCGGGCGGCCTTCCCTGGGCAAGCCCGCCGGGGACAGATCGTAGCGAGCCCCTCGCTGTTTGAAGCGGCGGCGGCTGAAGAGCACCTCGTGGGGGATCGACCCCAGGTCGTAGAGATTGAGCAACCGGGCGAGGCGGTCGAGCACCTCGTCGCGGTCGCGCCCATGGATCATGGTGAAGAGGTTGTAGGGCCAAAGGGGCGGGCGGCGGGGGCGACGATAGCAGAGGGTGATGCCGGGAAAGGCGCCGAGGCGGTGCCCCAGTTCATCCACCTCGGTATCCGGGATATCCCAGACCACCATGGCGTTGGCCAGGTAGCCGAGTTCGTGATGGCGCACCACCACCCCCAGGCGGCGGACGATCCCACTGTCGAGCAGGCGTTGCAGACGACGCAACAGCTCCCCCTCCTCCATCCCCAGCTCGGCGGCGATGGCGGCGTAGGGTCGCGCGACCAGGGGCAAACCCTGCTGGATGGCCGACAAGAGCCCACGGTCGAGATCGTCGAGCGGCTCGCCAAGATCCGCCAAGGGAGGCAAGGTCACCATTTGAGCGTAAACCCCAGGTCGATGTGGTAATCCTCGATCATGGGCAGATCGAGCACCTCGAGACCGCTCAAATGCTCGATTTCCTCGAGCACGGCGAGCAGTTGCGCCCGGCTGGCGGCGGTAGCGACGAACCAAAGATTCAGCCGGTGCTCGCGTTCGTAGTTGTGATTGACCTCGGGAAAAGAACTGACCAGTTCCGCCACCTCGGCCAGTCGCTCCCTGGGGACCGCCATGGCGGCCAGGGTGCTGGCGCCAACCCGGTTGGGGGCGAGCACCGGGCCGACCCGGCTCACCATCCCTTCCGCCTGGAGCCGCTCAAGGGTCTCGATCACCCTCGTCTCGTCCGTGCCCAGACGTTGCGCCAGTTCGGCGAAGGGACGCGGGCTGAGCGGCAGATCGCGCTGAAAGTCGTTCAACAGACGCCGTTCCAGTTCCGAAAGGATGCGTGGGGGCTGGGTCATATCAAAAACCGATGCGATGGGCGCGGGCAGTGAAAAAGATGCCGCTCGGTTTCTCCGCCGGCAGGCTGGCTTTGAGCTCGAAGGTTTCGGTGTCGTAGACCAGGACCTTGTCCTCGTCCCGCACTGAGACCCAGACCTCCTCCCCGCGCGGCTCGAACTCCAGGTGCAACACCCCCTTGCCGGGGGTGAGCTTGCGCACCACCTGAAGGGATTCGGCGTCGATGACCTGGATGCGGTCATTTTCGGGCAGGGCGAAATTTACCCAGATCTGTCGACCATCCGGTCGAGCCATGACGAACACCGGCTGCCCTTCCACCGGGATGCGACCGACCTGCTGCCAGCTCTGGGTGTCGATCACCAACACCTCATGCCGACCGACCCCAGGGATGAAGGCCCGGTTGCCGGCAACGGCCCAGCCTTCGAGGTGGGGCATCTTATAGACCGGGAGCTTGGTGTCGCCCGGGCCGTAGTCGGAAAGAATACGCTTGAGACCGGCCTCCGGGTGCCAGAGATCCAGCCGGGCGAGCCCGTCCTCGCCATAGAGCCCGGCCAGATAAAAGCGGCCGTCGGTGGTGATGAGGGCGTCATAGGGGTTGCGCCCGGTGTTGGTGAATTTGGTGAGCTTGGGCTGACGGGGATCGCGCAGATCGGCGATCCAGGTCTGGCCGGCATCCCAGAGGCTGAAGACGAAACGCTCGCCGGTGCCGTCTTCCAGGCCGATGACCTTGGATCGTTTCCCGGCTTCGTCTTCCGCCGGGATCTCGGCCAGGAGTTCGAGGCTGTCGGCGTCGAAGACCTTGACCCCGCCCGGTTCGTAATTGGCCACGGCCACCAGCCGCCCGCTCTGGGAGATGGCGCCGCCGATGCTGTTGCCCGCCTGCACCACCCGGGCGGCGATCTTGCGCTCCAGCAGATCGACCTTGGTCAGGCCACCGTCCCGCCCGAAGACGAAGGCGAAACGCTCGTCCCGGGAGAAAACCACCGAGGCATGGGACAGGTCACCCAGCCCCTCGACCTGTCCCAATATCGAGTTGTGGCTGGTCTCCACCACCTGGACCCGGCCGGCGCCGCGCTCGATGATGACCCCGAGATCGCCACTGCCGCGCGGATCGGCCACGGCCAGCGTAGCCACCAGGGTCAGGGCGACCGCGGATAGACCGGACCAGAGTTTGGAATGAGGTGTCCCCATCAAGGCCTACTCGTTTCAGCGGGATAAGGGTTGAGAAGTTGTTGCACCAGCCAGGATACCTCGGCGTCCGTCATGAAGGGTTGCCAGGGCGGCATCGGGGTGCCGGGTCGGCCATGGCTGATGGTGGCTTCGAGATATTGGGGCGGCTTGCCTGCCAGGGCCTCCGGCGTCAAAGGGGGTCCCAGCCCGCCGGCCCGGCGTAAGCCATGGCAGGAGCCGCAATCCTGTTCCAGCATATAGAGGAGTTCGGCCTGGCGGAGGGGCGTGGGGATACCGGCCCAACACCAGGCCGGGAAGCTCAGCAACAACCACCCGGCCAGCTTCAAGAATGTTTTGTATCTCATGCACTTTTCCGGGTTCCGGCGAGGTGGATGAAGGTTGGTTCAGGCTACCCGACTGGGTTTTGATACTCCTGGTTGGACCAAGACTTAACCTTGACCCATATCAAGAACGGCCGCCGGTTTGGCCACACCGACCGACTACCCAGCGGTGGATCTCCTTACCCCCGCCACCCTCAACCGATCCAGAGGCTTTGGATATTCACGAACTCCCTGATCCCGGCCAGAGACAATTCCCGCCCATAGCCCGAGGCCTTGATACCGCCAAAGGGCAGCCGGGGGTCGCTCTTCACCATGGCGTTGACGAAGGCGCCGCCACAGGCGAGGCGACGGGCAAAGGCTTCGCCTCGCACCCGGTCTCCGGTCCAGACACTGCCGCCCAGACCGAATCTGGAGTCATTGGCCACCCTGAGGGCCTCGACCTCATCCCGCACCCGGATCACCGCGGCGACCGGGCCGAACAACTCTTCCCCATAGGCCGGCATCCCTGGCTGAACACGGTCGAGCAGGGTCGGGGCATAGAAATATCCGGGTCCAGGCAGGATCTCAGCACCGAGCACCAATTGCGCCCCCAGCTCGAGGCTGGTTTGCACCTGTCGATGCAACTGCTCCCGGAGATCGGCCCGGGCGAGGGGCGCCAGGCTGGTAGCCGGGTCCAGGGGATCGCCCGGCCTGAGGCGACGGATGGCCTCGGCAAAACGAAGAAGAAAGGCTTCGGCGATCGCCTCCACCACAATAAACCGCTTGGCGGCGATACAGCTCTGTCCGGCGTTGAGGAACCTGGCGTTGACCGCCGTCGTCACCGTCGTCTCCAGCTCCGCATCTTCCAGGACCACGAAGGGGTCCGAGCCACCGAGTTCGAGCACCGCCTTCTTCAGGTGCCGACCCGCCTCGGCGGCCACCAGCCGACCTACCTCCTCGCTGCCGGTGAGACTGACCGCCTGGATGCGGGGATCGCCGATCAGGGCCATGGCCTGGGAACCGCTGATCAAGAGCGTGGTGAAAACACCGGCTGGAAAACCGGCCTCGGCAAACAACTCCTGGAGACTCAGGGCGCATTCCGGCACATTGGCGGCATGCTTGAGCACCAGCGTGTTCCCGGCCGCCAAGGCGGGCACGGCGCAACGTATGACCTGCCAGAAGGGGAAGTTCCAGGGCATGATGGCCAGCAGGGTCCCCAGGGGCGGATAAGTCACCAGGCTTTTCCGCGCCTCCGTGGCTAGGGATTCATCCGCCAGAAAGGCAGCGGCCTGCTCGGCATAGTAATCGCAGACCCAGGCACACTTGATCACCTCGGCCTCGGCCTCCCGCAACAGTTTCCCCATCTCCGCCGTCATCAGGGTCGCCACTTGGGTCTTGCGGTTGCGCAACACCTGCGCCAGGGATCGCAACAGCTCGGCCCGCGCCCCCAGGGGCGTGGCGGCCCAGGACGGAGTGACGGCGGCCACCGCGGCCAACGCCTTTTCGATGCGCTCCGTCTCCCAGGGCCTATAGGACTGACGCAGTTCACCCGTAGCCGGGTTGATCGAGTGCCACAACATGGAATGGACCTCCTGCTTGCTGTCGGAAACGCTGTCAAACGGAGCTGTAGCCCTATCGGGCGCCTTGGTGACGATCTGGTTGGGCTTTGGCCGGGGGCAACAGGTCGGCCAGATTCACCTGATTCCAGGGTAATGGGGTTGGGCTGTAGAGGGCGGCGTCCAGGGCCAACAGCCCAGTGTTCAGTGCCCCCTCGAACCGCCCGGCCAGTTGGGTGAGATTGACCGGGGCTTGGTCGACCCAATTGAGACGGGCCCAATGCAACAAGGCCTCCCGGGCCGTCTTGGCCTCGCCCCGCTCATAGGCCAGGCGGACGGCCCGCACGGCCTGTTCCAGTTCGGTCTCGGGCGGTGGGATGGGGGCCGTCGCCACGGGGCCAGACACGGCTGGGGACGCCTTCCCGGGGCTGGGCGCCGAGCCCCGGCGCCGCCAACAGAAGGCCAGTGTCGCCATCCAACCCATGACCAGGACGGCCACCAGCCAGTCCGGGTGGCCGTTCCCCTGAACGGTCTGTTCCGGCTGGGGTGCCGTCGACGGCGGGTTGGTCCGGCTCTGGGTTGGCGGGACGACCGGCACAGGAGCCGGTGGGACAGTCTGGCCGGCGTAGGGCGGCAACCCCTGACCCGGGAAACTTCCCAGGCCCGAATAGGGGACGGGCGGGCTCGGCTGGGGTAGACCGAAGGAAGGTGCCTGCATTCCCGGCATCTCCCAGGGATTCGCCAGGCTGGGACCCGGGATGGGCGACGACGCTGTCTGGACCGGCTCGGGGCCGGGCGATACCCGGATCGGCTGGGGTTGACTGTATTCCCCACCGATACCGAGGGCGGGCAGGGTCAGGTTACCACTGCGTTTGGGTAGCAGGGACAAAGACAGACTGGTTCGTTGGGTCCGTACGCCGTTGATGACCGAGGTCTGGGTCGAAAGTCCACGATTGAGGATCTGAAAATCCTGCTGTAGCGGCGTCAGGTCCGGGGGACCGGCGCTGGCGCCCGTGCTCTCTATGGTCAATTCGAAGGGCTGCGATAGGGAGAGGGGTCCTGGTTGGAGATGTACCCTTACCTCGGCCCAGGAAAGACCCGGCAGGAGCGACCACAGAAGTGTCGCCAGGATGACTCGAACTCGCCTCATAATCATTCCGTACCCGTATGACAGCTGGTAAAGATGGTTTCCGGCCACCCGGCCAGGATGGAGCGGACCTCCGCCGGGGTCCGAGTACCTTACCCCCAACCCGGATCGGGGCCAAGCCCGGGCTCCCGGAAGGCTGATCGTCAATCAAGGGGGAGCGGAACCCAGGATGGAAGGACAGGCGTTCCAGCGCAGAAAGTCGGCTTGCACCGCCAGGTTCTTTAGCTCCTGAGACAGGACAGGTGAAGAGGCTCCTGGCGGCGAAAACCGCCACGACTGGGCCGGGATGGGCCTGGCGGGGAAGATCAAACCGCGATCCCGGCAACCGTTCAGACAGGCTGGTTTCCCTCCGCCTATCGACGTATCTTTCAACGAGATATCTTTGGATCCCGCCGCTTGGCGAGGGTAGTATTGAGAATGTTGCGGAAGTTGAACGACCGCCAGAGGAGCGGGCAGGTGGGTGGAATGCGGATCGGCCGCTGCCTCATGACCCGGATATCCCTTGGGTAGGGAGTCTTATCGAGTGTAAGGGGGTATTGCCGAGTAGGCAGGATGCGGTATGGACATCACCAAGCCTCAGTCAGGGTATTTCCATCGGCCTGGTTACGCTCCCCTTGCCCGGCGGGCGACCTGGGCGCCTGAGCCGACAGGTTTTTCATCATTGCCACCGAACAAGGAGTGATCGCCGTCATGAGGGGGAGGATGCGACTTCGACGGAGCTGGCTGTGGCTGACCCTCCTCGTGGCTCTGACCACAATCCGCCCCGCAACGGCCATGGACGATGAACTCGCGCCTCCCTTCGCCTGGTGGCTGGGAGGGGGCGTGCTGCTCGCGATGCTGGGTGGCGTACCCTTTTTCAGGTGGCGGGCCGGTCGTCGCAAAATAAGCCGTGGGACATGCTTTCGCGAGACGGCAAATGCCGCCCCGGTGATGTTTTGGGTTTCCGGGCCAGATCATCAGGTGACCTGGTTCAACCGCCGCTGGCTCGATTTCACCGGCCGCCCCTTGGAGCAGGAGATCGGCGACGGCTGGATGGACAGGCTGCATCCCGAGGATCGCCAGAGCTGTCAGACGAGGCGGGAAGACTATTTCGCCGCCCAGCAGCCCTTTCACCAGGAATACCGCCTACGTCGTCAGGACGGCCACTACCGTTGGATACTGGAGTCCGCCCTGCCCCACTTCGATGCCCGGGGCCGCTTTCTGGGCTATATGGGCTCCTGTATCGACATCACCGAGCACAAGTCCCATGAGGCCTTGCTGGAGAGCACCCTGGATTCGATCGAGGAGGGGGTGCTGGTGATCGCCGCCGATGGACGGGTGATAGCAGCCAACCACCATTTCCAGAAACTCTGGCGGATTCCGGACGAACTCATGGCGCAGGGTCAGGATGCGGCCCTGCTCAGTTTTGTCCTCGACCAACTCGAGGACCCCGAAGATTTTCTCCGCAAGGTGCGACACCTCTACCACAGCGACGAAATTCATCAGGATCTGTTGTATTTCAAGGATGAGCGGATCTTCGCACGCTTCACCCGCCCGCTGGTGACCGGGAAGCAATGGGGCCGACTCTGGTCGTTTCGCGACATCACCAGGATGCGCCACGCCGAGATAGCCCTGCAGGTCGCCAAGGAAGAGGCCGAACAGGCCAACCAGGCCAAATCCGATTTTCTCTCCCGCATGAGCCACGAATTCCGCACCCCTCTCAACGCCATCGTCGGCTTCAGCCAATTGTTGGACGAGGACGCTGACGGGGTCTTGAGTCCACGGCAGCGAGAGTTCGTCAACCACATCCAGCACAGCAGCCGGTATCTGCTGTCGCTCATCAACGAGGTGCTGGACTTGGCCCGCATCGAGTCAGGGAGACTGGAACTCTCCATCCAACCCATAGATCTGCCTCCCCTGTTGGAGGAGTGCCTGCAACTCGCCCATCCCCTGGCCGTCAACCGCCAGATCCGCATCCACCTCGTCACGCCGCAGAACTGGCAGGTCATGGCGGATGCCGCGCGACTGAAACAGGTAGTGCTCAATCTCCTGTCCAACGCCATCAAGTACAACCGAAACGGTGGCTGGGTGTGGCTCTCCTGTACCGAGACGGTCACCGGCAGGGTACGGATCGACGTCGCCGACAATGGACCCGGAATCCCGGAAGAAAGCCAGGTCGGGATCTTTCAGCCCTTCCAGCGCCTGGGGGCGGAACAATCCACCATCGAAGGGACGGGGATCGGACTCGCCATCAGCAAACACCTGATGGAAGGGATGGGGGGCCAGATCGGCTTCAGCAGCCGCCCCGGCAGCGGGAGCACCTTCTGGATCGAGTTGCCCGCCAGCCTCCGGCATGAACTTCCGCCGCCAGACGCTCCCCTGGCGCCGGAACCAAGGCGTTCCTCAGCCCCCCCGACGCCCCGCCAGCCCAAACAGGTGCTCTATGTGGAGGACAATCCGGTCAATGTGCTGCTGATGCAGAACACCTTGGCCAGGATGCCCGATATCCAACTCAAGATCGCCACGACGGGGGAAACCGGGCTCAGTATGGCGCTCAAGGCACCACCGGACCTCATCCTCATGGACATCCATCTGCCAGGGATGAGCGGATACGATACCTTGAAACACCTGCGCCAGCATCCGGAGACCCGGGACATCCCGGTTATCGCCGTCAGTGCCGCCGCCTTGAGCGAGGAGATCGAACGGGGCCTGGCCGCCGGGTTCCGGCGCTATATCACCAAGCCCTTCAACATCCAGGACCTGCTCAATCAAATGCGCGAAGATCTCGACACAGCCCCCTGAGGCTTGGCCGGGGCATCACATCCTATCGATTCCGTTTTCTGATGAGCGAGAAACCTCAGCCAATCCGTTGATCCTTCCCAGGCCCCAAAGCGGGAAGGATCAACGCCGTCGCGACAGCCCCGCCCGCCGCTCTTCGCTTCCGGGCCTGGGCGGTTTTCCCAGCCTTCTCGTTCTTATCAAGAGAACAATGGCTTTATTAATCGGCAGATTGTTCTCTAAAGAAGAACAAAAAATGGCCTTTCCGCCCGATGCCCGGAACGTTGATCGGCAAGGGGATCAGTTCCGCACCTCCACCACCACCCGATCGTTCAGGGGTTGGACGGCGCGGACATTGGGGCCGATAACCCGCAGCAGTTTTTCGATATAGGAACCGGCGATCTCGACCGGCTGGGTGAGGAGAAACCACTGCACCCCTTCGGTGCAGGGTGGGACCGTGAGCGAACCTTCATACACCAGATAGGAACGCTCCGCCGGGAGCAGAAAGACGGCATTGATGCCGGTCTGATGGTCGAAGTTGATCTCTCCCGCCCGTAACGGCATCGCTTCCCAGATCTTGGACAGGGTGCTGTTCATGCGCTGACCGGCCTTGAACCCTACAGCGACGATAGCCAGGTGCCCGGCGGCGTCTTCGTGTTCCAGATGCACCTCCATATCGGCCCCCACCCCGCCCAGCCGATGTTCGCTGGGGACATGGAAACGGAGGCGCTTGAGTTCGTACCGCGCCGCGCCGGCCCGCATCGAACTCCCCGGCTCGTAAGCCACTTCGATGGTATGACCGTCATTGAGGACCGAAAGGGCATTGCTGTGGTAATTGAAGCTGAGCGGCGGCAATCTGGCGTTGAGGGTGCCACGGACGTCGATGGGAGACTGGCGAAGCCCTGTCTTGCAGAGGCTGTTGGCGGGGGCCAGGTCGCCCCAATGCTCGGGCCCGACCTGGCCCTGATACCCCCAGTGGCCGCTCATGGCCCCAGAGGTGGAGCGGGCGAGCCAGTTCCCCGCCACCGCCGCGGTAGAAAGCAGCCAGGCCGCCGCCATACCCAGACCAAGCCCCATCAATCCGCATCTCATCCGAGGTCGTCCCCTATCGTCTCCGCTCATCGCCCACCACCCGCCCCGAGCTGGAAACCCCTTGTCTCGGCTCGAGAATTCGCGGTCATTCTAAATGATTCTTCTCCCCCGGCGCCGCTGGGGAATTCCATTATTGGGCCATCTCCAAATCCTCGATCACCGCCTTGATGCCGGCCCGGGCGCACTCCTCGTCGGTCTCCCCTGAAGCCCCACTGACACCTATCCCACCCAATAACTGTCCCCCAACCTGGATAGGCAGACCACCTGGGTGCATCAGGAGCCCAGGGACGCGGCCAAGAGGGCTCTCGGCCCTATCCTTGAGGGCGGAGGTGGCGGCATTGAAGTTCGCCGCCGTATAGGCCTTCTGTTGACTGAGGATGAGGGTGATGGGGGCGGCGATGCTGTCCCGCAATTGGACCTGGACCAAGCCGTCCCGATCCACCAGGGTCACCCCGATCTGGATACCCTTGCCCCGACACTCGGTCATGGCGGCCTGGGCGATCTTGAGCGCCGTCTCCAGAGACAGCCGTTTGAGGCTCACCATGGGCGGGGTCTCGGCCGCACCCAACTCAAAAGCACATCCCAACCACGCCAAGCACGCAAAAAGCCTCATACCTCTGTTCATCTTGATCCCTCCACAGCATTCTCGATGATCTTGGTCGACGGCTTGGACTCGACGCCATAGCGGCGACGCACATAGTCATCGACCATCGCCATAAATTCTTTAGCAAGATGCTCGCCACGCAGGGTGGCGACCTTCTCTCCCTCAATATAGACCGGGGCAGCCGGGCGTTCCCCGGTGCCCGGAAGACTGATGCCGATGTCCGCCTGTTGACTCTCCCCGGGTCCGTTGACCACGCAGCCCATCACCGCCACCGTCATCCGCTCCACCCCGGGATAGCTGAGCCGCCAAGAGGGCATGCGCTCGCGCAGATGGGATTGGATGTCCCCGGCCAACCGCTGGAACAAAGTGCTGGTAGTGCGGCCGCAGCCAGGACAGGCGGTGACCATGGGGGCAAAGGCCCGCAGACCCATGGTTTGCAGGATCTCCTGGGCCACGATCACTTCCTGGGTACGGGAACCGCCGGGTTCGGGGGTCAAAGACACCCGGATGGTGTCGCCGATGCCTTCTTGCAGCAACACGGCCAGGGCGGCGGTGGAGGCCACGATGCCTTTGGAGCCCAGGCCGGCCTCGGTCAGTCCCAGGTGCAGGGCATGATCACAACGCTTGGCCAGTTCCCGATAGACGGCGATCAGATCCTGCACCCCGCTCATCTTGCAGGACAACAGGATACGCTCCCGCCCCAGACCCAGGGCTTCGGCCCGCTGGGCGCTCTCCAGGGCCGACACCAGCATCGCCTCCCGCATCAGCTGTTGAGCCGATCGGGGCGAACCGGCGCGGGCGTTGTCATCCATCAGGCGCGCCAGGGTGGCTGGGTCCAGACTGCCCCAGTTGACCCCGATGCGCACCGGCTTGCCATAGCGACAGGCGAGTTCGATCAGGGTCGAGAACTGCTGATCCCGCTTCTCCCCGCGACCGACATTGCCCGGATTGATGCGGTACTTGGCCAGCGCCTCGGCGCAGGCGGGTTCCTCGGCGAGCAGGCGATGACCATTGAAGTGGAAATCGCCGATGAGGGGCACAGCGCAACCCTGCCGGTCCAAGGCTTCGCGGATGGTCGGCACGGCACGGGCCGCCGCCTCGTCGTTGACCGTGATACGCACCAGTTCGGAACCGGCCCGGGCAAGTTCGGCGATCTGCTCGACCGTCGCCCGCACATCGGCAGTCTCGGTATTGGTCATGGACTGCACCACTATGGGCGCCCCGCCGCCGATGACCAGCTCCCCCACCCGCACCGCCACACAAGGGCGGCGAGTTACCCCGGTACCCGTCATTTGCTGTTCACCCCAAGCCTCGCATGATCCACATCATACCCCATCGCCAAAACGAAAGACCCAACTACCCGGCGGCCACAAAACCCTTACCATGAGCCTCACCGCCACCTTTTGGGAAGCCCGAGCATGTCCCCAACCCAGCCCCAGGCCCAGACCTCCGCCCTCATCACCATCGATGTGCAGAATGACTTCACCCTGCCCGGCGCCCCCATGGCGATCACCGGCACCTATGAACGCCTCGGGCTGATGCGGAAGCTGTTAGTGGCCTTTCGCGCCGCCCGCCGCCCCATCGTCCACATCGTGCGGCTCTATCTGCCGGACGGCAGCAATGTCGACCTCTGCCGCCGGGAAGAGGTCAGACAGGGATTGGCGCTGGTCAACCCGGATACCCCGGGGGCGGAATTGGTGAGCGCCTTGAAACCGAGGCCCGACATCCAGCTCGACGCCGCGCGGCTCCTGGCGGGGGAATTCCAGCCCATCGGGCCGGAGGAGTGGATCCTCTACAAACCCCGCTGGGATGCCTTTTATCGGACCCCCCTCGAAGCCCATCTGCGCCGGCTCGGGGTGGATACCCTGGTGTTCTGCGGTTGCAATTTTCCCAATTGCCCGCGCTCTTCGATCTATGGTGCCAGTAACCGGGATTTCCGTCTGGTCCTGGCCACGGATGCCGTCTCCGGCCTGTACCAACGGGGCCTCGAGGAACTGCGGGGCATAGGCGTGACCCTGATGACCACCAGGGAGATCGACGACTGGGTTGGTCGAACCAGGGAAATGACCTCAGTTCTTAGCCAGGGATGATGGGTTGTTCGCCGGACGAGGGATCCAGCCCTCAAGGGTACCGGATAACCTCTGTTTTCTTACCCCCCTTAGGGACGATGATCGTAGCCAGAGAGATCTTGATCGAGTGCCCAGATGCGCACCCGACTCAAGGGGTGGAGTTTGCGGGTGTGTTGCCACTCTTTGATGATGCTCAGGTCCGCCAGGCTGATCCCCTCATTCTGTTTTTGGGGCGATTTACTACGCATCGCCATGTCGGGAAACTCGGCCAGCCAGCTGAGAAACTCATCTCGGCCCGGGAAGTGCGTAGGTCGATAAGGCGCTTCACCTTGGAACGCCTTGGACACATCATCCACCAATTTTATGGCGTAGCGCCGCCGCGTTTGACCGTCGGGTAAATGGGCAATGTGATTGCCGGTTTCCCAAACCGATGCCAGAGGTAGCAGGAAGTGGTCGCCGCCCTGAATTGACTGCTCAAAGCCCCGCAATATCTCCGCCCGATTCTGGTTGAATCCCGGCACGTCCAACACGTTGAGATAGACGGAGGTATCGAGCAACACAATGGCGCTCATCGCCCGTCCCCCTGCTTGAGGTTGTCCAACCAAGCCAAGGCCCGAGCGCGTCGGTCGAGGTCCCGCGGCTGTTTGACGAAACGCTCGAGGGCGCCACTGGTAACCAGGCCGCCGAGCGAGTCCTGGGCAATCAATTCCGGGTAATCCGGAACTTCCTGCAAGCGCGCCAGACAACTCGATCCATCCTTTTGGTTGCGATAACAAAACACCACGTCGGGCAGAGCCGAATCCGGTAGGGCATCCAGCAACGCCGGGTTGTGCGTTGACAGCAATACGCGCAAGCCGCGCCGCTCGGCAATCGAGCGGATGTTTGTCAGTAGTAGGCGAGCACGGCTTGGGTGCACGCCGTTATCGATCTCCTCGATGACCACCAAGCTTGATTCCGGAGCCGCCAACATGGCGGCAGCGATGGACAACACCCTCAGGGTGCCGTCTGACAACAGGGAGGCGTCGTAGTCGCGCCTGGTGCCGCCGAAGGTCTCGGTCAGCTTGACCATAACGCCGCCGCGCGGCTCCACCAGAAATGATAAGCTGGCGATGTCCTGCTCCGGCAAACTCTGGATGAAATCCAGAATGGCCTGCCGCTGGGAGCGAAACGGCTCTTGGTCGGCCTCGCTATCCGATCCCCAGAGGTTGTATAGCACGGCGGACAGATTGCGGCCGTCCCCTTGCATGGCGATCTCGGATGGAAAGGCATAATCCCGCATCCGTGCGGGGACGGGGTCCAGAAACAGCATCTCCGACAGCCAGGTTTCAAGCTGCTTGCAGGCCGGTGGTATCCGCTTGCGAGACTCCCCATGACCGGCCTCGAAAGTGGCGGGGCTGGTTAACTGAGTGAAGATCGCCGCTTGGTCGCTGCAGGTCACATGCGGCTTCTTGCCCCTGGCGAAATTGTTGTAGGCCACACTGACGTCGGTCCCGCGCCCCATCGAGGACTGATTCAGGGTATAGAGCGGCACGTTTGCACCTTCGTGGGTCAAGGTCTCGGCCGAGATATGCAAACCATCGGAACGGCGGCTCAAGGTCATGACAAGCCGATTCCATTCCTTGGCATCGGTTTCGACGCCAAGGCTAAAAGACTCTCCCCGCTCGTAGGCCAAATCCTCTAGGAGGCCTCGCACCACCTGGTCACCGTTTTGCACGGCATATTGAATGGCCGACAGCCGCTGTCCCTGGGCGAGCCACGCCAGCAGACGCATGCCCTCGATGGCGTTGCTCTTGCCTGAGGCATTAGCCCCGATCAGCACCGTGAGCGGTGCGAGCAACAGGCGCCCCGCCCGATAGCTTTTGAAGTTCTCCAAGGTTATGGCGGTCAACATGAAGGAATCCCCTTTCGGTTAACAGCGAATTATTTCTCCAGCCTCAGACCAACGGTCAGGACCTGTTATCCACTTCGCCTCCATCCGCCCACCACCGCCCGTTCCAGATCAACACAACTGTCGTTGGTTGGCACCCGAGCCTAAGCAAAGCTGAGATGAGGAACGAACCGCATCCATCGCGGATGGAAATGCCCAGATCGATGCGGTTCATCTCCTTCATCGCATCCGAGGCTACTGTTCTCTAATATAGAACAATATCTCTCAATATCGATGTATTGTTCTCTTAATAAGAACCAACACAGGCCGTTTCCGGTCCATGCCCGGAGCCGTTGAGCTCCCATACCCATTCCTGTCGGCCCCTTCTCTCAGCGACGGATTCGGGGGCGACACCCGCTCCCGACCGCTCGGAAGCCTAACCGACTTTGCAGTTCCAACAGGGGCAGCCAATGCTCGGAGTGACCATCATCCGCTCACCCCGCCCCCTCTCATCCGTGCTAAGGAGCTGATTCCCCAGCTAAATGATTCAAACCGGCGGCGAAGGAGCGCAGCCAACGCCCAAGGGGCTCTGGTTGGTTGCTGCCTTCAAAGGCCAGTCTGGCCGCCAGACCGACCAGAGTGGTGCGATCCGTCGCCGTGGCCGATGAGGTACCCCGCTTGGCGCCTGGCCTGTCGTTGAGCATGCGCAATTCATCCCGGAGTCCGCCGAGCGTCTTGGCGCTCTGTTCCAGAGGCGAGACAGCGGCGGAATCGGTAGCGACGAGTCGATGCAGCCGTTCATAATGGCGTTGGAGCGCCCCCAGGGAATCGCCAGCGTTTTGCGTTTGCGACCCTCTTTGGGCTGGAGATGAAGACTTGAGATCGGTTTCCAGGGCCACCGCCTGCACCAGTTTGACCAAGGGGGAATCCTTGCGGGCGAGGAGTTCGGCGATCTCCAGGGCCTCCGCCACATCCACCACGGGGTGGATCTCCAGATCCCCGACCAAACCATCCCACTGCTCGATGTAGTCGTTGATATAAAGCCGCTGGATGTCCTGTAACAGACGCAGACGTTCGGCCTCCGTCGGTTTCGGCCGTTGTTTGTCCAGCACCGCCAACTCGGCGATATAGCCATCGATCTTTGGCCAGGCCGTAGTGACAAAAAAATCGTAAAACCCGGTTTTGGTATACAAGCCGGGTATTCCTGCGTCCAAGGGTCGCCCGCTCTTGCGGATAAAAAGCCTGGTCGCCGCCTCCCCTCCCGCCTCACTGGGGCGGAATGGCGGCAAAGGGTGCGCCTGGGCCAGGGTCTTGATGCGCGCATACACCAAGTGGGCGGTGGGCACCTCCCGGAGTTTGGCCAGGGTCCGTTGCGCCAGGGTCCGATCGACCTCGGCCGGCGGCGGGAAAGGTTGTAAGGCCACCATCGCGGCCAGATGATCGGCCAGTTCGGTTCGGGACGAGACTGGGAATTCGTCCGGCAATTCTTGGTCCAGATCGGCCCGGCCCCAGGCGAGAACCAGATCTTTCAATTCGGATTCCGTCTGCAGCGAGGGGGGCGCTGGCCGATCGGTCGATTTGTTGAGCCGCTGCGTCATTTCCTCGAGTTGCTGCTGTAGCCTGGCGACCTGTTCGTCGTGCTGCCGGCCGAGAATCGGCTGGTCCGTCCTGCCACCAAAGTAGAACTCGCCGATCATGGCCTCGTTCACCCAGGGCAATTGCTGCTGGGCGGTCACTTCGTACACCTGTTCGCGCACCCGCCCGAGCAGGGCGCGGATCTCCAGATCCGGCGCTTTGATGTACTTCAGCAGGGCTTCCGTAAAGGGGCTGTTGCGGCCTTCCCCATCGGCGGCGGCGCGGTCGGGCGCCGTGGCGAAGGCGATGAAGGTCCCCGCCGTCGAGGCCTCGATACGGGCCAAGCCGCCGGTTGTGGCTCGGGTGAAGGCACGGCGAACCACATTGTTGCGGCAGGCATCCAGGAACAGGAGCTTGACCCGGGCACCCGAGGCTTCCATCACGTCCAGGATGTCGTTGACCTTGATACCCTGGCTGAGCAGATCCGCCTCGGTCTCGATCCTCGCCGTCGTCGGAATCAGATAATTCCGCCCATTCACCTGCAACCCGTGTCCGGCGTAGAACACCAGGGCGACCCTGGCACCGGTGGCGGCGCGACCGAAGTCGGCCAGACTTTGCAGCATGGCCCGATGGTCGCCGTCGATGGTCTTGGTCACCTCGAAGCCCAGACTGGTAAGAACGGCGGCTATATCACCGGCATCGTTCGGCGGGTTGATCAGGGTCGCCACATTGGTATAGGCGCCGTTGCCGATCACCCAGGCCACCCGTCGCTCGTTTTGCCCCCAGGCCGGGCCTCCCAGTACCGCGGAGAGCACCACTATCAGGGCCAGAAAAGCGCGCAGCCGGTCACCCATGGCCGCTATTTGCCTGTTGTCGCCCACTCGTCCGCCCCTCCAAGCATTCCATAGAGCTTCAAGGCCTCATAGGCCAGTTCCGGATGCTCCGCATTGACGCGAAGCTGTTCCTCCAGACGCCGTACTATCCGGGGAAACAAGACCCGCCTGAGAACATCCGGGTAAAGACCCCCGGCCCGCTGGGCCAGTCCCTCGGACGGAAGGAGCTGGAGTGCCGGAAGCCAGGCGCTGTGTTCGATCGGGTGGTTGGACCGCGTCGAGACTTCCCGCGCCGCGTTCAGTACCGGCAGCAGCGCGGAAATCTCCGGATTCGGCACCTCGAGGATCTCGCCAAGCGCCCGCTCGAAGCGGTGGAGACCGCCGTCCAGCGCCGCGAGGTACTGCCGCTGTTGGAAAAAGCTGAGCAGCAATCCTATGACGAAGACCGAGGTCAGTGCCCCGATGAAGACCAGTGCCCCCAACTGTCGCCCGGCTGGCCGAGGTTCCTGACCCGAGCCCCTGGCGATCAGCCCGGCCTCGGGAAGGATTACATCCCGGAACAGGCGGGTAAGAAAATAACTTTTCGCCTTACCGGAAAAGGCCGACAGGCCCTGGTGGGCGAGACCGACATCCGTGCCGAGCCTGTCCGCTAGCTGGTCCAAAGGTGACCCTTCCTGAGTCCCGCTGACGAGATAGACCCCCCGCAGCAGAAACTCCGGCTCGAATCGGGAAGGGAGAAAGACGTCGGTCAGAAACTCCCGCAAGGGTTCGCCCAACGCCGCGACCGCGGCCGGGAAGCCATAGATGAGAGCGGATTTCCGCCCTCCCCCTGCCTGTTGCAGACGATCGAGGGAACGCTGTTTGATGGCCCGCCCGAGTCGCTCGAACTCCTTGGCAAAGTCCTGCAATCCTGCCGCCGGGTGTTCGGGATTCAGGGTGAAGGTTATCCCCCAGGACGCATCCCGCCGGTTCTGCTCCATGTCCTCGAAGATTTCGACGAAACCCGGCAGGAGATCCGCCTTGGTAAGCAGGACATAGAACGGTAGCCGTTCCCCAAGGTGTTGATACAGCTCATTGATCCGCTTGCGAGTGCTTCCGGCCAGCTGGTGGCGTGCCTCCTCGCCGGATGACAGCAGATCCGGGATACTCAGGGCCAGGATGACCCCGTTCAGCGGCCTTTGGGGATGGAACCGCTGTAACAGGGCCAGGAATCCGAGCCAAGCCGCGCTGTCAACAACCTGATTGCTGTCCTGGGTGAGATAGCGACCGGCGGTGTCGAGCAGCACCGCCTCCTCCGTGAACCACCAATCGCAATTCTCCGTACCTCCCGACCGCTTGCCGCCAGCGGCGCCGAATTGCTCCAGGGCCGGACGCTCCAGACCCGAATGGCGGATCAACGCCGTCTTACCCGCCCCCCGGGGACCGAGAACCAAATAGCAGGGGAGCGGACGGAGGAGATCCCGTTCACCCCCGTCTCCCCCTTGGGCGCTTTTCAGGATCTCCACGGCCTCCTCATAGCGCCGGCGCAGGATCGCCATTTCCCGCTCCGCTTCGAGCACAGCGAGTGGCTGCTCGGCCCTTCCCGCCGAGGTGACCGGGCTGGCGATCAAGCGGCGGTGTTTACGCCGGCGGTTCCAATGACCGATCCCGACCCCCGTCAACCATCCAGCGACAAGGAGTGCGATCACCGCCAGCCGGGCACCTTCCGACACCAACAGGCCAAGTCCGCCAAGGATCAGCCCCGGTCCCAGAAACCAGATCACCAAGACGAGGGCGAGTACACCCAGCCAAGAAAGCCAGCGGACCTGGCCAAACCGAGCCACGGACGGAATCATGGTCTGCCTCGATCACGGCCAAGAGAGTTATGCATCGCGCGCCGCCTCAGGGTGAGACCGCCCGACCCCGGGACGACGGCTTGTCCACCCCGACCGTCGACGGCATCGACCCAGGTTTTCCCACCCGGGAGGACACAGGCTCCAGGACGCGGGCCGCCCCATCAAGAAGCGCCGTGACCCGCTCGAGATCCTGGTGCAATAGAAAGCTCAACACCATGAAGAGTCCCCCGATCAGGACCGCGGAGGCCCCAGTCAGCCCCCATGGCGGGATCTTCTGCCAGAGCGGGGCCGCTGGCGGCGCTCCAGTCTGCCTTTGACCCGGGGCTTCGGGGATCGACTCGGAACCACCCCGTTGGGTCTTGATCGTCCGATACAGGGTCTCCCTGGTCTGGGCCTGGTCGGGCTGATTGAAAAAGCCGAAACAGAGACAGAGATACATCAGTTCCAGCAGGTCCAGGTTGGCCCCGGGATTCTGTTCGGCCACCCGCAGGAGTTCGAAAAAACCCTGGACGCCCCGTTGTGACCGATGCCGAGTCTGTAGTAGCGGCTGTTGGGCCCAACCGCTGGCGCGGCCCCAGGGGGTCGACAACACCGCCTCATCCAGCAAGGCACAGAGCGCAAAGCTGGCGCTGCTACGCGTCGTCGCCTCATAACCGGCACCTTTTACCTTGGCCTCGAAGGCGTCGAGAGCCTCGATCAACCGCTCGCGCAAGACCCGGGGATCCGGCCCCCGAACACTGGCGCGGACTTGAGGAACCAGGGCCAATAATTGCGCCGCCGCGCCTTCCAGGGCATTGAACACCGGCACCGCCATCGGCTCCGCCCTGGGAGTGTCTACCTGAGCGGGATAGGCCGGGGTTCCGGCTTTGGGCCTTTTCCCGCGCCTGGGTTTCAGCACCATGTGCTCCAGGGGATCGAAGCCTTCCCCGGCGGGGCCTTTCGCCTCGGCCTTTTCCGGCACCAGATCCAAAGGCAAGGGCCGGAAAATGGTCGCCTCCGCGGCTTTGCCGTCGCCGGGCACTGGGGGCGTAGCTGAAGCCAGAGCCGCCCGTTCGCCCGACCCGGGGATGGGGAGCATGAGGGTTTCGTTATCGGTAGCGACCGGCTTGTTGCCTTCCCGAGGCGTTGTCTGGGTCATGGTGGCTACACCTTATTCGCCTTGGCCCCGGTTGTTCGGCTCCCGACGGGCGGTCAGGCGTTCGATCTGATCTTCATAGGCGCGGGCGAACGCCGCCCCGAAGAATCCTTGCAGGATATCCTCCCGCTGCCAGGTCATCACCTCAAAGGTCTTTTTGAAACGATCCCAGCACAGCGCCTTTTTCTGCGCCGGGAGCATCCCACCCAACAGCCCCGGATGACCGTTCTCCGCCTCGATCAGCCCTGGGTCGATGTGCCGCAGCAGCGTGGCCAGCATCCCCTGCATCCCGGCCACCATGGCTGCCTGGTGCGCCTTGATCTCCTCGAAACCCTCATGAACGGCCTCCAAAGAAGGTTGATAGCCCTTTTTGCCG
This sequence comes from Pseudomonadota bacterium, assembly GCA_052035915.1. Classification (GTDB taxonomy): domain Bacteria; phylum Pseudomonadota; class Gammaproteobacteria; order Chromatiales; family Chromatiaceae; genus JBPOHE01. The sequence continues at coordinate 21,325 of JBPOHE010000044.1, forward strand.
GTCAGCAGGATGCCCAGGGTATCCTCCAGATCGACCGAAAACTTCAAGGGGTTGTGTTCCAGCGGCTGATATCTGGCCTGAGCGATACGGAGTTCACCTTTGAACTGGGAACGCGCCCGCAGCACCTCCAGGGTCCCGGAGGTAAAGACCCGCAACAGACAACCGGCCTGGTGCAACAGCCACTCCACCTGCTCGGGGGGGATTTTGAGTTCCGGAATCCCGGCCCCGGCCAGAAAGGCTCCCAAGGCCGCGGTATAGCCTTCCCTGTCGCCGGCTGGGGGCCTGGTTCCGGCCACCGAGTCCCCGCTCAGAGGATGCACGGTTCCGGCTTCGATCGGCGCGTACGGCGGTGAAACTCGGCCGGAATAGGTCTCGGCCAGCGATGGGACATCGGTCGGCTTTTCCAAGTCTTCGACCAAGTCTATGGAAACCTGGATTTCATAGTCGCCGATGAACAGGCGGTCCCCAGGCGAGAGAGGGATTTTCTGGCCCTTGCCCAGGAGGTTCTCAACCCGGTTCAGGCTGGTGCCGTTGGTGCTGATATCCGTAATGTAATACTGGCCCGCCTCGGCTTCGATGAAACAGTGGTGACTGGAGATATAACGGTTCGGATCCGCCAACACCCAGTCATTTCCCGGTCCGCGGCCGATGGACAGCCGCCCCTGGGCCAACTCGACCTTTGTCACCTGCCCTGCCGACAAAGACCGGGAACTATCGATCTGCAGACGTAAACCCATAACTTTCTGATTCCGGAGCGAATCCCGTGGACCAATGGCGCGGATTTGGGGTCTCTTCCCGTTCTTGTCGCCAAGTCGCGATGGATACTGATCGTTTCTTTTCTGGAGAAGGTCGGATGATCTCGGCCTCAGGTTGGCCAGGGGGCTTGGCTTGTATTCCTTACCGAGCAGAGACTGGGTTCTGAATCATACATAAAAAATTACTTATAATAAGTTATCTATAAACACGGATTATTTAGGGCGTCTGATTGGCTTCATGCCCAGCTCCCCTTCCGGTAATAAACAATACAACCAAAACAGTCATTCGCTGGCTGTGTTTTTGATTGTCGTTGATGTGGCCTTCCCTTGCCAGTTCTGTCGATTCCATAAGCCCCCTAGCCGTCACCCTTGCCCACCGCTCTGGATTCTCGTCCGCTGTTCTCGAAATGATGGAAGAAAACAGCGGCCATTGTCAGAACCTGGAATCTTGTCCATCCTGTGAGGACAATGGAAAAACAACACCGGCCCCAACAAAAGGCGAAGAACGAGGGGCTCCGGCAATGGCCGATCGATTTTCCCCATGCGACAGGAGAAGACTATGGCTGATCTCAAGTTGTATCAGATCCCTCGCTCGGTTTTGGCCAAAGAGCCGAAACCCATCGTCCAGATCGACTTTCCCGAAGAGCTGGCCAAGGCCGGCCAGAATCGCCAGATGCTCGAAACCCCCGAGTCGCTGGCCTTGATCAACGGGGTAGCGAATACGCTGGTGACGGCCTTGGGCTATGTCGGCAAGGTCAATTACGGCGTGGTGTCCGTGTTCGACAAGATCCAATGGGCGGAGTACGAGGCGCTCCTCGAACAATACCGCATGGATGCCGCCGCCATAGAATCGATGCCGTCCCACTCGACAGCGAAGAGTGTCAGAGCCGGCAAGGACAAGGTGAAAAAGAAAAAATAGTGCGTCAGACATCATCCCCTGGAAGAAACGGCCCTCGCCCCTCCGGGGGGCGAGGAAACAACAGGGGGCGTTATTTCTTACGCCGTACCGCCTGCATGAAATTCATCATCGGCGCCTCGGCGATCCCCATCCAGGTATCGGAGGTTTGCTGGAAGGCCCGCATGGAGTCATAGAGCTTTTTGAACTGGGGATTCTTTTCCGACTCTTCGGCGTAGAGTTTCTGAGCGATCTCATAGGCCTTGAGCAGGACATCGTCCGGATAACGACGCAACTGGGTGCCGTTCTGCACCAATCGTTGCACGGCGGGCGGGTTTTTGGCGTCGTAAGCCGCCAGCATGAGGAGATTGGCCTCCTGGGCGGCCACCTCGAAGGCGACTTGGTAGACTTTGGGCAGTTTGGCCCAGTGGTCCTTGTTGACGTAGAAGGTCAACTGGGTGCCGGATTCCCACCAGCCCGGGTAGTAGTAATACTTCGCCACCTTATAGAATCCCAGCTTTTCGTCGTCGTATGGGACGGTCCATTCGGCGGCGTCGATGGCGCCCCGTTCCAGCGCCGGATAGATCTCACCACCGGGTAGGGATTGGGGTACCGCCCCCATTTGGGAAAAGATCTCCGCCCCGAACCCGGGGATACGAATCTTCAGTCCCTTCAGATCCTCCAGGGAGTTCACCTCCTTGCGGAACCAGCCGCCCATCTGGGCGCCGGTGCTGCCGCCGGGAAAATTGAGGATGTTGTACTGGGCGAACAACTCGCGCAGCAGTTCCATACCCCCGCCGTAGAAGGTCCAGCCGTTGAGCTGGCGGGCATTGAGGCCGAAGGGAAAGGTAGTCTCAAGGGAGAGGGCCTTGTTTTTGCCGTGGTAGTAATAGGAAGCCGTATGGCCGCACTCCAGGGTGCCCTGCTGCACGGCATCGAGCACGCCGAAGGGCGGGACGATCTCGCCCCCGGCAAAGACACGGATCTCGAATCGACCCTCGGTGAGTTCGGCCACCCGCTTGGCGAGGATCTCGGCCCCACCATAGATGGTATCCAGGCTCTTGGGGAAACTGGACGCCAAGCGCCATTTCACGACCTGCGGCTCAGCCAGGGCCGCGGACGGGAGACCAACCGCGGTAGCGGCCAATCCGGCCCCGGCGGTCTTGAGGAAGCGACGTCTCTGCATCATGGTGATCCTCCGCTCTGTGGTGATTACAGTGATACTGGTCTAGCCCACCGCATCCGCTGGCCGACCGACCTCGTTTTGTGTGAGAGATAGTGTATACCTCGGCTCCTGTTCGGCCAGTTGTTTTGCCGGATCTCGGGCGGAATGAAGCGGATTTCCCGAACCACCAGCGAAGCGAGCCGCGATCCCAGAAAGCGGCCCACGAAGTCGATAAGAGAAAAAATTATTTAACTCCCTATAATTTAAATATTTATTATGCTCGAGGCTATCTTGGCCTCATGACGGCCATCCTTGATAACCATCGGATACAAAGAGAAATGACCATGAGGCCAGCCGCAACAGAGGGTGGAAAGCCAAGAAAGCTGGTGGTTGTTCTTTTTTCACCGACAGACTCTCTATAATTACCTATTGCAATGAGTCGGAAATAGGTACATTTTTGACTCAGCAGCGTGGAAAACAAGGCGCTGCCGCGAAACTGAATCCAGTTCCAACAACATTCTCAAGGAGATTGACACTATGAAGATGCATTCCACCCTAGCCGCTCTGAGCCTGGTTGCGTTCTCCTCCCTGGCCTTCGCCGGCTCCGAGGTCAAGGATTCCACCATCACCAACCTGAGCAATGTCAATCAATCCGCCAACCTGGCGATCGGCAAAGGCGCCGAGGCCAACATGGGCACGGTGAAGATCCAGGACAGCAAGGTCGAAAAGAGCAAGATCACCAACCTGAGCAATGTCAATCAATCCGCCAACCTGGCCATCGGCGAAAAGGCCGAAGCCAACATGGGTTCGGTGGTAATCAAGTAAACTCCAGTCTCCGCTTTCTCTCGCCGAAGGGCCTGCTTCGACGACCCTTCGGCCCTTCTCCCTCTCCGTTTCCCTTTGCTCTCCTGCCGGATCCTTTGATCCCGGCCCCGATAGCCCTCATATCTTCTTCAGCCCGATTCAGGGCAGTGTCTCCGCAAATCCGTTGGAGATCCTCAACCACATCGGCATCCATCCAGAAGAGGAGAGTGTTATGTCTGCTCAAAAGATCATCGCCATTGTCGGCGGAACCGGCGCCCAGGGTGGGGGTCTGGCGCGGGCCATCCTGAACGACCCCGCCGGTGGTTATGTCCCCCGGGTGCTTACCCGGGACCCGGGGTCCAGCAAGGCCCGGGCGCTGGCGGCCGCCGGGGCCGAGGTCGTCGCCGCCGACGTGAATGCGGCCGACAGCCTGGAACAGGCCTTCGCCGGGGCGTACGGCGCCTACTGCGTGACCTTTTTCTGGGAGCATTTCTCCCCCGCCACCGAGCTGGCCCAGGCCCGGGCCATGGCCGCAGCGGCGAAATCAGCCGGACTCCGGCACCTCATCTGGTCCACCCTGGAAGACACCCGTCACTGGGTTCCCCTCGATGACGAGCGGATGCCCACTCTGATGGGTCACTACAAGGTCCCCCATTTCGACGCCAAGGGCGAGGCCAACCACTTCTTCGCCGACGCGGGCGTCCCCACCACCTATCTGCTCACCTCCTTCTACTGGGACAATCTCATCCATTTCGGCATGGGTCCCAAAAGGGATGCGAATGGTAGGCTGACCTTCACCCTGCCGATGGGAGACCAAAAACTCCCCGGCATCGCCGCCGAGGACATCGGCCGCTGTGCCTACGGCCTCTTCAAACAGGGGGAGACTTTTGTCGGCAGAACGGCCGGCATCGCCGGTGAGCATCTCACCGGCGCGGAGATGGCCGTAGCCCTGAGTTCAGCCCTGGGGCAAGAGGTAGGCTATCAGGCCATTCCGCCGGAGGTATATCGGGGCCTGGGATTTCCCGGGGCCGAGGATCTCGGCAACATGTTCCAGTTCAAACGGGATTTCAACCAGATCTTCTGTGGCGCCCGGGATGTGGCGTTCAGCCGTTCCCTGAATCCCGATCTCATGACCTTTGCCGCTTGGTTGGCACAGCACAAGGATCGCCTCCCGCTCGATTGATCCTGGACCCGTGGAAACCCTGGCGGCACCAGCCCGCCAGGGGAGTTCAGACTGGAAAGATTTCAGCTCTCGCCGGGCTCGAAGCGCAGGGCAACCCCGTTGTTGCAATAACGCAGGCCGGTAGGCTTGGGCCCATCCTCGAACACATGGCCCTGATGGCCGCCGCAACGGGCGCAATGGTATTCGGTCCGGGGCCAGATCAATTTGAAGTCCCGCTTGGTTTCCAGTGCTCCCGGAAGCGGTTGATAGAAACTTGGCCAGCCGGTGCCGCTCTCGTATTTGGTCTCGGAAGAGAACAAGGCGAGCCCGCACCCGACACAGACATACTTTCCCTGGCGCTTTTCCCCCAGCAAGGGGCTGGTTCCCGCACGTTCCGTGCCCTCCTCCCGCATGACCTTGAACTGCTCCGGGGTCAGCAACCGGCGCCATTCCTCTTCACTGCGTACGATCTTGTCGGAATTCACGTTTTGGCCTCCTTGGGCAAAGTCAGGGAAAGATATCAGAGGGGTCAGGCTGAGCCCCCCGAGAGCTACGGTGAATCGGCGTCGGTTCATGGGGTGTCCCTCGTTCAACAGGGAAGGGAAAGGAACGGTTATCTATGTCGTTATACCGGCTTTGATGCCGTCATCCGGGATCCGGTTCCCCTCCCCGCCCGGGTATCCAGTCACCTGCTTGGAACCGCCTCGGCTTATGCAGTATAAAGCGGCCTACAGGACCAAGCCTTCACCCCCTGAGACGCTACCGAGCCGCCACCGCCATCCGATGAGATTCCTGCTCCCCAACCAAAGGATCCACCCACAGAGAAAGCGCCTGTTCTTCGGCCTTCTGCTCCTCCTGATCCTCGGCACAGACCAACTGAAGGCGAACGACCGGGTGGCCGCCAGCACCCTGGTCGATCGGGCGGGCGCCACCCTGCGGAATTTCATCCGGGACCCGGAAATGGCCTGGTTTCGCGGTCATATCAAGGAATCCAGCGGCCTCTTGATCGTCCCCCGCCTGCGTCAAGCCGGATTCATCATCGGCGGCGCGGGTGGGAACGGGGTGTTGTTGTGGCGGGGAGAATCAGCCGCCGCATGGACCGGACCCGCTTTCTACACCCTTCATCTCACCCCCACAGAGGCGCAAAGCGACACCGAAGCGACCGAATTGGTCCTCTTGGTCAGGTCCGACACAGGCCGCGAGGCCCTGCTCAAGGATAAACTGCAACTGGGCCGGGACCTGAGTCTGGCCCTCGGCCCGGTCGGTGACGAGACCTCGCCGTCCACGGCGGATCTGTTGCAGTTCGCCCGCCGCGACGGGCGCCTCAGCTCCCCGGCCTTGAACGGCTCGTTGCTAGCCGCCCATGACGCTTTCAACGCCGGTTATTACGGTACGACGCTCTCCCTCGCCGATATCCTCGTCAAGCGTCCACCGATCAATCGCCAGCACGCCTCTCTGCGTAAGATCCTCACCGGCCTCAGGTAGCGCGGCCCATGACCTCGGTATCACATCCCCCCCAGCCCACCGAGGAACGGACGCCCACAGCCACCCGTTGGCGTGTGTGCGCGGAGACGGATGAAGTCGTCCAGGTGGTCGCGGAAGCGATCCTCTCGGCGGCCAGGTCGGCGATAACCGCCCGCGGTCGTTTCAAACTGGTGATCCCCGGTGGACGCACCCCCGAGGCCGTCTTTCGGCGGCTGGCGACCCAGTGGTCGGATTGGTCGAACTGGGAGATCTTTTTCAGCGACGAGCGCTGCCTGCCGCCGGATCACCCCGACCGCAACAGCCGCCTGGCCCAGGAACTCTGGCTCGCCCGGGTGCCCATCCCCCAGGAGCGGATTCACATCATCCCCGCCGGACTGGGCCCATGGGAAGCGGCCCGTCGCTATGCCGATGTGGTGCGCCAGGGCTTGCCCTTCGATCTGGTCTGGCTGGGTCTGGGTGAGGACGGCCATACCGCCAGCCTCTTTCCCGGCCGGAATCAGGCTGAGGACGACTTGGTCCAGGGGGTGATCGACGCCCCCAAACCCCCGCCGGAACGGGTGACCCTGACTCGACCGGCCTTGAATGAGACGGAACTGGTGCTGCTCATGGCCACGGGCTGGAGCAAACGGGAGGCGGTGCGACGCTGGCGTGCGGGGGAGCCACTCCCTGTCAGCCGCCTCGGCGGTCGCCGGGGACTGGAGGTAGTGCTAGATCTGGAGGCGGCCCATGGCCTCTGAAACCGATCCCACCAGGGGCTTGCAGTGTTACCTGGTTGGCGGGGCGGTGCGCGACCGGCTCCTCGGTCTGGAGGTCAAGGAGCGGGACTTCGTGGTGGTGGGCGCCCAGGTGGAGACCATGCTGGCGCGTGGCTTCATCCTGGTGGGAAAGGATTTCCCGGTCTTTCTCCATCCCCATACCCATGAGGAATATGCCCTGGCACGCACCGAGCGCAAGGTGGCCCCCGGCTATCGGGGTTTCAGCGTCCATGCCGCCGATGACGTAACCCTCGAACAGGACCTGCAACGCCGGGATCTGACCATCAATGCCCTCGCCGAAGCCGCCGATGGCCGCCTCATCGACCCCTACGGCGGACACCGGGACCTGGAGGCCCGCTGGCTGCGTCATATCTCCCCCGCCTTTCGGGAAGATCCGGTGCGGGTACTGCGGGTCGCCCGGTTCGCCGCCCGGTTTGCCCATCTCGGTTTCCGTCTCGCCCCCGAGACACTGGAGCTGATGCGCGAGATGAGCGCCTCCGGCGAACTCGACGCCCTGGTGCCGGAACGGGTCTGGCAGGAATTGGCCTCGGCCCTGGAGACCTCCACCCCCTCGCGATTCTTCACCACCCTGAGGGCCGCCGGGGCCCTCGCCCAACTCTTTCCCGAGATCGACCGCCTCTGGGGTGTGCCTCAAGAGGCCTTCTTTCATCCCGAGATCGACACCGGACTGCACGCCATGTTGGTGCTGGATGCGGCCGCCGCCATGTCGGATCGGCCCGAGATCCGGTTTGCCGCCCTCGCCCATGACCTCGGCAAGGGAGTGACGCCCCCATCCCAGTGGCCGGATCACTCGGGACACGAAGCCCGCGGCCTGCCCCTGGTGGAAGACCTCTGTCGACGCTGGCGCGCCCCCAGGCGCTTCCGCGACCTGGCCCTGTTGGCCACCGGCTATCATGGCCGGGTACATCGACTCGGCCGCCCCAATGCGGTCGAGGCGCTGGAGTTGATGCAGGAGACCGACGCCTTCCGCCGTCCCGAGCGATTCCGGGAACTGCTGCTCGTCTGCGAGGCCGATTCCCGCGGGCGTCACGGCTTCGAGCAACAGCCCTATCCCCAGCGAGCCTCTCTGGAAGCCGCCCTGACCGCCGCCAAGGCCGCCGATCGCTCGCCCCTGCCCAAGGATCTCACCGACCCAGGGGAGATCCAGTCCTTTATCCGTGCCAGACGCCTGGCCGCCATCGAACAGGTGATGAGGGAATGATATGAACGCTCGATGGTTCCGGGCATCGACAGAAAATGGCGAATTTTTGTTCTTTTTTCGAGAACAATGCCTCCTGAAATTGCATATTGTTCTCCTAAAGAGAACAGAAAACCGAGCCACCGCGCCCCGGCCCGGAAGTTCTCTGATGCGGTTGAGCGCGACGGGGTTTGTAACCTCGTCGCCACGCTTTGGTGCAAAACCGCATCATTGGAAAAGCAAAATGTTAGGGACGGGGCAAAATGCCCCATCCAGCACAGGGATGCCGATCCCTGGCACGCGCCCCTTAATGACCACTGTGGATGGGGATTTACATCGCCAACTAGGTCAGTATCATTTCGCTGGTTGTATGAAGTAAGCACGCCTCTCTTGTTCCCACGCCGGAAAGGAATCACGCTCTTGTCAGCCCGCAGCCCGCAGCCCGCAGTTTAAGCGCGACTGGGTTTCCAACCCCAGTCTCCCAGGTTTTATACCAAGCCACATCGCCCGACAGGGTACAAATGATCACGGACGGGATAGGTCATCTCGTCTGGCGCTCTGTCTTGCCCCCTTCTCCCCCCGGGAGAAGGGACGGGGATGAGGGAAAAGCCGTGACAGAATGGATTCCAACGGCCTTTTCCAGATTGAATCCTCGCTTGTCGACAACCCCATACAAAGGTTCCGAACGGAGCGCCTACCCCGTTTCGTCCATCCCGCTGTCATTTCGCTCGCCGCTTTCTCAGAATCAACAATGAAAACACCCCAGGTCAGGACCATGTACGGAATTCGATCTCTCTTTGCTTTCGTGTTCTCGCTCTTCCTCGGCATCGCTTCCGCTTGGGCGGATACCGCCACCTACCAGATCCTGATCGATACGGACCACAATCCGGCCACGGGCTGCACCCTCAACACCGCCCAGGGCAGTTTCACCGGAGCCGAGCGGCGTTTGCTCACCACCGTATCCTTCGGCAATGGCCCGGCCACGGTCAGCGGCGTACAGTTACAGAACTGCGTCGGCGGCGCCTTTAGTCCCCCGGTCTGGAGCAGCCCCGGCGGCTGGCCGGTGGGTCAGGGCACCAACGCGGAGGTGATCGAGACCCTGCTGCCCCTGTCTGGGCTCGGCGGGACCACCGCTCTGCGGCTGGGGGTGGTCGCCGAGGCGAACGGCTCGCTGGATACCCTCTTTCAGAGCAACGGCCAAGGCAACGGGCCGTCGATCGACTTCCCCCTTCCCGGCGGTGGCGGTGGAACCGGTCCCTTTGACCCACCCCAAGCCATCCCCCTGCTGCATCCCTGGGCGATCCTTGGCCTGGCCCTGCTACTGGTCGGGCTGGCCGGTTATGGATTGCGTCGCCACCGCGGCCTGCTGCTGGTGCTGTTGCTGGCGGCCACCGTCGGCGCCGCCGGGCTGGCTTGGTCCGCCATACAGCTCGACGGCCAAACCGGCGACTGGAACGGACGCTCCCCCCTCGCCACCGATCCCCGTGGTGACGCCCTGGGTATGGCCGATCTCCTCGCCCTCTACGCCAAGGTCGAAGGCCAATGGCTGCATTTGAGGCTCGACGCGGCTGGCGCTGGCACAGCTCCCACCAACCAGGCGCCCTAGGTCAACGCTGGCAACGATCAGAACATCACCCTGCCCAGCAACAGCCTCAATCTCGCCGCTGTCGTCAACGATGACGGCCTGCCCAACCCGCCCGGTAAAGTTACGGTGACTTGGAGTAAATCCATCGGCCCTGGCACCGTAGCCTTTGCTAATCCAGACAGCGCCAACACCTCTGCATCTTTCAGTAGCGAGGGTATCTATGTGTTGCGTTTGACTGCGGATGACGGTCAGTTCAGCGTCAGCGATGAGGTGCAGATCACTGTGTATCCTCAGCCCACCGCCGGTTCGGCACGGATCGAATTCGCTAGCGACCAGATGCTTCTATTCGGTGCTCCAGGCCAACAGAGATCACTCGCCGTGCGGGTAATAAACGCCGAGGGTGTGATAATCCCCGGAGCTGAGGTAAATTGGATTTCAAACCTTCCGGACATCGCCGCCGTAAGCTCCTCTGGGCCATTGACCGCTTCGGTCAAGGCGCAAGCGACATGGAGCGGACCCATCATCATTACCGTCGACTATCCTCCGCTCGGCCTTAGCGCCAAGGCCTATGCGGTGATGGGGACCCCTGGGCCAGAAACGGTTTTGATCAGCAGCAATCTGGTTCTCGATATTGATGGCGACCGAACTGAGCAACATCAGATCACGCTGGCCCGCACCGCTGAAACCGAGCAATTACAGGTTGGTCAGATCCTGGTCACCGGCGATCTCGCCGGGGTGATGGTGCATATCCTTCAAGTTAGGCTCCAGCCGGATCGGGTAATCCTCTTGGTAGAACCGGCCCTGATCACGGAAGCCTTTAAGGATCTGGATCTTTCGGTTGAGGGGGATCCCGTCCTGGTCACTATCCAAGCAGGCGAAACAGATAACAGCATGACGATACGCTCGCTTCGCACGGGAAAGGTTCTCGAGAGCCGGGGACTATCTTTATTTAACCTCATCGACAGTTTGGAGTGTGAGCGCGGGATTGTAATTGGGCGGGATGTAAGTCTCTCAGCAATAAAACCAACAAGAGAACTGTCAGCAAAATTTGATCTTAAGGTATTGAACTCTAAGCTTGAATTGGTAGAAATGGTTCTGCAAGGTAGCATTGGAGCTGATATTAGAATAAAGCTGTCTTTGCAAAGTGGAATCGCGCTCTCGGGGAAATGCAGCGCTACGTTTCCTCACATCACAATCCCATCCCCCCCTGTTGGTGTTTTTAATATGGGTGTTACTCTTTCACCAAAGGTGGGGATCGATCTCGCAGCCAGTGCCGCATCCCTCGTCCAATACGAAACACCGCACATAAAACGAAGCGACTCCTTTAGAGTCGGAGTGCGATATACTCCAACACAGGGTTGGCAACCACTGAAGGAGTGGTCCTCCGATAATCAGGACCCCAATAAGGGCCGCGACAATCTGACGATTAACGGTGCAATGAATGCGCGGGCTACGCTGTTCTTTAAGATCGATACTGGTGTTTCCATCAATATCGGGTATCCTCCTTTTTTTGCGGCAGAGTTGGTGCGTTTCAATTTTATTAAGTTCAATAGCGAGGTTTACGATAGCTTTTGGTTGGCCGCCCCAGTGGACCCGACGCGTTTTGATTATACTGGCCCCATTGAAGAAGCAGGGGGATCGGTAAGCGCGGATGTGGATCTTGATTTTAAGATACCCGCTTTTAAGGGTAAGCTTGGCAGGTATTTGCCTTTAGCGATAGATGTAAACTTGGCGATCAATATATTCTCTGATACGTGGACCTTTTATGTAACTCCTATTCCGTGGGGATACGTTCTGCATAGCCCCAGTTCAACATGCCCTACAGAGGGAAGAACCCTTAGCGAAGGCTTTATTACTTTTTTTGCCGCAGCCGATACTACAAGTGTCGGTGAAGTGGAATTCTGGGCTAGCAAGAACGGCGATCCCCAGATGATCAAACTGGCAGAGGCCTCTTTTATTGAAGGAAAGGCGCAGGCAACTTATACGCCAGAGCCGGCGGAGCCAAATCAAACCGATTTATATACTATATTTATTCGATTGAGGTTTGATGATGCAATACTTACCCACGCACTGCCTCTGGCTGATAGGTCTATTGGGGAATCTTATGGTATTGGTTCTTTTTTGGTTTATGATGACTTTGGCAAAGATAATGCTTGGTACAAATTCTTCCCTGATCCAAACTTACGCGAATGCGTAAGAGCGAAGGTCGGATTTCCAGATTGCGCACCTATCAGAGAAGTGGTTGACGCTGCAAATGGAGAGCTAATTTGCGGCAACTTATTATCTGCATTTAGTGCAGATCTTTTTCGTGACTCGTGTCATGATTTTGGAGGGCCATTTCTAGATGAGCCATTTCCAATCGGAGACCTTGCGGGCATCGATTTGTTAATCAACCTAGAAAGCATTGCCTTACACTACAATAATCCAATCGGTGATATCGGGCCTATTGCGAATCTCGCAAAATTAAAATCCCTTACCCTGCCATGTGGCGAAATTGAGGATGCAAGCCCACTGAAGGGACTCGCCAAACTAGAAGAACTCTTCATGTTTGATAATAATATACACGAAACAGACTGGCTCGCTGGTCTTACCCAACTAACGCATCTAAGCCTCTCTTATAACAATATTGATGACATACGTTGGCTCGAAGGGCTTGGGAAGTTGCAGTACTTGCGTCTTAATCATAATTCTATACGTGACATAAGCCCACTTAGTGGACTGGTGGAATTGAAAGAACTTTTCCTTGGCGGCAATAATATAGCAGATATCAGTGCGCTTGATGGCCTCCAGAAACTGGCAGTAATTGACCTATCCCAAAACGAACTGGTAGATATAGATATACATGATCGAATAGAACTTGAGAATTTATTTATCGCAGGCAATCCAATAAAAAGATTACGACTCGATAATCTTCCTGCGCTAAAACAACCCTTCGTGGATGGGTCCCTCCTTGCGATAGAAGGATTTCCTCTTGAGTTTGTTCAAATCAACAATATGCCAAATATAGAATGGCTTGCATTGGTGGACAACAAGATCACATCGGTAAAGCTTAACAATAATCCAAATATTAAGGGGGTAATCCTTGAGAGAAACAATATTCAAGATATCAGTCTTCTTGAAGGCTTTGAAAACATAGAGTTCCTTTATCTTGCAGATAATTCAATTTCAAATATAACCCCCCTGGCGAGTTTCACAAAACTAGAAACCCTTGGTCTTACCGATAATCCTCTCTTCAATTTAGCGCCACTAGCAAGCATTGTAACATTAAAATATTTAGGTCTTCGAAATATTGGCAGCATGGTCTATAATGGGCAATATCAAGTAGATCCAATTGATCTAACGCCGCTTTATGGATTGCAGAACCTGTTGGAGATCGACTTAAGGGATAACAGCCTAAACTGCGATGCCATATACAATCTGCAAGTGGCCCTCCCGGCAACATACATTAGATCTTGGCCTTGGTGGTCTCAGCGATCCTGTGTCTGTCTATGTGCAGACGGAAGTCGCAAAGAACACCAAAGTGGTCGTATACAACCTTGTTCGCAGATCTGTACGTATTGATAACGAGCCCGGTAGATTGGGCACCCTGAGCGCGACGGGGTTTGTAACCCCGTCGCTCATGTTTGGCGCAAAGCTTGTAGGTCGACATCCCATGCCGACGATTGATTCTGCACCCAATGGCGGCAAAGGGTTGCCGCCCTACGGCTGGTATGACGGTTTCTAGCCAGGCAGCCAGGTAGGTCGGGCACCCTTTGCGGTGCCCGACATTCATCCATCGGTGGATCGCTGAATATTGTTGGGCAACGCTACGCTTTTGCCCAACCTACCCGACCGAATATGTTATGTTGGGTAACGCGACATCCTTCGACTTCGCTAACGTTTGGCGCAAAGCTAGGCAGGGTACGCTCCCATGCCGGATGGGGCATTCGCCCCGTCCGAAACGTTTCACATCGCTCCGGGACCGCCGATCTGCCGAGATTGAGGTACAGTCCCAAAGGTTTGGGAGGGATTGTAGAGAGAGGCGCACCGGCGAAACGACCGACGCACCCCCCTCACCCTGACCCTGACCCTCTCCCGGTGGGAGAGGGAATCGGATGTCGCTTTGCCCACACGATTCCCTATAAAACTCCATCCCGTTCGGAGAGCCAACCGCCACCGCCTAGCGCGCCGCGGCCGGCGGATCTCAGCCCGTGGCAAACTCCACCTTGTCGTAGACCTCCACGAGCGACAGCGCGCAGTCGATGGAGCCCAGCGGCACGGTAGCATTCGGGTCGCTGTACTCGGTCAGCAGCCAGCCGTCGTCGCTCTGGCGCACGAAGAGTTCGACCTGCACCCGGTGCTGGGAAACCAGCAGGTACTCCCGCAGGCTTGGCAGGCGCCGATAGATGGCGAACTTTCCGCCCCGGTCGTAGGCCTCGGTGGAGTCGGACAGGACCTCGACGATCAGCGAGGGGTTGAGCAACACATCCCGGCGATTGTCGTAAAACAGTCGCTCACCGCACAGGGCAACCACGTCCGGGTACTTACCGGCATCAGCCCCTTCGATGCGCACCCGCATGTCATTGGCGTAGACGCGGCAGGGTCGCCCCTTAAGCTGACTGCCAAGCTCGCGGTTGATATTACCCACGATAATGTTATGGCTCTCCGTAGCACCGGTCATGGCGAAAACCTCGCCGGCGACGTATTCGTGGCGGATATCCAGTTCGGCGCGCTCGGCGGTCAGATAGGCGTCGAAGCTGTAGCAGGGTTTGGGCTGTAATGTCATCGTGAGCCTCCGCACAGACTGGGTTTGGCGAGTATAAAACCGCAGGTCCAAGAGGCGCCACCTTGGGGCCGCGGACCGGAATGTCACCGCGTAGCCGGGTAGGTCGGACACCCTTTGCGGTGCCCGACATTCATCCATCGGTGGATCGCTGAATATTGTTGGGCAACGCTACGCTTTTGCCCAACCTACCCGACCGAATATGTTATGTTGGGTAACGTGACACCCTTCGACTTCGCTAATGTTTGGCGCAAAGCCGCGTCATTGGAAAAAGTAAAACGTTACGGACGGGGCAAAATGCCCCGTCCAGCTTGGGGAATGACTTCGGCTCCCATGCGGTCGAGTGTGGACAAGGACCCCGAATTTACCGCTGAGGGAAGGGCGCCAAGGGAATGATATGAACGCTCGATGGGGGCGCGACCTCTTGATAATGTTGCTCCGAGATGTATCCTACAACTCATTAATTAACAGCCTGGATACTCTTGATGGCCATCATCCTTCAGCCGCGTCCCAACGAAGTCACGATCCAAGTCACGATCCCCCTGACGGGTGCGGCCTTCATATAATGTATCAAGCAAAGACTTCTGCTCCGAACTGATCAATCTTTTGCCAGAATTGAGACCAACGTCCCCTGGTTTGGCTGAGGGAACGAAGACTGAGAATGATCTTGGCG
>JBPOHE010000169.1:0-1922 GCA_052035915.1 Pseudomonadota bacterium
TCGGGAGTATCGACTGCCGATTCCCTGGCCTGGACAGGCTACTCATTACCGGCGACCAGAAACGATTTTCGGATGATCTGGTGCTCTCCGACTACACCGTCGAGCGAACGTGGATACCGATCTGCAAGCTGACTGGCGGCGAGAAACCCATGTTTGCCTCCGTCGATCCGGTTGGCCCGGTAGCGTCGGCGATGGCCCAAGTCCACACCATGTCGGCCAGGGTGGGGAGTCAGCTATGGAGAGGCTGGGCCTGGGGCGGCTGGGATGACCACGCATGGAGCGAAGGGAACATCGGGAGCGCCTATACCCTGGTCGAGGCGTAGGGGTTGGTCGCCCCTGGTCCGGGCGTGGGGGCGATTTATGAATCGCCCCGAGAGATCTACCCTTCCAGTCGCGGAGTAGCGAGCTGGCCGATCTGGCTCATCATCCAGGGCTGGATCTTCGCTTGCAGCGCGGCATCCGTTTCCTTCGACGCCTGCTCGAACTCCCGGGCGATCTCCGCCAGGAGGGGCGCGGCCTCATTCTCGGTGCGCAGCAGGCGCTTGGTGATGGTCTTGGCGGCCTGGTACTGCACCTCGCGAAACGCCTCCACCACCGCGTAGAAGCGCCGGATCTCCTGGGCCAGGACCGGCAGGTGCTTGACCTCGAACTTCCCAGGCGATGGGAGCCCGGTTACCCGTCGCAGCCGAAAATAGAAGGCGTGGGAGATGCTCTTCGGAAAGGGCATTTGCTGCGACACCTGCCAGGCGCACCATGACAAAGTCTGCTCCTGCTGCGGGCTCAGGTACTCGGGGGTGGACTGGATGGGCTCCGGCTCGCCCCTGGGGATGTACTCCCCTTCCAGCACGATGGTCTGGAGCAGTTCGCCCACCAGCTTCATGGCCTGGGGGATCTGCTCGGGGCTGAGGTGTTCGATGTCCTCCACCCCGAGCTTGAGGTTGACGATGCTATGGGCGTCGCTGTAGCTCAGGGTCCGGCCCTTGCTCTCCGCCACCTTCACCAGGCGACGCACCGCATTGACCAGCGGGGCGCGTTGCTCCAGGGTGGCGTAGGTCAGGCGGGGAGGTTCGGGGTTGATGGGGGTGGGTTTCTCTGTGGGATGGAAATAGGCGTCCTCCAACTTGCCGAACACCTCCCAGGCTTGATCGGTGTCGAGCATCTTGGCATGACGGGCGGCGCCGCGTTCGGTCCAGAGGAGAAGCGCGTTGACGTTGCGGGCAATTTTCACAGACCCAATCAAATTGGGTCTGTGCTTGAAGGCGCGCAGCTCCTCACCTTCGAGCTTAAAGAAGTGTTTGCCATTCTCGAAACGATCGGCATTATTGGCAAAGTTCATCTGGATGTTCTTGTCATCAGTCCCATAGAGCTGCGCCAGCAGGTTGGTGGTGATGACGCGGGTGTCCTGATGAACGAGCACAGGGAGGGATTCGACGGTCACGGGAAAGGAAAGATCGGACATGATGGTGCTCTCCTAACTGGGTTGAGAACCGCCACCGTCGAGGCTAATCGAGAGGGTGGCGGATGCCACGGGAGTTAGCCTTACCGGGTCAGGAGAACCGGCGCGCTCGAAAGCGCCTCTCGCGGCACCCGCCATGGAAAACGTGCAGGCGCAAAAAAAGCGCTTCGGGTGAGCGCTTGGTGCGCTCCTGAACTTCGGGAGGCTAACCCCGATCGCCCATGTGGGGCGATGGGAAGAGCATAGTCCGGCTGGCCGCTCATATCAAGCCTCTCGTCGCCTTCTGTTTGTGCTTGCATCATGATTGCGCTATGCTTGCGTCCGTAAGCATTATTTCAGGAGTATGCAAGCATGATAAAAAAGAGCCCCAATGCCGCTGGTGGTGTGGCCCGCGCTCAGAAACTCTCGCCTGAGAAACGCTCCGAGATCGCCCATGCGGCGGCGGCGGCCAGATGGGGCGTCCCAA
>JBPOHE010000010.1:0-1925 GCA_052035915.1 Pseudomonadota bacterium
TCGGGAGTATCGACTGCCGATTCCCTGGCCTGGACAGGCTACTCATTACCGGCGACCAGAAACGATTTTCGGATGATCTGGTGCTCTCCGACTACACCGTCGAGCGAACGTGGATACCGATCTGCAAATTGACTGGCGGCGAGAAACCCATGTTCGCCTCCGTCAACCCGATTGGCCCGGTGGCGTCGTCGATGGCCCAAGTCCACACCATGTCGGCCAGGGTAGCGAGTCAGCTATGGCGAGACTGGTCCTGGGGGGGCTGGGATGACCACGCCTGGAGCGAAGGAAAAATCGGGAGCGCCTATACCCTGGTTGAGGCGTAGGGGTTGGTCGTCCCTGGTCCTGGCGTGGGGCGATTCATGAATCGCCCCGAAAAATCTACCCTTCTAGTCGCGGAGTAGCGAGCTGGCCGATCTGGATCATCATCCAGGGCTGGATCTTCGCTTGCAGCGCGGCATCCGTTTCCTTCGACGCCTGCTCGAACTCCCGGGCGATCTCCGCCAGGAGGGGCGCGGCATCCTCGCCCTTGCGCAGCACGCGCTTGATGAGCGCCTGGATGGCCTTGTACTCCACCTCGCGGAAGGCCTCGACCACGGCGTAACAGCGCTGGATCTCCTGGGCGAGGACGGGCAGGTGCCGCACCTCGAACTTCCCCGGCGAGGGCACTCCGGTCACCTTGCGCAGACGCATCCAGAAGGCATGGGCCACACTCTTCGGGGCGGACATCTGATGGGACACCAGATAGGCACAATGGCTCAGGGTCTGTTCCTGCTGCGGGGTCAGGTACTCGGGCGTCTCGGGGATCGGGATCGGGTCGGGTTCACCCTTGGGGATGTACTCCCCTTCCAGCACGATGGTTTGCAGGATCTCGCCCACCAGCTTCATCGCCTGGGGGATCTGTTCAGGGGTGAGGTGTTCGATGTCCTCCACCCCGAGCTTGAGGTTGACGATGCTGTGGGCGTCGCTGTAAGAGAGGTGACGCCCCTTGCCTTCGGCCACTTTGACCAGACGGCGCACCGCATTGACCACCGGCTCGCGCTGTTCCTTGGTGGCGAAGGTGAGCCGGGGTGGTTCGGGGTTGATGGTAGTGGGTTTCTCGTAGGTAGGCGTCCCCATCCGTTTCTGCCAGGCGTCCCAGAGGATGTCGTCGCATTCGTTCTGGAAGGCGATGACGGTGTCGCGGATCTCGGGCCGGACCTTGTTGGGGCTGATCGAGGTCATCCAGCCGGGGAGCTTGCGCAGGGGCAGGCAGGATGCGCCTTGTGGGCCACCGGAGGAAGGGATTGTGATTTCCGCAATCCCCCATCTGGGGTTGGCTTTGAGCTTGGTGAATTGGGATGCCCAGTCAAGTCCCATGCCCTCGACCACGGGTTTCATGGGGACGTAGGGCTGCTGCCGGTGTTCGACAAGAAAGAGGGTGGAGTTGCGGAAGGCAACGGTGATTTCGGTAGACATGGCGTTTTCCTAGCTTGATGTGTAGTGTATCGCCGCACCCCGTTTGACAGTCGAGGGGCGGCGAACCGTGCGGGTCTGCCAAAAACCGGACGCTAGGAACCGGCAATCTCTTTCGAGATTCCCGCACGGTCCACCATAAAAGGGTGTCCGTGCGCATAAAAAAAGGCGCGTTTGATAAGCGCCTCTGGCGCTAGCGTTCCCGGGTTTGGCAGTCCCGTTCGCCCCTTGTGGGGCGATGGGAAGAGCATAGTCCGGCTGGCCGCTCATATCAAGCCTCTCGTCGCCTTCTGTTTGTGCTTGCATCATGATTGCGCTATGCTTGCGTACGTAAGCATTATTTCATGAGTATGCAAGCATGATAAAAAAGAGCCCCAATGCCGCTGGTGGTGTGGCCCGCGCTCAGAAACTCTCGCCTGAGAAACGCTCCGAGATCGCCCATGCGGCGGCGGCGGCCAGATGGGGCGTCCCAA
>JBPOHE010000098.1:0-35774 GCA_052035915.1 Pseudomonadota bacterium
GCGCCGCCGAGCTGGTGGAATCCGGGGTCCAGTTCATCGCGCTGCTGGCCCTCAGCGACGAAGGGCGACCCGCCTACGACCAGCGCCTGGCCGCCAAACTCGCCGCCCTCGGCGTGCCCTCTTTCGCTTGCACCCCGGATCAGTTCCCCGGCCTCATGGCCGCCGCCATCCGCCGCGAGGAGATCGCCCTCTGGGCCGCCCGGGAGGGAATCGTCACCGCCCGCGCCGGGGACTGAACACAAACCGGCGGGCGATCGGGCCCGGGCGTCGCCCCCTCATCCACCGCCCTGAAAAGGACCCGATGGGAATTGGTATTCGCGCTCAAGGGTTCCGGGCATGGAGCGAAAATGGCCGGTTTTCGTTCTTTTTTTGAGAACAATCTGGCACAATAAAGTCGTTTTGTTCTCATTATGAGAACAATAAACGAACCACAGCGCCCCGGCCCGGAGTGGCAACTCAGGGCCGGCTTTCCGGCCATCGGCCGGTTACCTGTTCCCGAACTCCCGCTGCTGCCGGGTGGTGATCTCGGCGATGCTAATCCAGTCGGGGGACATATTCGGCGGGGTGGCTTCGCGATATTTGGTCACAATCCAGTCGAACCCAGACTTGCCGCGTTGCAGTACGAGTCCCTCCCCCCCGGCGGTCTGCATCTCCGTCTCGGTG
This sequence comes from Pseudomonadota bacterium, assembly GCA_052035915.1. Taxonomy (GTDB): domain Bacteria; phylum Pseudomonadota; class Gammaproteobacteria; order Chromatiales; family Chromatiaceae; genus JBPOHE01. The sequence goes on from JBPOHE010000098.1 coordinate 664, forward strand.
GCCGGTCTCCAACTTCCCTGGATCACCTGACCGGTCACCGACTTCCAGGAGTAACTCCCCTCGGGGTTGATGCTGAGCGAACCGAGTTTCTGCACCTGATCATTGCGCCGCCACAACTCATTTCCCTTGGTGTAATAAACATGAGGCGCGTTAACCTCGGTCTGCCAGGTTCCCAGCAACTGATCGCGGCTGGGGGGAGGACCATAATTATCACCGAGGGGCCGGGTGACCTCGCTGGTGGCCCCATACTTCGAGAGTTCGGTGTAGTAGGCGGAAGGGGTGGCCGAATGATGGTAATCCAGTCCTCGGGCCTTGATCTGCCGGACCAGCTCGGCCATCACCCGCGCCCGATTGGGGCCCCATGGATTGTCGCCCAGTTGGGAACGCAAGAATCCCAGAACCTCCTGCTGGCTCATGAGACCAGTGTTCCCAAGCCTGGGGGTGGGCCGTGGATATGGCTCATCCGGCTGGGCTTGTGAACTGGCCGGCTGGGTCTGGCCCTGACCCGACCCGGCACCCAGGGGACGCACCTGGTTGGCCTGGTAGTAGGCTTGAGCCATGCCGAAACCGGTATCGTGCTGAATCAGCAAGCCGTACTGGTCGGTTTTGAGGACTTCGCCGACCTTCCATTCCCCATGATAGTTGAACTCGACTTGATCTCCGCTGGCGTTGTGCGCCCAAGCCACCCAAATCAGGAGCCAATACATAAAATTCGTTCTGGGCATGGTCTTTACGAAGGTCCCCCTTGATGGTTCGCCCCGGCACACGCCGTCTTCTACGCCGAGGCCAAGGGCCATGGGTGCGATTAGCGTAGCGTAATCGCGCACGCATGAAAGCGCCATTCCTCCGATTAGGCTGTCGCCAATCGGAGCCGAGCGGCGTAGGTTCAGTTTGATCCCAAGAGGCGCCATCCTGCCGTCCCAGGATGTTATTCGGGGGATATTTTCTCTTCTTCGTACAACCAGGCGAGAAAAAGCTTGTAGCCGAGCACCAGCACCACCGACCCGACGAACAAGCCGATGATGCCCGCACTCAGAAAGCCACCGATAGCGCCGACGAAGATGACCAACATGGGCACCGCCACCCCACGTCCGAGCAGGATGGGTTTGAGGACATTGTCGATGGTGCCGACGAACAGGCTCCAGACCAGAAAGGCGATGGCGACGCCTGTGTCGGCGTGAGAGAAGACATAGATCAGCACCGGCAGCACCACCGGAAAGATACCGAGCTGAATGATGCTGAACAGCAGGGCGACCAGGGCCAGGAGACCGGCGCCCGGCACCCCTACCGCCAGAAAACCGAGTCCGGCCAGTACCGCCTGAATGAAGGCGACCCCCAGGATGCCACGGGTGACACTGCGTACCGTGGCCTCCGCCAACTGGGCCAGGTCGGTGCCGCGCTCTCCGGCCAGGCGGCGGGCAATGGCCTCCGCCGCCCGCCCCGTCGGCCCGGCATGGGCGAGCAGGGCACCGGCGATGCCGAGGGCGAAGATGAATTCCAGGATGCCCACACCGACCCCCGCCGCCGCCGACAGCAACCAGGTCCCTACACCCTTGAGCTGTGGCCCCAGGGACTGAATCGCGGCTACCAGATTCTGCGACGCCTGCCGCCAGATACCTTCGACCCAGGGACCGATGAGCGGCCAGGAGCCGACCCCTTCCGGCGGCGGCGGGATGCGGAGGGTCCCGGCCTGAAAGTCGGCGGCCAACCCCCGCGCGCCCTCCACCAGGGTGGCGCTGAGTAACACCATGGGAACGATAAGAACCACCAGACCCAGGAGGGTGAAGAGGATCGCGGCCAGCACCTGGCGCCCGCCCAGCCTACGGCCTAACCACAGATATCCCGGGTAAGAGGCGACGGCGATGATGCCACCCCAGACGATGGGGATGAGAAAGGGCTGCATGATCTGAAAGCACCAGCTCGCCAACAGCACCAGCAGGCCGAGGCGGATAGCGGTTTCCACCACCCGGGAGACGAAGGCCTCATGGGATGAGGTGTTCGTAGTCGTTTCCGGTGGCTTGGGGGACTGTGTCATGCGGAGTTCACTCCTCGCGGGGAAATCCGACGGGAGGCGCCAAGGACAGACGGCCCGGATAGCCGCGCCTGTTGGTGTACCCCCACCGGACGAATACCCGGCTCTGGCTAATAATTGACTATTCCTCTAGGACTTATGATAATCCCAGCATAAGACTTAGGTTTGGGGGTGTGGCAATGACTATGGCAGAAAGTATCGACGAAACGCCGTTGAGATTCACCTCCGCGGCGGCAGCCAAGGTGGCGGAATTGATCAAGGAAGAGGGGAATCCCGACCTGATGCTGAGGATCTATATCCAGGGCGGGGGCTGTTCCGGTTTTCAATATGGGTTTACCTTCGACGAGACGCTGAGCGATGGAGATACCTCGGTGGTGACCGACGGCGTCACCCTCCTCATCGATCCCATGAGTCTACAGTATCTCACCGGGGCCGAGGTGGACTACACCGAGGGCCTCCAAGGCGCGCAGTTCGTCATCCGCAACCCCAACGCCGTCACCACCTGTGGTTGTGGATCATCCTTCGCGACCTGAGCTGTCAGGCTTCAGGCAGCGAAAACGAGGGAGGCCGCGACCTCCCTTTTCTTTGCCCACCCCCCGCCAACTTTGGCGGCGCTGATCTTCCCCCTTTCCCATGACCACCCATCTCGGCAGTCATATCGCCCGCTACGATGAACAAGGGCTCCTCCAACCCTGGACCGACTTCCCCGACGCCATCGAGCGGGAAATGGCCTGGTATCTGGCCTGCCCGTTCGAGCAAGGCTACCCGCGCTTTGTCTGCACCACCTTCATGGAGGGAGACTATAGCGCCTCGCCGGAGCGCGACGACTTCATCCCCGCCACCCAGAACAGTATGGGGATCCTCTCCTATCTGAAATATTTCCAGTTTCGCGGGCGAACCCAACCCCGGATACTCGCCCTCGCCCAAGCGATGGGGGATTTCCTCCTCGACCAGGCCCTGACCCCAGACCAGGGCGCCTATCCCAGGTTTCCCCGTTCCACCGGACGTCGTGGCCACTTCCCCCTGCCGGCGGATTGTGGCGCTCAAGGCGACCGGCCCTTCGAGATCCAGCCGGACAAAGGTGGGATGGTCGGTTATGCCCTACTCCGACTCCATGAGGCAACAGCCATCAGGCGCTACCTGGATGCGGCTCTCCACATCGCCAGGGTGTTGGTCGCCAACATGGGCCGGGGCGAGGACCTCCGCTCACCCTGGCCCTTCCGCGCCGATTTCCGCACCGCCGCTGGACGGGGCGAGATCTCGGGCAACATGGTCTACATCCTGCGCCTCTTCGACCGCTTGCTGGAGGCCGGATGGAGCGAGTTCGCCGAGCCCCGGGCGAGTCTTTGGACTTGGATCAAGGTCTATCAAATCCCCAGCGCCGCGGGCGACGGCCGGCTCTGGGAACAGTTTTTCGAGGATCACGACGAAGCCGACAACCGCACCGCCTGGGCGCCGCTCAATCTTGCCCGCTATCTACTGGAGGAAAGGGACAGGCTTGAGGCCGAATGGCTGGCGGATGCCGAAACCCTGATCGGCTTTGTCGAGCGCCATTTCACCAGCCGCCAAGCCGGGGTGCTCGTCTGTGGCGAACAGGATCACGACCACCAACCCTGGGGCGGCATCCTCAGCACCTGGGGTGCGGTGCTGGCCCTCCGGGCCGCCGCCACCGGCTCCGACCACTACCGACTCCTGGCCCATCAGGCGCTCAGTCTCGCCCTCTATGCCGTGGATGAGGATGGGGCGCCGCGGGACCTGGTCTTCAGCGATCGCCGCGGCGGCTGGCAGGAAGACGCCCACACCGACAAGGTGCATAACATCCTCGATGCCCTGGTGGCCATACCCGAGTGGCGCGGCTGAACCCGAAGCCAGGCCCGGGCATCGACCTGAAAGGCCGGATTTTTGTTCTTTTTTTAGTAACAAACAAAAATATTTGAAACATATTGTTCTCTTAATGAGAACAATAAAGGCAGAAACAGGCCTTGGCCCCGAGACCAGAAAGCCGTTTGGAAAGGCTCGATCTAAGCCTGTCGAGGATCATTGACTCAGCGCTCGCCGATCCGGTAGACCGGCTTCGATGCCATACTTTGGCCTACCATGTCGCTACAGATCGAGGACCACACATGCGTTCGTTCAGCCTTATCGCCTTGTTGCTCGCCCTGATCATCGGGGTCTACCTCTATCAGAAGAACCTCGGCCAGGTGAGCCGATCCGTCGGGGCGGAGTCGCCCCAGGAAATCAAACCCAAGCTGGATCAACTCCAACAGGGTTTGAACGCCCAGGCCCGTCTGCAAATGCAACAGACGGAATCCCGCCTGCGGCAGGAGGAAGGGGGACGCTGAGGGGCAGAAACGCCCGCGTCCGCTTGCGGAACCCGCAGCCAGGTGCGATTCCGCTCCATCGGGACCGCTACCATGATATCGACATAGGCCGGTGTTGAGGCACGAAACGCCTCGACCACATCGCTACAACACACCTGTAGACGCGGGCCGTGGGCGCGGGCCAGCCCGCGCTGAGCCTTCCCACCGTAACAAGCGACGGCCATCACCGAACTCCCGGGCAGGAGCGCCGGGACCCGGTTTTTTGTTCTCTATTGAGCAACAATATCTTTATATATTGATGTATTGTTCTCAAAAAAAGAACAAAAATTGGCCATTTTCAGCCAAGGCCCGGAACCAGCGAGCGCGAATATCCATCCCTATCGGGTCAGACTCTCAGCGGCAGATGCCAGGCCGTCACCCGGAAATGTATTCAGAAAGGATATCGTGGATCCTCGACCCGTTATTGTAATATAATCTACGAGTATGTAGTATAAATTACATACCCTTTGCTGAGGATGCGGATCTGAGCTTTCTGGCCCTCTTTATCAGTCTGCCCACCAAGGCCGCCACCGGCCGCATGCGGGTGTGGCGCGCCCTCAAGGCCCTGGGTACGGCGACCTTGCGCGACGGCGTCTATCTGCTGCCCGCCTCCCCCGAACACGCAGCGATCCTGGAGGCGGTCGGACAGGAGGCGAGAGCGGCCCAGGGCGAGGCCGAGATCTATCGCTTGTCGGGGATCGACGAGACGCAGGAGGCCGCGTTGCGGTCCAGGTTCGATCGCCGCCTGGACTATGCCGGGATCGAGGATGAGGCCCAGGCCCTACTCGGCGAGCTGAAGACCCTGGACGGGGCGACGGCGGGGCGGCGCCTGCACGCCCTGCGGCGCCGTTTCGAGCAGGTGGTCCGGGTGGATTTTTTCCCCGGCGAACCCCAAAGCCAAACCTCGGCCCGGCTGGACGAGCTGCGCGAAGCGCTCAACCGTCACCTTTCGCCGGATGAGCCCAGCCCCCAGGAGATACCCATCCCGCGTCTGGATCCCCGTGAATATCGCGGGCGGATCTGGGCGACCCGCCGCCGTCCCTGGGTGGATCGGCTCGCCAGCGCCTGGCTGATCCGACGTCATATCGACCCCGAGGCGAAGATCATGTGGCTGGTTTCGCCCGCCGACTGCCGCCCTGATTGGCTCGGTTTCGACTTCGACGGCGCCGCCTTCAGCCATGTGGGAACCAAGGTGACCTTCGAGACCCTCTTGACGAGCTTCGGTCTGGAGACCGATCCGGCCTTGGCGCGGCTGGGCGAGCTGGTGCACAACCTGGATCTGGGTGGTCCGACCCTGGCCGAGGCGCCGGGGGTGGAGGCGCTTTTGAGCGGCCTGCGCTTGGTCGAGACGGATGACGACCGCCTGCTCGCCGAGGCGTCAAATGTATTTGACTGGTTGTTACAACATTACAAGGAGCCATACCGTGACTGATCCCATCCCGCCGCTGGAGCGGCCCGCCCCTCCCTCGCTGGGAGAGGCCTTCCCCTACTGGCTCAAGCTGGGCTTCATCAGCTTCGGCGGCCCCGCCGGCCAGATCGCCATGATGCACCAGGAGTTGGTGGAAAGGCGCCGTTGGATCTCCGAGCACCGCTTTCTGCATGCCCTGAACTACTGCATGTTGCTGCCGGGACCGGAGGCGATCCAATTGGCCATCTATATCGCCTGGCTGATGCACGGCATCCTGGGCGCCATCCTCGCCGGGGTGCTGTTCTTTCTGCCCGCCTTTGCCCTGCTCTCGGCGCTGGCCGCCATCTATCTGGCCTTCGGCGATGTCCCCCTGGTACAGGGGATCTTTTACGGCATCAAACCGGCGGTGGTGGCGGTGGTGCTCTTCGCCGCCTGGCGCATCGGTTCCCGGGCGCTAAAAAACGAATGGCTGTACGGCATCGCCGCCCTCGCCTTCATCGGCATCTTCTTTTTCAAGCTCGACTTTCCCTGGATCGTGCTCGCCGCCGGTCTCCTCGGGGCCGTCGGCGGTAAGTTCGCCCCACACAAGTTCCGCGGCGGCGGCGGTCACGGCGCCAGCCACAAGGCCTACGGCCCGGCGCTCATCGACGACGACACCCCGCCCCCGGCCCACGCCGCCTTTTCCTGGACCAAGCTGGGCCTGAAGCTCACCGCCTTCGTGGCGATCTGGGTCCTGGCCATGCTGGCGATCAGCGGCAACGCCAACCTCTGGGACATGGGCGACTTCTTCACCAAGGCGGCCTTCCTCACCATCGGCGGCGCCTACGCCGTGCTCCCCTATGTCTATCAAGGCGCGGTCGAGCACTTCGGCTGGTTGACCGGCCCCCAGATGATCGACGGCCTGGCCCTGGGAGAGACCACGCCGGGGCCACTCATCATGGTGGTGACCTGGGTCGGCTACATGGGCGGGGTGGCCAAGGGCGTGTATACCAACAGTATCGCCGCCGGGCTGGCGGGGGCGACGGTGGCCACCTTCTTCACCTTTCTGCCTTCCTTTCTCTTCATCCTGGCCGGCGGGCCGCTGGTCGAGGCCACCCGTGGGGAACTCAAATTCACCGCCCCCTTGACCGGCATCACCGCCGCGGTGGTGGGAGTAATCCTCAACCTGGCGGTGTTCTTCGCCTGGCATACCTTCTGGCCCCAGGCCACCGAGGCGGCGCCCTTCTCCGGGACCTTCCAGTGGTTCCCGGTGGTCATGGCCTTGTTGAGCTTCATCGCCCTGTGGAAATACAAGCAGGACATCATGCGGGTCATCGCCGCCTGCGCCCTCGTCGGTTTGGCCTACAGCTTGATCATCTGAGGAGCCTTATCCATGCAATCTCAATTCGGCCGCGAGCTTCGGCCCCCGGAATGGCGTTGGCAATAAATGAAATGGATCACCCGCGAACGCCCCAAGATCGACCGCATCGCCTGTCCCTGGCTGATCGCCCGCTTCATCGACCCTTCACCCGAGTTTCTCTATGTCCCAGGGGACGAAGTGATGCGGATGGCGGCGGAAACCGGCGCCATCCCTTACGACCTGCCCGGGGTCGAGCTGGGGCACCATGGCGACGAATGTTCCTTCGATGCCTTCATCCATAAATACCAGCTCGATGATCCGGCCCTCGCCAGCTTGGCGCTCATCGTGCGGGCCGCCGATTGCGATCGGCTGGAACTCGCCAAGGAAGCGGCCGGGTTGCTGGCCATCTCCAAGGGCCTGTCGCTGAACTTCGAGGACGACCTGGAGATGCTGAGCCACGGTCTGCTGATCTATGACGCCCTCTATGCCTGGTGCGCGGAGAGGCCGTTAAACAAGGTTGGCCAGCTGATGGGAAGGCGCTGAGGCCGCGAAACATCCGATCCTGGGCTCCAGCCGCCAGGGAAGGGCTCGTCACCGATCGGCCATCATCCCTTCTCTCTCAGGTTGTGTCCCCCCTAGGTTCCGGGGACAATGCGGGAAATTCATGATCTTCCAGGCGCTTAGGGCGGTCTCTGGGGGGCTGGTGCCGCCGCGGACCCCGTTGTCGCCAGGTGAATGATTCCAAAGGAGGGCTGTCATGGCTGTGCTTCGTATCTATTTCCAGGGCGTACTGCAACAACAGATCGAGCTGACCGCCGAGCAGACGCGGATTGGCCGCGCCGCGGACAATGAGGTCGTCATCGACGACCCCTCTGTATCCAGCCATCACGCCGAGATCCTGCGTGAAGGCAATGGCTACCGGCTACGCGACCGGGGCAGCACCAACGGCCTCTATGTCAACGGCAAACTGGTCGCCGAAAAGGATCTGGACTACTGGGACGAGATCCGCATCGGCGAGCACCTGCTCACCTTCATGGCGGTAAAGCGCCCGCCGGGGGAGGCCGCCGCCGAGCATGGACAGGAGGTCAGGGCGGAGGCCCATCCGGGCGTCACCACTGAGATCGATCTGGCCGCCGTAGCCACCCTGGCCGAATTGAAGCGGGCCAAAAAGGACACCTATATCGAACTCAAGGAGAGCGGCGGCCATCCCAAACGCCATCGGCTGGATCGGGTGATCTTTCGCATCGGCAAGGCCAGAGAGAACAATATCTGCCTCCCGGGTTGGTTCACCCCCAGGATTGCCGCCGAGATCCAGCGCCAGGGAGACGGCTTTTACCTTGTCCCCTTCAGTCGCGGCCAGGTCACCCTCAACGGCAAGAGGCTTTCCAGCCAGACGAGGCTCAGCGATCAGGACGAGATCAGCGTGCGGGGGCTCGCCTTCACCTTCTACCAACGCCCCCAGCCCCAGCCCTGAACTGGGGGCATGACCCATGCCCGCCCATCTCCTGCACCCGCATCCGACCTCGGTGTGCCCCGCCATCCGGAGCTTCGAGGCGCAGGCCTCCAGGCCGGGTGATCAGCAACTCGAACTCAGGTACTCGATCCAAGGCGAGATCGATCGCCTCCTCCTGCCGCCCTGGCGCGCTGGCGGTCGAGCCCATGAGCTTTGGCGACACAGTTGTTTTGAAGCCTTTCTGCGGATTCCAACCCAGCCGGGCTACCTGGAACTCAACTTCGCCCCTTCGGGAGACTGGGCGATCTATCGCTTCGCCGAGTATCGCCGCGGGATGACCGAGGTCGAGATCGCCCAGGCCCCAGTGATCAAGGTAGAAGCGACGGCGCATCGACTCGAACTCAAGGCCCTGGTGGATCTGGGCGGGATAGCGGAGACCTCTGTCGACCCCGACTGGAGGCTGGCCTTGTCCGCGGTGATCGAAGAGGTCACGGGGCGCCTGTCCTATTGGGCGCTCACCCATCCAACCGAGAAGCCCGATTTTCATCATGAAGCCGGGTTTTTGGTCGGCCCCGATCGAAACCGAACCAACGCGCCCGTGCCCGCGTAGCTCCGATTAGCGAAAGCGCAATTGGGGGAATGGCGCTTTCATGCGTGCGATTAGGCTACGCTAATCGCACCTACGGTCCTACGGTCCTCAGCGGCCGCGACGTCAGGAGCGGTCCGCTGCAGCGTCTTGTTGGGCAGTAATTGTTATAGTCTGCCATCGTGCCTGAATACTATCTGCAGATAAGTCTGCTCCGCAGCCCCACTCTATAAAATACTTGCCGTTGTGAACTCGCTCGAATTCAGTCTTGTCCTTTAAGGGCAAGAATACTTCAGAGTCCAAGTATGGCTTTACGTCAAATAAGCCTGTTTTCCCATCCTCGGATTTGACATATAGCAAGTAGTTATCTTGCGGGATGATTTCAGCGATATTCATTGGTCAAGCCCTCGAATCGGGAATGGTTTTTTGCCATTGACAGCCAGTTGCCAATCAGCCAGTAAATCGTCTTGATGTATTTCAATCCATGCGACGACCAATTTGTGTTTCTTCAGTGGAAGTTCTCCAGCCAAAACGGCTCCATCGAGAATCGAGTAGACGGCTACTTGGCTTTGATACTCGGCATGAATGTGCGGTACGTTGTGCTTGTCCGTGTCATAGAAAAACATTCGAATGAGTATCCCGTAGAACATCGAAATTGTTGGCATTACAGTGGCCTGCCCTATCGTGTAGCTTGAGGGGCGCGGAGACAGCAAGCGAAGCTTGCTGGCGGAGCGTCCATCTCGAATCGCGGGTTAGGCATATGCCTGCACCAGCAGGAAACCGGCAAGCGGTACCAAGGAAAACAGAACTACAACGCCAAGGCACCCAGACCTAGAACTGCCGGCGGCGGAGAAACGCTCGCGCTCTTGGGGTGGCCTGGACTGAAGCCACTTGGCATGACAGGACTGGCAGAAGAAATTGGTTTTGTTGTTACGCCACGCCTCAATGGTGCGCTCGGTATGCCGAGAAACTGCGCCACAGCGGGCGCACTTGAAGTGCGTTTCTTTGGGCTGGCGTTTGGGCAAGAGCTTGCCAACAAAGGACAGGACTACAACGCCCACGATTACTGCCCCGATGATGAGTTCCGGTGACATTGGGTTTCCCTGCCTAACGTGGAGTTAACCGGCGACCGGGACGACGCGAAGCGGCGTTTTGGGCGTCCGGGTTGAACGCAGGGTTATGCGCTTGCATATCCCGCCAACAACTCATTCTCTCGATTGTTCCGAGAGATGTGCAGGATGACCGTATTTTGTAGCTCGACAGTTGGATGAAAAGCATTGGTTTTTGAGAACCAAAAAACGTCACTCAATGAATCCTTTTCATGCCATGTAGTCATTACAAATTTATCTTCGGGTATATCACCGAAGTTGAATTCGGCAAGATTGGCAGAATCAACTGAATCGTCCCACGAACTACAGTTTTTCCCCCATGCCATCATGTAGAGGCAGCCAGACTCCACGAGCCATTCGCTAATTAGGGCCTGCCATTCTGAGGTTGGTTTGTCGTCGACAATGACCACTGTCCGGAACGGCCTTAGCGCCGAAATATCTGGCGGGTTTGACCCAGGCTCAAGTAGCAGATACCTCATCACCATTTTGGCGCATAACAGTTAATTAGATAGAATAGGGTGTCCAGTAAAATCTGCCTATTGTGGATTCTTGTTTTTCTACATGGCATCGCTTCAATGACTCCTCGGTCCCCATGGCCTTTCTTCTTTCGGGCCAAAGGACATACCCGATGCCACCTACGTTGTCAATCCCGGCCTCCGCCACGCCCTCGCCTGAAGCGATCCAGTGGTTCTGGGCCAAATATCTGGATTTGTTGCGCCGTTATGGCATTGCGGCGACGGCGGAGCCCTATATCGAGTCAGTACCCAGACGCTCACCACCTATCAGTTTTGGCGAGAAAGGTTTCCTCAGCCCCTTCCCCGTTGGAAAAGGATGGAGAAGGCCCCGCGGCCAGGATGGCTTCGTCAGGGATTTCGCCGCTGTGAACCCCCCTCAATCCCCCCTTATCAGGGGGGAAACAAACTGATAGGCGTTACCATTTCACGCTTGACCGCTTGGTGGCGACTTCTTGACGCCAAACGGAGAATGGACTCCAGCCAACCGATTCAGCATCCCATCCTTTTGATAATTACCAATAGATGCATGAAGTTGGCCTTTGAGCCATCGCCTCGAATCGTGACCGCCGTCGATGTTGGCGCTCCAGAATAAGACAATTGAGCCCAACAAGGGGGTTCCGGGCCTGGGCCGAAAATGGCCTTCTTCGTTCTGATTTCGAGAACAATACATCGATAATGACAGCATTGTTCTCGAAAAGAGAACAAAAAAACCGTACCAAAACGCTCGTGCCCGGATGCGCTGACAGAAAGAGGCCCTCGTCATGACGGCTTCCCAGCTCTTGATAACCCTTCATTCCCCACGCCAGCCAAGGGGCCAGGGGAGTGAAGGGTTACCATGGGACAATCTTCATTAAGGCGCATTCTGGTATCTCTTGTTCCGACAATCGCCTAAAGCCCGCTCTTCAGACTGGCCTCGATGAAGATGTCGATGCCGCCATCGAGCACCGCCTGGGTGTTCCCCACCTCGACATTGGTGCGCAAATCCTTGATGCGGGATTGATCCAGCACATAGGAGCGGATCTGGCTGCCCCAGCCGATATCCGATTTGCTCTCCTCCAGCGTTTGTTGCTCGGAACGGCGTTTCTGCATCTCCAGCTCATAGAGCTTGGCCCGCAACTGCTTCATGGCGAAGGCGCGGTTCTGGTGCTGGGAGCCCGCGTAGATCCGATTAGCGACAGCGTAATCGGAGGAATGGAGCTTTCATGTCTGCGATTAGGCTACGTTAATCGCACCTACGGCCCTAACATCGAGCTGAAACATAAGATAAACAGATTGCGGATTGTACTCTCTTATCGATTTATGCATCCATGATGATTCTCAAGAGCAAGGAGATTTCTTTGTCCAATTCATAATACATTAGTACCAGGCATAGAAAACAGATCGCTTTTTTTCAGTTTCGGCGACCACCAGTTCCTCATCGAACCCATCCCTGGTAACAAGCCAAAAAGTCAGCGGTATTTCTTATCGCTACATAGATAAAGTGGATTGGTTGATCCTCATGCAACGACTATATTTTGCTTGAGGGTATGCATCATATCGAAGATCCACCTCTTGGATTACCAGATCAGGAGCAAGAGGGTCTTGTGCAAACGGCATTCTTCTCATTGGTCGAGACAGGAGATAGGCTTGGGCTCTTTAAGCAGAAATCAGTAATGTAGGCGAAGGAGATGTCTCTATGTTTAAGACAGCCAACACCAGCAATTCAATCAGGTCCATTGCGCGCCTTGTATCGTACTGCTTGATAGTCGTCATCTGTCTCGGCATCCCGGTGCCGTCACCAGCGCCGACTCCGTGCGTAAATCCCCCAGCCGATCTTATCGCCTGGTGGCCGGGAGATGGGCACCTCAAGGATATTCGCGGAGGCCATGTCCTCAGCCCTCAGAACCTCAGCGAAAGCTATTATCCCGGCAAGGTGGGGCAAGCTTTCCAATTCACTCCAACTTCAGCTTCGAGTTCCTACCAGACCGGTCCCATCATCTCCGGATGGACGGAAGGGACCATCGACTTCTGGGCCAGTTTTGACACGATCGCACACAACGATACCCTGCTGGGCGCGGGGCGGAACTCTTGCAATACTTATGGTTTCTGTGATCCGGTCAATATATTTTATGATGTCACCAATAATTGGGGCTTGACCTTCTTTCTCTTCAAACCAACGCCAGATACTGGAGTACTTCACTTCGTACCCTCACACGTCACTGTATATGAGGAACAGTGGTATCACATAGCGGTCACCTGGGGTTCGGCAGGGATGAAGATCTACGTCAATGGCGCGCTGAAAGGGGAAGAACCAACCTATACGCTCGGAGTGCCGCCAATAGACTATCTGCTGTTCGGTAACTCAGGTTGGGGTTACAAGGAATTCAGTGGGCAGATGGATGAAATCGAGATTTTCGACCGCGCGCTCTCCGCCAGTGAGATCGCCGCTATTTACAACGCCGGTGGCGACGGCAAATGCAAGCCGACCTGCTTCACCCCCCCAGCCAACATGGTAAGTTGGTGGCCAGGAGATGAGCATCCGTTCGATATCATAGGCAGCAATGACGGCGCCCTGAAAAATGGCGCGACCTATGCCGATGGCAAGGTTGGTAAAGCATTCAGTCTGGACGGGGTGGATGATTATGTGGAGGTTCCCCTGGACTCCTCCCTGAGTCCCGCGCACATTTCCGTCGATGCCTGGTTCTACGCCACCGATATAACAAAACAATCCAGCCATCCCCCGATCGTCAAGACTAATGCCTATGCTTTGGAGATCAACAGCGATGATGGTCAGGTTCGATTCTGGGTCAAGGTTGCGGCGGGTTGGACGTCCAGCGAGGGGCGTGTGTTGTCGACCAATACCTGGTATCACGCGGTGGGGACCTATGATGGCTCCCTGATCAAACTTTATCTGAATGGCCAACCACCCTATGCCTCCACCCTCACCAGCGGGGATATCGAGGCGGTAACCACTCCATTGAATATCGGTCGCGATCCTCTTAATACGAGCAGATTCTTTACCGGTCTCATCGATGAGGTCGAGATTTTCGACCGCGCCCTCACCGCGGATGAGGTTGCCGCGATCTACAATGCGGGCAACGCTGGCAAGTGCAAACCCTCTTGCGCACCTCGACCGACACAGATGGTAACGTGGTGGCGAGGGGAAGATAACGCGGAAGACAGTATCGGATCCTATGATGGTACCTTGGTGAGCGGTACTGCCTTTGATGTTGGAAAGGTAGGCATCGCATTCGATTCCGATGGAGTTAACGATGCCGTGCATATCGGCATGATCGGGAACCTGGGCGTTACTGAATCTGGGCCGCTTTCCATCGCCGCTTGGGTGAACTCCTATGATCTATCCAGACACGCAAATGACTATCAAGTCATTATAGGCAACTACATGGGCGAACAGGCTGGCGCTCCAGACGGTTTCTCTGCTTACTTGAGTATAATGGATTCAAATCTGACCTTCGCTATAAATCAGAAGCAGATAGCCGGGGATTCAATTACCACCCCGATATCCGAGGGATGGCAGTTTGTGGCGGCAACCTATGACGGAAGCAACCTGCATCTCTATCTCAATGGTGAGCTGAAAGGTTCCGTAGCGCGTTCATTCTCCGGATCAGCAAATAACTCACGGGGTTGGGATATCGGTAATTTCTCACCGGAAACTAACAGCAGCCATGGTTTTCAATCCTCGTTTTATGGCCTTATTGATGAAGTGCAGCTCTTCGATCGGGCGCTTACTGTTAAGGAAATTGCCAACATCTACGCGGCCGGGCACGAAGGAGTCTGTGCGCCTCAAACCACGCAGTACAGTATCACGGCCAACGCGGCGGGCAACGGAGCGGGAACGGTTTCCTCTAATCCCGCCGGTATCAGTTACGGCTATCCGGTCACGAACACCGGGAATGCCAGTTTCGATGGTGGTATCAACATCACCCTGACCGGCGCCGCCAACGCGGGTTCCACAGCCTCCTGGTCGGGGACCTGCACTGCGGCCGGTGGCACCGAGGGTGGGAATGGAACCGCCAGCGCCACCTGCACCTTCAACAATCTCGATGGGATCAAGAGCGCCACGGTCACCTTCACCCTGGGCAGCTACTCGGTCACCGCCAACGCGGCGGGTAATGGTGCGGGGACGCTTTCCTCCAATCCTGCCGGGATCAATTACAGCTATCCAGCCACGACAAGCGGCAACGCCGCGTTCAGCCATGGTTCCAACGTCACCCTGACCGGCGCCGCCAACGCGGGTTCCACAGCCTCCTGGTCGGGGACCTGCACCACGGCCGGGGGCGTCGAAGGCGGCAATGGGACCGCGAGCGCCAACTGCACCTTCAATAACCTCAGCGCCGCCAAGAACGCCACGATAACCTTCAGCCTAGTCAACGGGCCGGATCTCACCGGGCAATTCCAGAGCATCACGCTAAGGAGACTCGTCTTTAGTTACCATCTCGCCGGTTTCCTCCGGGTGAGCAATATCGGCAATCGCAATGCCGCCTCCTTTAAAGTCTCTTACTACCTGTCGAATGACGGAACCACGCTCGGGACCCTTTTAGGGTCGAGCACGATAAGATCGCTGACGTCCGGGGCTGCGACCAATCTGGCTTACGGCTTTTTCATGAACCAGTCACCGAAAGGCAAGTATCTGATCGCCGTGACCGACTCCGGCAACTCCATCCCTGAGCGGAACGAGACAAACAATCGGGTTGCCGCAAAGGTTCCATAACGACTCAGAGCGCAGGATGCCGCGATCCTATTGGGGGTGGTTTCCAGAGGGAGCCACCCCTTTTTAGCTCTTCCTCATCGCCCTTGATTCTTCTCCAACGGTGGCGGCACTGCCGCATCCCAGTAATCCGGGAAGCACCCACGGCCTTATTCCCGACCAGTTTCCTGGTCAGCAAGACCCTAAATGAGGTTCCTTTACAACCGCCCTTCAGCGAAAAAACTGGACAACGCTACTCGGAAACAAGCAGTATTGGCCGCTTGCCTTGTTGTAAGGAGAACTCAGTATTGAGCCGTACCATCTTGACAGCCCTTGCGCTACTGCTCTTTTCAGCGCCAACCCTTTCCCAAACAGCCACTTACTACAGCCACCACTACACCGGCAAAAGAATGGCCAATGGACAGCGGTACCATCCAGACGCTCTCATCGCGGCGCATCCCCGTCATCCAATTGGGACCCGACTCAAAGTGACCAATCCCAAAACCGGTAAATCGGTCATCGTCACTGTCAGTGATCGTTGTTCCTGTTCGCTCGACATGAGTCGAGCGGCCTTCAAACAGATCGCCGGTCTTCACGCCGGACGCATTTCGGTGACCGTCAGCCGCATTTGATCCGCTTCCGGGCTCGGAACGGACCCTTCCCTCCACCCGACCTGATCCCTCAGGTCGGGTTTCCCCTCCCCTCCCGCTTGACGGCCAGACTGGCCACGATCGAGACCAGGATGATGAGCGCGACGATACCCAGGGCCAGGCCGATCGGGATCTTGTAGAAGCCGGCGATCAGCATCTTGGTGCCGACAAAGACCAACACCAACGCCAACCCATACTTGAGCAGGTGAAAGCGCTCCGCCATGTCAGCCAGGAGAAAATAGAGGGCGCGCAGACCCATGATGGCGAAGATGTTGGAGGTGAAGACGATGAAGGGATCCTCGGTGATGGCGAAAATCGCCGGAATACTGTCCACGGCAAAGATCAGGTCGGTGGTCTCGATCATCACCAGCACCAGAAACAGCGGTGTGAAGTGACGGACGCCATCGATCAGCAGGGTAAAACGCTCGCCATGATAGGCGTCGGAGAATCGGAGGTGACCCTTGAACCAGCGCAGCACCGGGTTTTGCGCCAAATCGGCGGGCTGATCGGTAACCACCAGCATGCGCAGACCGGTGATGAATAAAAACAGCCCGAACAAATAGAGTATCCAATGGAATTGGGTCACCAGCCAGGCACCCAGCAGGATCATGGCCGCACGCATCAGGATCGCCCCCAGCACACCATAGAGCAGCACCCGCCGCTGATACTCCGCCGGCACGCCGAAATAGCCGAATATCATGAGAAAAACAAAGATGTTGTCGACCGAGAGGGAGATTTCGATCAGATAACCGGTGAAAAACTCCAGGGCCTTGTCGGTGGCGATTTCAGCCCCGAAGCGGTGGTCGAGATACCACCACAGCAGGACATTGAAGACGATCGCCAGCATGAACCAGAGCAACGACCAGCCGGCGGCCTCGCGAACAGACATTCGATGGGCCTGACGCCCACCGAGGACGAAGAGATCCAGGGCCAGTCTCGCCAATACGAAGGCGATAAAGACGGCCCACATCCAGGGATTGACGATACTGGTCACACCTTCCATACCCAACTCCAACGATGATAGAGAGGACTGGGCGGGATGAACGGCCACGCCGCACCCCGTCACCCATTGTCATAAAAGGGGGAACAAGGACAGAGATCCTGGGGTGAAGGGAAGACCGCCCAGCCTGGACTGACTCATGAAGCTTGCGGGTGATCGAGCCGGTGCGGGCTTCAATCCAATCCACCGTTGAGCGAAAGGCCCTGGCGGAAGGGATAGGCGCGCTCGGTGGTTCCGGGCCTCGGCTGAAAATGGTCATTTATCGTTCTTCTAAAGAGAACGATAGCCAAATATAAAGTGATACTGTTCTCCACAGAAGAACAGAAAATAGCCGTTTTCAGCCGAGGCCCGGAATAGCCGACTGAGGATAGACCTTCCTCTTGAGTCTTTCGCTGAGCGACAACCTTGAGGTCGGTGCCCAGGGATTGGCCGTCAACCCCTCCTCGCCATCCGTCCCTCTGCCCGATGGCTTCGCCGGAGAATCTCCGGATAGATTCCATGACGTAGACATCAGTACTATTGATGACCTGAGTAGCCAATGAGTTTGATATATAGTCGCTCATCCGTGCCGAGATTGGAGGACCCCGTCAATGCCCATTGAAATGATCATCAAGCGTTATAGCGCCTATTACGCGGGCTGGTGCGTAGCCTTTGGCGAGCATGAGCTGGATTTCGAGGAAGAGGTCGAGATTCAATGGATTATCGGCGCCGATAAGGTCGGGGTCACCCTCTCGCCCCGGATCAAAAAGCTGTTCGTCCGTGAGTTGCTGGCGAGGCATGACGAAACGCCGAAACTCATCCTCTACGACCAGGCGCTCCAGGTGGGAAGTTCACTGTATCAGGTGAATGGTGAACGTCAGTTGACCGCCTTCGATCGCTTCAAGGCCTTTCTCCGGGAGCCGGGGGAGATCCACATGTATCTTACCAGCCATTTCTGCCTCCCCCAGGGCACCCGCATCGTCACCTTTGGACGCAAGAAACCTCAAATTTTGATTTATAAAGAGATTCGGCCCTTATGGTTGTACCTGGCCTGAACCCCGGCGGCGAATCTTCACCATGCTATGCTGTGGAATGAGCCTGCATACCACCATAGACCGGAGGACCTGAAGTATGAATATGAATAGGCATCTGCACACCCTGGCGTTCATCATCGGCATCGCCATCGGCGGATCGGCCTGGGTCTTCGCCGCCGAGCCCCCTGTAGCCCCACCCCAGGCTCAGGCGGCCACTCCCCCCGCGGCCACGAAACCGGCCACGGAGGCCGCCACCGCCCATGTCCACGACCATGGCGACGCGAATGACGATGACTCCCAAGACAGTAGCGGTCACAGCGGACACGGGGACAAAGGCGGCGGCAAGCAGGGTGGCGGCAAACATGGCGGCGGTATGCACGGCGGCATGGAAGAGAAGCACCGCCAGATGGTCAACCGCATCGATATGATCGAGGCACGTCTGGCCAAGATCGAACTCATGCTGGAACGTCTGATGCAACGCTGAGATCCCTGAGTGACCCCCGGCCTGCGGACTGGGCCCGGGGCGCTCTCCCTCTTCAGCCCCAGAAGCTGGGTTTCAGCTAGCGCCTCAACGTCAGCCTAGCAGACCAAGCTCCCCCGGCGTGACGGCCCCGGGCAATAGCGATTTGACCGGATTTTCGTTCTCTTAATGAGAACAATAACCGCTAAAAACCAGGTATTGTTCTTGGTAAAAGAACGAAAACGGGCTTTTTCCGCCCTGGCCCGAAAGCTGTAGGCTGGTGATGAGCGCAGCGAATCCCAGCTCTTAGAAACCTTAAGGCGATTGCCGGAAAAAGAAATATCAGAATGCGCCGAATGTTCGTTCGCCTTCCAGGCGCGTCAGCCGACGCAGAGCAAGCTCTGTAACGGCTGACGCAACGCCAAAGGCGGACGAACAGACCAGCAGGCTGGTATTTCTTTTGACAGAAATCGCCTAAGGTCTGGTACCCAATTCCCGCTGATCCTGGAGGCAGAGTTCCAGGGATTCCCGCCAGGGGGGGAGACGCAGGCCAAAGGTGCGCCAGACTTTGCCGGTGTCGAGCACCGAATAGGCGGGACGTCGGGCCGGGGTGGGATAGTCGCTGGTTGGAATGGGATCGAGCTGGCAGGTGGCGCCGCTCAGCTCCCAGATGGCACGGGCGAAGCCATACCAACTGGTATGTCCATCGCCGCAGACATGATAGATCCCGCCTCGCCCCCGGAGATCGAAGTCATCGCCCCGCAACCGACTCAGCATCTGGGCGGTAACATCCGCCAGATGACGGCTCCAGGTGGGGCTGCCGATCTGATCGTCGACCACCCGCACCAGGGGCCGCTCGCGGAAGAGCCGCTGCATGGTGAGCAGGAAATTCTGTCCGCGCAGGCCGTAGACCCAGCTGGTGCGCAGCACCAGCGCCCGCTCGGTGGCGGCGAGCAGGGCCTGCTCCCCTTGGAATTTGGTACGGCCATAGACCCCCAGGGGGCCGGTGGGATCCTCCTCGCGATAAGGTCGATCCGCGTCACCGGCGAACACGAAGTCGGTGGAATAATGCACCACCAAGGCTCCCAGTTCCTTCGCGGCCTCCCCGATCAGCCCGGGGGCCCGGGCGTTGACGGCCTCGGCCCGCTCAAGGTCGGTTTCCGCCTTATCGACCGCGGTATAGGCCGCGGCGTTGAGGATCAGCTCCGGCGCCTCGGTGTGGATCAGGGTCCGCAGGCCGTCGGGATCGGTCAGATCGACGCGGGGTCCATAACGACCGCAGTCGGAAGCCGTTGTCACCTCGCCCAGTGGGGCCAGGCTGCGGCGCAGTTCCCAACCGAGCTGGCCGGTGCCGCCGATGAGTAAAATTCTGGGGCGTCGATCGTGATAAGTCATGGTTCCGGCACATAGAGGGGCAGGCGGTCGGCGGGAATCTCGGCCAGCCGCGGGGCGGATCTATCCTTGTCCGCGAGCTGGGGGGCCTCTTCCAACGGCCAGTCGATGCCGATGGCGGGATCGTTCCAGAGGACGCTGAACTGGGTCTCGGGGTGATAAAAGTCGGTGCACTTATAGACAAAGAGCGCCTCGGGACTCAGCACCAGATAGCCATGGGCGAGGCCCGGGGGGACATAGAGCTGACGATGGTTGTCGGCGGAGAGATTGACCCCCACCCAGCGTCCGAAACAAGGCGAGCCGCGACGGATATCCACCGCCACGTCGAAAACCTCCCCTTGCAGCACCTGTACCAGCTTGCCCTGGGCATAGGGGTGCTGAACATGCAATCCACGTAATACGCCACGGCTGGAATGGGCCAGATTGTCCTGGACGAATCCCCGGGGCATGCCGGCCTGGGCATAGCGTTCGACCTGCCAGGTCTCCATGAAATACCCCCGCGCATCGCCGAACACCCTGGGCTCCAGGATGAGCACACCGGGGATGGTGGTTTCTATGATCTTCATGGGCGACCACGCTGCCGCAGCAGATCCAAGAGATAGCGGCCATAGCTGTTCTTGCTCATGGCCTCTCCCAGCACGCGGAGCTGTTCCGCCGAGATCCAGCCATTGGTGAAGGCCACCTCCTCCGGACAACAGATCTTGAGCCCCTGTCGCTGTTCGATGGTCTCGATGAAACTGCTGGCGAGCAATAGGGAGTCATGGGTACCGGTATCCAGCCAGGCGATACCCCGCCCGAGCTTCTCCAAGCGCAGATTCCCCTGTTCGAGATAAAGCCGGTTGAGGTCGGTGATCTCCAGTTCGCCGCGATCGGAAGGCTGTAACCGCGCGGCGAGATCACAGACCTGATGGTCGTAGAAATAGACCCCGGTGACGGCGTAATGGGACTTGGGGTCTTGGGGTTTTTCCTCCAGACCGACGACCCGCCCATCGGCGTCGAACTCCGCCACGCCGTAACGCTCGGGGTCCTTCACCCGGTAACCGAAGATAGTGGCCCCCTGGGTCCGGCGGGCGGCGGCCCGCAACTGCTCGATGAGTCCATGACCATAGAAGATATTGTCGCCCAGGATGAGGCTGCAAGGCTGTCCAGCGACGAAGTCACGCCCGATGAGAAAGGCCTGGGCCAGGCCCCCGGGTTCGGGTTGCTCGGCATAGTGGATCTGGAGGCCCCATTGGGCACCATCTCGAAGCAAGTCCCGGAAGGCGGTTTTATCCCGCGGCGTGGTGATGACCAGCACCTCCCGGATACCGGCCATCATCAGGATCGCCAGGGGGTAATACACCATCGGCTTGTCGTAGATGGGAAGGAGCTGCTTGCTGACCGAGATGGTCAGGGGATGCAGCCGGGTGCCGGAACCTCCGGCGAGGATGATGCCTTTGGAAATCGCCATGGATCAGTCTCGCTTGCTCCTGTCATCGGCCAATCCGAGCCGGCCACCATCGTAGCTGGCCTTGGCCCGTACCCGGTGGCACCAATCCTGGTGCTGGAGATACCAGCCCAGGGTACGCCGCAGACCGCTGTCGAAACTCTCCCGAGGAAGCCAGCCCAGCTCCCGCTTGAGCTTGGAGGCGTCGATGGCATAGCGGCGATCATGCCCGGGTCGGTCGGGCACGAAGGTCCTAAGGCTCGCATGGGGATACCAGGGCGAATCCGGCACCAGCTCGTCCAGGGCGGCACAGAGGGCGTCCACCACCTGGAGATTGGTACGTTCGCTGTCGCCGCCGACGTTGTAGACCTCTCCCGGACGCCCGGCCTCCAGGACGCGCCAGATCGCCCGACAGTGATCCTCCACATACAACCAGTCGCGCACGTTACCGCCGTCGCCATAGATAGGTAGGGGCTTGCCGACCAGGGCATTGGCGATGAAGAGCGGGATCAGCTTTTCGGGGAACTGGTAGGGCCCGTAGTTGTTGGAGCAATTGGTGGTGAGGGTGGGCAGACCATAGGTGTGGTGCCAGGCGCGAACCAGATGATCGGAGGCCGCCTTGGAGGCCGAGTAGGGGGAATTGGGCGCGTAGGGGGTGGTCTCGCTGAACCGCCCCTCGGCCCCCAGCGAGCCATAGACCTCGTCCGTCGACACATGCAGGAAACGAAACCGCGGCTGATCCGTGGTCGGCAGACCGCTCCAGTAGCTTCTGGTACAGTCGAGCAGATTGAAGGTGCCCTGGATATTGGTCTCGATAAAGGCCGCTGGGCCATCGATGGAACGATCCACATGACTTTCCGCGGCGAAGTTGACCAGGAGCCTTGGCCGATATTGCCCCAAGAGTTCCGCCACCAGGGCCCGGTCGCCTATATCGCCTTGAACGAAGACATGGCGGGGATCACCGGCCAGATCTTCGAGGGTCTCCAGGTGCCCGGCATAGGTCAGTTTGTCCAGGGTGACGACCCGACAGACATTCGGCAATCCAAGGACGAAATGGACGAAATTGCCGCCGATGAAACCGGCGCCGCCGGTGACGAGCAGGGTGTCGTTCATGTCTGAGGATATTTTAGAAAGGCACGTCATCATCCCAGGGGACATCGCCGCCTGGGGGTTCGGAGGCCGCGGGTTTCGGCCCTGGGGTCGAGGGCGCGGCTGGACGCGGTCGCTCGGCCATCGGCATCTCGCCGCCGGCGCGACTGTCGAGCATCTGCAGGTCGTTGGCGAGAATCTCGGTGGTATAGCGTTCCTGACCGCTGGCATCCTGCCATTTGCGGGTCTGCAAGCGACCCTCGATATAGACCTTGGAGCCCTTTTTCAGATATTCCCCGGCCACCTCGGCCAGCCGCCCCAGCAACACCACCCGGTGCCATTCGGTGTGATCCTGCCATTCGCCGGTTTGTCTATCTTTGCGCCCCTCGGTGGTGGCCACGGAGACATTGGCCATGGCCGCCCCGCTGGGACTGTATCTCACTTCTGGATTCTGACCGAGATTGCCGATCAGGATGACCTTGTTGATGCCTCGCGCCATACTCCTCTCCTGAATAAATAGTAAAAAGGTTAAGAATCAAGCCGCCGGAGCGAAATGGATCAGGCTCTGGGCTCCGGCACGGCAAAATCGAGCAGAAGTTCTTCGTTCAAGATCTTGGCATCGACCTTCAGATAGGCGGTGGGATCGCCAACCACCACCACGGCTTCGGTTACTCCGGGGATGGCCGACAGCCGGCCCGCCAATTCCCGCGCCCGGTCGGCATCTCCAACCTCGCCGATATGGAGCAGACGACTGGCCTGCGCCCCTGGAGGTTGCATGCCCAAGGCCACCAGCCACCAGATCAACACCAGCATCGCCCCGAACCAGAACACGGCCCCCGTCCCGGCATGGCCCTGTATCCAACCACCCCAGACACCGCCGAGAAAGACACCGAGAAACTGGGTGGTGGAATAGATCCCCATGGCCGTCCCCTTGGCATCCGCCGGCGCCAATCTGGAGACCAGCGAGGGAAGGGTCGCCTCCAACAGATTGAAGGCGGTAAAAAACAGCAAGAGGGCACCGACCAGGATCAAAAGGCCATGCTCTCCCTGGCTCAGGGCGGCTTGGGCCGGGATGAGCGCCGCAATGGCGCCGATGAAAACGGCCTTGAGCCTTCCACGCCGTTCCGCCTGAATGATGAAGGGCAGCATCAGAGCAACGGATACCAGCAGCACCGGCAAATAGACCCACCAGTGATGGACTGTATCCAGGTGCCGCGAAAGCATCACTGGCAAAGCCACCCAGTTGGCCGTGAGCACGGCATGCAACACCAGGATCCCCAGGTTGAGGCGCAGCAGTTGGCCGTTCAGCAGCACCCGGACCAACTGGGCCGGAATGGTCTCCGCATCCCGATGGATACTGTTCTGTATAGGAGTGGGCACCCGGACATAGAGGACCCAGAGCCCCAACATGGCCAGCACCGCGATGAGGGCAAAGATGCCAGGCACGCCGATCAGGTGATCGACGATGGGAGCGCTTACCAGGGCGATCGCGAAGGAGGCACCGATACTCATGCCGATCAGCGCCATCGCCTTGGTACGCTGTTCCTCCCGGGTGAGATCGGCGGCCAGGGCCATCACCGGTCCGGAGATAGCGCCGGCGCCCTGGATGGCGCGACCGATGATGACCCCCGTCATACTGGTGGACAAGGCAGCGACCACCGAGCCCAGGGCAAAGATCGACAATCCGAGGGCGATCACGGGCTTGCGCCCGAAGCGGTCAGAGGCCAGGCCGAAGGGGATCTGTAGGATCGCCTGAGACAGGCCGTAGATGCCGATGGCCAACCCCACCAGGGCCGGGGTGTAACCGACCAGCCCCTGGGCGTAGAGGGCGAACACCGGCAGGATCATGAACAAGCCGAGCATGCGCAGGGAGAAGAGTCCGGCCAGGGAAATCGCCGCCCGCCGCTCGGTGGGATTCATGCCACCACCAGCTTGTTTAGCCAACCGCATCCAGGATCCTTTGCCCTGCCATGAAAAGAGGCCGTATATTATCAGGTTGATCCGCGCCCGGTTAATCGTATGGAATCAATACGCATCCGTGGGGCCCGCACCCACAACCTGAAAAACATCGACCTCGACCTACCGCGAAACAAACTCATCGTCATCACGGGTTTGTCCGGCTCCGGCAAGTCATCCCTGGCCTTCGACACCATCTTCGCCGAGGGGCAGCGGCGCTATGTCGAATCCCTTTCCGCCTATGCCCGTCAGTTTCTCTCGGTGATGGAGAAACCGGACGTCGATCTGATCGAGGGGCTTTCGCCGGCCATCGCCATCGAGCAGAAGACCACTTCCCACAATCCCCGCTCCACCGTGGGCACCATCACCGAGATCCATGACTATCTCCGGCTGCTCTTTGCCCGGGTGGGAACGCCCCGCTGCCCCGAGCACGGAGTGGATCTGGAGGCCCAGACCATCAGCCAGATGGTGGATCAGGTGCTCGCCTTGCCCCAGGACAGCAAGCTGATGGTGCTGGCCCCGGTCGTCAGCGACCGCAAGGGGGAGCATCAGCGGGTGCTGCAGGAACTTCATGCCCAGGGCTTCATCCGGGCGCGCATCGACGGCGAGATCCAGGAACTCGACAACCTCCCCAACCTGGATCAGAACAGGAAACACCGGGTGGAGGTAGTGGTGGACCGCTTTCGGGTGCGCCCGGATCTGGCGCTCCGCCTGGCCGAGTCCTTCGAGACCGCCCTGCGCCTCGCTGAGGGCATCGCCCGGGTGGCCTGGATCGAGGGTGATGGGGATGAACTCCTGTTCTCCGCCCGCTTCGCCTGCCCCCATTGCGGCTACAGTCTGTCCGAACTCGAACCCCGACTCTTTTCTTTCAACAATCCCGCTGGTGCCTGTCCGGCTTGCTCCGGACTTGGCCAGCGGGAATTCTTCGATCCCGAGCTGATCGTCGCCCATCCTCACCTCAGTCTGGCTGCCGGCGCCATCCCCGGCTGGGATCGCCGCAACAGCTATTACTTCCAGATGCTGCGCGCCCTGGGGCAACACTATGGGTTCGATCTGGAGGTCCCCTTCGAGGAGCTGTCCGAGCGAGCCAGACAGGTGCTACTCGAAGGTAGCGGCGAGGAATGCATCCAGTTCAGCTATTACGACGAACGCGGTCAACAGATCACCCGCTCCCATGCCTTTGAAGGGGTGGTGGCCAATTTCCGGCGTCGCTATCAGGAGACCAGTTCCATCGCCGTGCGGGAGGAACTCGGTAGGTATGTTTCCACCCAAGTTTGCCCGGAGTGCCGGGGCAGCCGTTTGAATCTGGGGGCACGCCATGTCTATGTCTCCGGCCACAGCCTTCCCCATATCTCCGGACTGGCGGTGGGAAAGAGTCTGGAGCTGTTCGACGCCCTGACCTTGCCCGGCAAGAAGGGGGAGATCGCCGCCAAGATCCTGCGTGAGATCCGGCAACGGCTGCAATTTCTGGTGGATGTCGGGCTCGATTACCTGACCTTGGAACGCAGCGCCGATAGCCTCTCCGGCGGCGAGGCACAGCGCATCCGCCTCGCCAGCCAGATCGGCGCCGGCCTGGTCGGCGTCATGTATATCCTCGACGAGCCCTCCATCGGCCTCCACCAGCGGGACAACGCCCGCCTCCTGCATACCCTGGTCCAGCTCCGCGACCTGGGCAACACGGTGATCGTGGTGGAGCATGACGAGGACGCCATTCGTCTCGCCGACCAGGTGGTCGACATGGGTCCCGGCGCCGGCGCCCATGGGGGACAGGTGGTGGCCCAGGGCACCGCGGTGGAGATCACCGCCCAGGCGGATTCCCTCACCGGGAAGTACCTCTCGGGCGAACTCAGCATCCCTCTGCCTCCGTCCCGTACCCCTTGGACGACGGATAAACAGCTCCTCATCCGCGACGCCAGCGGCAACAACCTGAAACACTTGGATGTCGCCATCCCGGTCGGGCTCATGACCTGCGTCACCGGGGTCTCGGGATCGGGAAAATCGACCCTGATTAATAACACCCTTTTCCCCATCGCCGCCGCCAGGTTGAACGGCGCCAAGACCGAAGCGGCTCCCTGTGGCGGGGTCCTGGGGCTGGAACATTTCGACCATGTGGTCGACATCGACCAAAGCCCCATCGGACGCACCCCACGCTCCAATCCGGCCACCTATACCGGCCTCTTTACCCCCATCCGCGAACTTTTCGCCGCTACCCCCGAGGCCCGCTCCCGGGGCTACACCCCAGGTCGCTTCAGCTTCAACGTCAAAGGGGGACGCTGCGAGGCCTGCGCGGGCGACGGTCTGATCCAGGTGGAGATGCATTTTCTCCCGGACATCTATGTGCTCTGTGATCTCTGCAAGGGCCGCCGCTACAATCGTGAAACCCTGGAGATCCGCTATAAAGGCCAGACCATCGACGAGGTGCTGGCCATGACCGTGGAAGAGGCCCACGGCTTTTTCCAGGCGGTACCGCCGCTCAAGCGCAAGCTTCAGACCCTGATCGACGTCGGACTCTCCTACATCCGCCTGGGCCAGAGCGCGACCACCCTCTCCGGCGGCGAGGCCCAACGCATCAAACTGGCGCGGGAACTTTCCAGGCGGGATACGGGCTCCAGCCTCTACATCCTGGACGAGCCCACCACCGGACTGCATTTCCATGATGTCAGACATCTGCTGGAAATCCTGCATCGACTGCGGAACCAAGGTAACACCTTGGTGGTCATTGAACACAATCTGGAGGTGATCAAAACCGCCGATTGGATCATCGACCTGGGACCGGAAGGTGGGGAAGGCGGCGGACGGGTGATCGCCGTCGGCACCCCGGAAAGCTTGGCCGCGCATCCCGAGTCCCACACCGGGCGCTTTCTGAAGAGCCGCCTCCAGACACCATTTCACCATAGCGACACCGAGTGACCCTTCACCCGCCACACCGATCCCGCCACCTCCCCAAGAATCTGCGATAATTCCTCCCCCACGCCATCCCTTGAATCACTATGGACATTTCAGTAGTCATCCCCGTCCATAACGAAGCCGCCAACATCCAACCCCTGGTGGAGGAGATCACCACCGCCTTGGAAGGCCGCTTCGACTACGAGATCATCTACGTGGACGACGGTAGCACCGACGACACCCTGGACAGCCTGCGGCGACTCAAGGATTCCCACCCTCGATTGCGAGTCCTGCGACAGCATCCCAATTCCGGCCAGAGCACCAGTCTGAGATCCGGGGTCCAGCTCGCCCGCGCCGATTGGGTGGTAACCCTGGATGGCGACGGCCAGAACGATCCTGCCGATATCCCGGCACTGCTGACCCGGGCCTGGTCGGCGGAAGCCGTCGCCGCCCGGGTCCAACTCGTCATCGGCCATCGCCGACGGCGTCAGGACAGCCGATTGCGACGGCTCTCTTCTCGAATTGCCAACGGCATTCGCGCCTGGGCACTGGGAGACGCCACCCCGGACAGCGGTTGCGGGCTCAAGGTCTTCCCTCGGCAGGCTTTTCTCGATCTCCCCTATTTCGATCACATGCACCGCTTTCTCCCGGCCTTGATCCAACGTCAGGGCGGGAGCCTGGTATCGGTCGACATCAACCATCGCCCACGTCTACGGGGAGAGTCCAAATACGGCGTCGGTAATCGGCTCTGGGTGGGTATCCTGGACCTCCTCGGCGTTATGTGGCTGATGCGTCGGGCCAAGACCCCGACCATCGAGGAGCGCTAATTCCATGTCATCACAAACCCTTTGGCTCCTGATCGGCTTTTTTGGTCAGGCCTTGTTTTCCATGCGTTTCCTTCTGCAATGGATCAAGAGCGAGCGCCTCAAGCGTAGCGTCATTCCGACGGAATTCTGGCTGTTCAGCCTGGGAGGCGGCGCCACCCTGCTCTGCTACGCCATATACAAAGAAGACCCGGTGTTCATCATCGGCCAACTGAGCGGGCTCTTCATCTATTCACGCAACCTCTATTTCGTGCTGCGCGAGCGCAAGCGACTGGAGGGCGCCCTCCCCGGTCAGGACCAGCCGCTTTGAAAACCGCCTGGCGCTGGACCTGGCTGGTCATTCTCCTCTGGACCGGGTTACAGATCGCCGGTCTGCTGACCCGCAGTTTTATCCCCATCGACGAGACCCGCTATGTCTCGGTCGCCTGGGAGATGTGGCTCAACGATTCCTACCTGGTCCCCATCAAGAACGGCGAGCCCTACAGCCATAAACCGCCCTTGTTGTTCTGGCTGATCCATCTGGGATGGTGGCTGCTGGGGGTCAACGACTGGTGGCCCCGTCTGGTCGCCCCCCTCTTCGCCCTCGGTAGTTCGGCCTTGGTGCTGATCCTGGGCCGTCGGCTGCACCCGAAGGATGAGGCGGCTGGCGAGACGGCCGGGTGGCTGCTCTTCGGCAGCCTGCTCTGGTGCACCTTCGCCAGCGCCGCCATGTTCGACATGCTGATCGTCTTTTTCACCCTGCTGGGGCTGATCGGCGTCATCCGGGTCTGGCAGGAGGGAAGCCGAAGCGGCTGGCTCTGGCTTGGGCTGGCGATCGGCCTGGGGGTGCTCGCCAAGGGTCCCATCATCCTGCTGCACAGCTTACCGGTGCCCTTGCTCGCGCCCTGGTGGATGGGGGAGCAACGACCGGCCTCCTGGCGCGCCTGGTATGCCGGGGTATTGGGCGCCCTGCTGCTCGGCGCCGCTCTCGCCCTGAGCTGGGCCTTGCCCGCCGCCCTGGCCGGCGGCGAGACCTATGCCCGGGCCATACTCTGGGGACAGACCGCCGGGCGCATCGTCGAATCCTTTGCCCATGACCGCCCCTTCTGGTGGTATTTCCCCCTACTCCCCCTGCTCTGGCTGCCGCTGTCCCTCTGGTCTCCCTTCTGGCGGGGCTTGATCTCGGTACGCTCGAGATTGCGGGAGCCGGCCATCCGGTTTTGCCTGGCCTGGATCCTCCCAGTCTGGCTCGGTCTCTCGGCGATCAGCGGGAAGCAAGTGCATTACCTGCTGCCGATCTTTCCCGCCTTCGCCCTCCTGGTGGCGTTCGGGCTGAAAAATCGGCCTATCGCGGTCACCTCGATCCGGATCCCCATGATCCTCGGCCTGGGGCTGGGTCTCGGCCTCCTGCTTCTACCAAAACTACACTGGATCTCCCCCGATCTTTGGTGGCTCCCCGCCCTCAGCCAGAGCGGCGGCTGGCTGCTGCTGCTCTGGAGCGCCCTGGGACTCGCGATCGCGCGTCCCCCCCAACCAGAGCGGAATTTCCAATGGATGGCCGCCTCGGGACCGGTCTGGCTGCTGGCCCTCAGCCTCGCCCTGGCGCCGGCCCTGGCCCCCGCCTATGACCTGCGCGAAGTCAGTCGCTTGATATCCGGACTTCAGTCCCGCGGCCTCAGCCTCGCCAATGTCGGCGAATACCATGCCCAATTCCAGTTCCTCGGCCGCCTACGCCAACCAATCCTTGAGATCAAGGACAGCGCCGAGGTCGCCTCCCGCTGGTTGGCCGAACATCCCAAAGGCGCCCTGATCCAGTATCCCAAACACTGGAGTCCCGATCTGAGCCACCAGTACGCCTATGCCCAACGCTATCGCCAGGGCGCCCTGGTCATCAGCCTCGGCGCCGAGGCCGCCGGTAGCGGTTTCTGAAATCCTCTGGTCGGACAGAAACAGCCGAGATCAGTGTTTTTCACCCAGGAGTTTGGCCGCCGTCCCCGGGGCCAGCTTGAACTCCTCTTCGATCATGCGATTCCATGCCTCGCGCTTGAAGGTCTTTTCGTCCGGCACCTGGCGGTGAACCAAGTTGTAGTGACAGTCGATACAGCTCTTGCCCTTGGTCTCGTCCCGGTGAATGGCCTGGGTATCCGGACGTTTACCCTGGATGGCGTTGAGTTCATGGCAGCTTTTGCAGGTGGCCGAATCCTGTTGGCGGAACCAGGCCCGTGCCGCGAAGGCCGCCTCGGGCAGATGTAAGGCATTGATGACGGGGTCCTCGTAGTTGGGACCGAAGAACTGTTTCAGCAGATCCTTGATCCCCATGGTATGGTCCCAGGTGGCGGCAAAAACTCCCTTGGAGACGTGACAATCGCCACATTCCGCCCGCACACCCGAGGGGGAGTTGTAATGGACGGAACGGCGATAACTCTCGGCCGCGAAGCTCATGGAATGGCAGCCGGTGCAAAAGGCATTGGAGCTGGTGTAATGATCGAATTCCAGCAGAAACAGGATGGAGCCCGCGCCGCCACAGATGCCGATCACCAGGGCGATGAGGACGGGCCGGGTGATACAGCCCCTGAAGGAAGACCGGTTCATGGCGACTTCTCCGCCGCCGGGAAGGGAAAGGTCCCAAGGATCGGGTAAGGGCGATTGGGTTCCCTGAGCCAGGCATGCTGGTCATCTTTACCGAGTTGGGCGCTGAGGATCTCCTCCGCCGCCGTCCCGGCCAGGGCGCGGACCTGGGGCAGGAATTGCCCATAAAACTTACTACCGACCAGATACATACCCTCCCACCAGGTATGGTTGGGGCTGGCCATGGCCGCCCCGTGACGGGCCCGGGCGCCTTCGTCATGCCAGAGTTCCCAGTAGGTAAACTCGATCGGCTCGTCGAAGGGCGTCGGGGTGAGGAGTTTGCGGCTGTAGAGTTCCGCCATGATCCCCCGGGCCGGTTTGGCGAACTTGTCGTTGAAGAGTTCGACCAAGGAGTCGAACTGGCTCATGAAGGCATTGGCGAAACCTTTGCCGTGACATTCGAGACAGACCAGGGTCATGGCCTGGCGTCGGCGTTCCGGGGTCGCCACCTGATTGACCTGGCCCATACTACCGTCGGTCTTGGCGAGTTCGCTCTCCCGCCGGGGCGGCGGCACGGACTCGGGAAGTTCCCGTTTGTCCCCGCCCTGGAACACCACCAGATGTTCTTTCTCCGAGACCGGACTGTTCAGCTTCCAGGCGTTACGCATGCCCACATCATGGGTGGAGGGCAGCTTGCCCGCGGCGCCCATGTGGCAGGTGGCGCAGGTAGGGGCGGCGGTATAGTCCTTGCCGGCCACCCACTGGGCACTCTCCAGATTCATCTCGGCGCGCTGGGCCGCAAAGGCCATGCCGTGCTTGGAGGCCTCGAAGATGTCCTTATCGGGGGAATCCGGTCCCGAATGGCAACGCACACAGGCCTCGGGTTCCCTGGCCTGGGCCCTGGAGAACCGGTGGCGGCCGTGGCAGGAAGAACAGGACCCCTTGGAGCCATCCGGATTGACCCGCCCGATGCCCGAGTTCGGCCAAGTGGCGACATCGAGCGTGCCATCCCCCCGCACCTGAACGCGGGAACCATGGCATTGGGCGCACCCCGTGGCCAACACCGCCGGGCCGGTGAGGTTCTGGACAAAGGCCGGCAGACGATCCTCGATCAAGGCCACCGCCTCGGCATGGACACTCCCTTGCTGCTGCTCCTGTTCAACTTTATGGCAGCGACCGCAATCCCGCGGCGAGACGATGGTGGCGATCACCTCGCCTTCGTGCTCCCGGGCATCGACCTCACCCGCTTCGGCCCGATGACAGTCCATGCAATTCACGCCGGCCTTGGAATGGGCGCTCTGTTGCCACTGGGCCGTCAGACCGGCGGAGGCCTTTTGATGACAACTGACGCATTTCTCTCCCGCTGGATGTCCCCAGGTACCCGGATCCACCTCGACCTTGGCGGCCGTGAGGTCGGTGGAAAAAAGAGGAATGAAAACAGAGACCAGGAATAGGCGAACAAGGTACGACAAGGTGACAACCCCCCAATCTGTTCGTAAATGCCTGAAGATGGATGGCACTGAAAGGTGCCCGTTCAACGCTGTTGCCCCGGGTAAGGGGCCGGTTATAAAAAGAATCAGGGCTGAACCGAGCGGATTATAAGTGGATACCGGGTCATGGCAATGGCCCGGGGAGAGTCTTCAGGCACTAGCCACCGGCATCTGGACAGCTGGACAGCCGTCGAATAACCGCTCCGACAAAGAGCCCTCTCTCACTCTGTTGGCGGATGCTGTCGGTTCCTCCCGGGTTTTCCTTGATCAACAGGCAAGGGCTGGCCGTCTACTTCCGGCGTTTCCGGGGCGAGGTGATTTGGTCTGATTCTTTGTTCTCTTTTAAGCAACAATAGTCGTTATTTTGACGTATTGTTCTCGAAATAAGAACGAAAAAGGGCCTTTTCCCGCCCATGCCCGGAACCACCGAGCGCGAATACCAATGCCTCTTGCGGTGGTTCTCTCAGCGGCGGATGCGGGGCTGGCGTCCGCACCCGTACTTTAGCAGGTCGGGGACTCAGGCTGGTTCGGTGCTTGATCCGAGGGTTTGTCCGGCGCACTGGAACCCGGTTTGGGCTTCGAGGGTGGATCCTCTTCATCCATAAGGATCCGCTGCCCAT
Source organism: Pseudomonadota bacterium (assembly GCA_052035915.1). GTDB lineage: Bacteria > Pseudomonadota > Gammaproteobacteria > Chromatiales > Chromatiaceae > JBPOHE01. The sequence goes on from JBPOHE010000098.1 coordinate 33,506, forward strand.
CACCTTCCAGATCATCGAACTGACCGCTCCGGGCGGCCCAGAACAACACCACCACGGCGATCAGGCCGACCAACAAAACCCCGGGGATAAGGCCATAGATGACTTCCATGGTTCAGCGCTCCTGTCAGGCGACCTTGGCCGGGGCCTTGGTCCCGCCTGGGGGGAATGACTTGGCGATACGCGCGGCATTACTGATGACCAACAAGGAGCTGATGGGCATGGAAACCGCCGCCACCAGGGGGGTGATGAACGCCGACATGGCCAGGGGGATCATGATGACATTGTAAATCACCGAGATGGCGATGTTCTGTCTGATGGTGCGCAGGGTGCGCCGGGAGAGCCGGACCACTTGTGCCACCCCCTGGAGTTCGCTGCGCATCAACACGATATCGGCGCTGGCAATAGAGACGTCGGTCCCCGAGCCCATGGCGATACCCACATCCGCCTGCACCAAAGCCGGCGCGTCGTTGATCCCATCGCCCACCATGGCGACCTGATGACCATCCCGCTGGAGTTCCGCCACCACTCGATGTTTATCTGCCGGCAGGACCTCGGCGACCACCTCCAGGCCGCCGAGTCGTTCGGCAAGGCTCTGGGCCGTGTGGCGACGATCGCCGCTGAGGAGCGTCAAGCGCATACCCTGGTCACGCAGAGCGGCGATCAAGGCCGGCGCCTCGGGTCGGAGGCGGTCCTCCACGCCCAAGAGGGCGAATTCTTGGCCGTCGACGGCATAGTGGATCACCCCCAGGCCGCGGTTTTCCATCTCCGCCACGCCCCTTTCCCAGTCCGCCAAGGGGGCCACTCCATGCTGCTCCAGCCAGGCCCTGGTACCAGCCAGCACCAAGCGGCCGCCGATCTCGGCGCTGATACCGGAACCGGGTTGAATCCGCACCGCCCCCGCTGTCAATTCAGTCGAAGTAATACCGAGAGCTACCCCGGCCTCCAGGATGGCGCCGGCCACGGGATGCTCGGAGTAACGCTCCATCGCGGTCAGCTGACGCAGGAGATCGAGGATCTCTGGGCTCGGCGGCGAGTCGGCGCCCCGCGACCAGCGAACTGTTGAGGTCCGTATCTCGACCAGCGATATCCGCCCCTCGGTCAGGGTGCCGGTTTTATCGAAGAGAAAATGGCGAATCCCCGACAGGGTTTCCAACACCGCACCATTCTTGATCAGGAGGCCATGGCGGGCCCCTATCCCAGCGGCGACGGCGATGGACATGGGGGTGGCCATGCCGAAGGCGCAGGGGCAGGTGATGATGAGGACCGAGGTTCCCGCCATCAGCGCCAGCTCCAGCCCTCTGTCCCACCACCAGAGAAAGGTGAGCGCCCCCAGCACCAGGGTAATGGCGACGAACCAGGGCACGATACGGTCAGCCGTACATTGGATAGGGGCCTTGCTGGCCTGGGCCTCCTCGACCAATTGGATGATCCGTCCCAGGGTGGTGTTTCTCAGCACCCCGGTCACCCGGATGTTGAGGACCCCGACCCCATTCACCGTCCCGGCCGATACCCGATCCCCGGCTTTTTTGGCCACGGGGGTGGATTCCCCCGTCAACATGGCCTCATCGACCTCGCTCTCGCCCGAATCCAGGGTGCCATCCACCGGGATCTTCTCACCCGGTTTGACCAGTACCGCTTCCCCCGGACGGACGGAGCGAACAGGCAGGGTTTTTTCTTCACCATCCCGCCAGACCCTCGCCACCTTGGGTTGCAGATCCAACAACCTCTGGGTGGCGGCCACCGCCCGGCGTTTGGAAATGGCTTCGAGATAGCGGCCCACCAGGATGACGAAGAGAAAGTTGACGACGGTATCGTAATAGACCTCGCCGATGCGGGAGCCGCTGATGGTGATGTAGAGCGAGTAGAAATAGGTCACGCTGACCCCGATGGCAATGGGAAGGTCCATGCCGAGATGTCCTGCACGCATCCCGGTCCAGGCGCCCCTATAAAAAGGGAAACCGGCATAGACCAGGGTCGGCGTGGCCAGGGCGAAACCGACCCAGTGGAAGAGGCCGCGGAACTCTCCCTGATCGGCGCCGCTATAGAGGGCGATGGATACCCACATCAGGTTCATCATGGCAAAGCCGGCGAAGGCCAGGCGATAGAGGATGAATCGGTTCTGCCGTTGGAGAGATCCCTCGGCCACCTCGGGGTCGTAAGGTACCGCTGCGTAACCGATGGCCCCGAGACGCCGCAGGATGGCGGAAAGTTTGGTGTGGGCATTGTCCCAGCGCAGATGCAACTGCCGACCGGCGAGGTTGACCCGGGC
>JBPOHE010000122.1:0-35603 GCA_052035915.1 Pseudomonadota bacterium
CCCTCCGGGCTCCCTCCGTCTGGCCCGCCAAGCCAGGGTACTCGCCCTGTTTTACCCCCTCCTTGGCCACCAAACAGGGGACATCTCTATTTTGGAGAGAAGGGGACATTTCTACTTTGGGTTGACACGAGAGAGATTTTCCGTATTAGCCCAAAGGTAACCACCCAGGTACCCCATGCTCTGTCGATCACTCGGTCCGCGGTTGAGCGATAAGCTGGGCGGGGGGCTGGGTCAGGGTATGGATGACGTTCCAACCCTGTTTCTTGGCGGTGGCGATCACGGAGCGGATCGCCCGCTTGCTGGCATGACCAGGCGGATCTGTTAAGCATCTGGTGAAATCCTTGCCAAACAAAACCTTACTTGATCAACACAAGAAAATCGCTTAATGTCATTGACAAATGGAGTTGACTATGAGCGGTCAATAAGAACCGCGCCTACATCCCCTCCATCCACAGCCATTCCCGACAAGATTGCCTCGCAAGGAGTTCGCTATGAAACTGATTCCACGCCGCCAGCCAACCTCATCCGCATCGCCCATCTTTGGTCTGCTCGGCCTCTGGATGTTCTCCTCATCCCTCTTGGCCGTTGACGGCGTGATCGAGATCAATCAGGCCCGCGCCTTGGCGGGCGGGGTGACGCCGGGGGATGCGGCCGGTTTCCCGGTTACCCTCTCCCAGCCCGGCAGCTATCGTCTGACCTCGAATCTGGCGGTGGACGAGAACACCACGGCGATCGAGATCACCAGCGGCCACCTCAGTATCGATCTCAACGGCTTTGAGATCTCGGGTCCCAATACCTGCTCCAGCAGTCAAGCACTTCCAATCACCGTCAGCTGCACCCTAACGGGAACCGGTATCGGCATCTCCGCCGCCAATGCCCTCGACGATATCAGTATCCGTAACGGGAGCATCCGTGGGATGGGAAATCGAGGCATCTCTCTCCAGGCTGGAAACCAACACCTGCTCGAGAACCTGAACGTATCGAATAATAGGGATCGGGGTATTGGCGCCGGGAATGGCATCTATCGCGGTAACAAGGTTACCCTGAACTATGGCTATGGCATCGTCGGCGATGATGGGATCTATAGTGATAACTTTGCCAGCTATAACGGTTACGACGGCATCAACGGCAGACACGCGGTCTTCTCCGGTAACACCTCAACCTACAATGGGGCAAGCGGCATCGGCGGTAACGGGTACGGTCAGTACAACAACAACGTGACCAATTACAATAGTGGCGTTGGCTTGAACGGCCAACAGGGTTCCTATTCCTATAACACGGCGATGTTCAATGGCGGGGATGGCATCTTTGGCAGTGATGGAAGCTATACAGGCAATACCGTTGGAAACAATGCCGACCAGGGTATTGACGCCAGGCTTGGTTCCTATATCGGTAATACGGCCTTCTCTAACGCCAAAGAGGGTCTTGTGATAGCCACCAACGCCGGATACGCGCAAAACGCCTTGACCGACAATAACAGTGGCGGTGCCCAAGTATCAGGTGGGATCCAGATGGGTATCAACATTTGTCATAATGCCGTCTGTCCTTAGTGGTAGGCTGGGTTGAGGAACGAAACCCAGCGTTCCGATATGACATCTGTTGGGTTTTTGCAAGCTCCAACCCAGCCTGCGGCCTGATGCCGTATGGCCTTATCTCCAGAATTTGCATAGAAAAGGGATCACTATGAAATGTCACCCTGACACTCACAAATTACAACAGATGGTCATGGCGCTGTTTCTGTATATGACCATGTCTCCTTCCCTCGCTGTCGACGGCGTGATCGAGATCAATCAGGCCCGCGCCCTGGCGGGCGGGGTGACACCGGGGGATACGGCGGGCTTTCCAGTCACGATTGATCAGCCGGGCAGCTATCGTCTGACCTCCAACCTGGATGTTCGTCAGCAGCCGACACCAGAAAACGTCACCGCCATCAAGATCGAGGCGGATGACGTCAGTATCGATCTCAATGGTTTCAGTCTCTTGGGAGCGACCGCTTGTGATCCGAACTCCTTTCCATGCACACCTTTCGGGGCGGGTCGCGGGATCGACGGCGAGGTCAAGTCAAGACTCAGTGTCGTCAACGGACGGGTCGTCGGGATGGGGAATGATGGTGTCGTGCTCGGCCCCAGATCCCGCATCAAGGAACTGATCGCCATGGAAAACGGCGGTATTGGCCTGCGGGCCGGTATTGGCTCGACGGTCACCGGATGCATCGCCGAGGAAAACGGGAGCGGCGGTATCAGCACCGGGCAGAATTCCGTGCTAATGGGCAACAACGCCAGTCGCAATGGAGGCGACGCCGGGATTTTTGCTTCCAGCGCCTCGACGGTGGTCAACAATACAACTGCCTTCAACAGTTCCAATGGCATTAGAACAGAAAACGACGCTACGGTTATCGGCAATACCGTTTTTGACAATGTCAATTCCGGGCTCTCCCTCTCCACGAATACGGGTTACGTTGGGAACGTTGTCAATGGGAACAACGGCGGCAACGGTTTCCCCCAGGTGAGTGGCGGTGACGAGATGGGCGTCAACATCTGTGGCGGCGATACCTCCTGCCCATAACGGTCCTGTGTTCAAAGGAAAGGCATCGATGACGACTCATACCACAAGATCTTATCGGTCACCGCCAGGCTCCGGGTGGAGACTCTCCCCCCTCGCCTTGGCTTTGGCCGCGGCCTTACCTTCGGCACCCCAAGCGGCCACCACCCTGACGGCGGTTCGTCTGACGCCCGACACCAGTCTGGTGCTCGGCACCAACAATCAGACGGTGACGCCTCAGGACGTAGTCCGCCACATTCCGGGCGGCACCGCCACCCTCGAAACCGGTTCCCCCTTCGTCGGCGCCGGGGTGCGCCTCACCGGCTATCACTTCATTAGCGCGACCCAGCAATGGTACGCCTTCGACAATCCGGTGGTGCTCGGCGCCACCAGCTTCAATCCTCAGGACGTAGCCCAGTTGAGCGGTGGGACCTGGAGCCATGTGCTCAATGGAACGACGGAAGCCATCCCCAACGGGGTTCAGGTCGATGCGGTGGCCCGCGATCCCGCCACTGGGGATCTGCTCCTTTCTTTCAACACCACCGTCACCCTGGATACTGTGACCTTCGATCCCCGGGATATCGCCCGTTACTCGGGTGGCACCTTTTCCATGTACCGCCAACTTTCGACGCTCGTCCCGTCCGGGCTGAACCTCAGTGGACTCGATGTGCTGCCGGCGGGCCGTCTGCTGCTGGCCTTCGATGGTTCTGGAAGCCTGGGGGGGATTCTGTTCGACGACGAGGACATCCTGGAATACGATCCCAATAGCGGGATCTGGGAGATGAACTATGACGGTTCCCTCCAGGATACGGATTGGCCACCAGCCCAGATGGAGGCCTTCAGTGCCCAGGCGGCGCCCGGCATCCTGGTCACGCCCACCTCGGGCCTGATCACCACCGAGGCCGGCGGCACCGCCCAGTTCCAGGTGGCCTTGCTGTCACAGCCAACCAGCAATGTGACCGTCGCCCTCTCGACCTCGGATACCACCGAAGGCACGCCAGCGCCGGTCTTTCTCACCTTTACCCCGGCCAACTGGAACCTCGCCCAGACGGTGACGGTGACCGGCGTCAACGATTTCATCACCGACGGCGCCCAGCCTTACACCATCCTGACCGCCGCGGCGGTGTCCTTGGACGCCAACTATAGCGGTCTCAATCCGGCGGATGTGGCCCTGGTGAATCTCGACAATGATGGTCCCGGCATCTCGGTGTGGCCCACCAGCGGTCTCATCACCACCGAGGGCGGCGGTACGGACAGCTTCTATGTGGTGCTGAACAGCCAGCCGACCGCCAACGTCAGCATCAATCTCAGTTCCAGCGATGCCACCGAAGGGACGGCGGCCCCCGCGGCCCTGATCTTCACCCCGGCCAACTGGAACACCCCGCAGCAGGTTACCCTCACCGGCGTGGACGATGCCCTCATCGACGGCAATATCGCCTACAACATTCTCACCGCCCCGGCGACCTCGGCCGATGCCGCCTATAACGGTCGCGACGCCGCCGATGTGGCCGCGCTCAATCTCGACAACGATGCCGCCGGCATTACCGTCACCCCGACCTCGGGTTTGATCACCACCGAGAAGGGCGGCCAGGCGAGTTTCCGGGTCGTCCTGAACACCCCACCCACGGCTACGGTCACCATCAACCTGACGGTGAGCGATACGACCGAGGGCAAGTTGTCGACGATCTCCTTGACCTTTACCCCGGCCAACTGGTCGGTGCCCCAGACGGTGGTGGTCACCGGGGTCAGCGACAACATCGCCGATGGTAACCAGCCCTACACCGTGGTTACGGCCCAAGCCATCTCCGCGGATCCAACCTACGCGGCGATCAATCCCGCCGATGTCTCCCTCACCAACCTGGACAACGGCTACCAACCACCGCCCCTGGGCACCCCGGTACAACCTATTCCCAGCCTCACGGCACTTGGGCTCGGCTTGCTGAGTCTGCTTACCGGCGTGGTCGGTTTCTTCTTCCGCCGACGGTGATCCCAGGCGTAGGCTGGGTGTTAACCCAGCGTTATGCGAATTTGGCTTGGTCGGCAACGGCGGATGTCGATGTTGGCCTTGTCGAAGGCGAGTAGCGGCGGGGTGCTCTCGCGGTTCGACAAGCTCACCGCGACAAGCTCACCGCGCAAGGTAACCGGTTTGGCGGAACGATCTACTCGTTGAACCCGGATGTCGCTTCGGCGCCTTCCGGGCCTGGGCATTTTAGTCCGGTTTTTCGTTCTCCAATGGAGAACAATATATAAAAATACAATTCATTATTCTCTTTAGGAGAACAAAAAATGGTCATTTTCCGTCGAGGCCCGGAAAGCTGGCTGAGGGGACAGGCGCTCGGATCTTTTTCCCAGGGACGAATCGGGACTGGGACCCGACCAGTCGCCAGCCCAGAACGGGTATGAGGAGAACTCGCCCCGGCTCCCAGGACGATACCATTCAGCCGCCCGGACTCAGAGCAAGGGCCGCAACTCTGGCCAGACATTCTCCAACAGCAAGGGTTGGGCGGATTCATTGGGATGCAGGCGATCCTCCTGCATCAGATCGGGGCGCTCGCTGACCCCCTCGAGAAAAAAAGGCACGATGGGAATCCCCTTGTCCTGGGCGAATTGGGGGAAGAGTTCGGCGAAGCGTTCGGCATATCTTCGACCATAATTCGGCGGCAACCTCATTCCCAGCAGCAGCACCTTCGCCCCCGAGACCCGGGCGAGATTGACGATCTGTTCCAGATTGGTACGGATCTCGGGGATGGGAAAGCCTCGCAACCCGTCATTGGCGCCCAGCTCCAGGATGAGAATGGCCGGTTGGTGTTGCTCCAATGCCTTCGGCAGGCGTTCCCAGCCACCGCGGGTGGTGTCGCCGCTGATGCTGGCATTGAGAACCCGGTAGTCGTGACCATCTTGCTCTAAGCGCTCGCGCAAGAGTTGCACCCAGCCGCGTCGGGGGTCGATACCGTACCCCGCGCTCAGACTGTCTCCCAGCACCAGGATGGCCGGCGAGGCGTGGGCGTAACTGGTCATGAGCAGAATGAACATCAAGAGTAGGTGTGGCATGAAGCAAGATTCTAAACCAGTTGCGGTGTCGACGCTCGGACTCGGCAAACGGGTGCTGGCACCGGATGGCCCTCTGGATATCCTCCAGGATAACGACCTGGAGATCGCCGAGGGTGAGGCCGTGGCCATATTGGGGGCCTCCGGGTCGGGGAAATCCACCCTGCTCGGCCTGATGGCGGGGCTTGATCTGCCGACAGCCGGAGAGGCCCATCTTTTCGGCGAACCCATGAGCCTCCTGAACGAAGACGCCCGGGCCAAACTGCGGGCCGGTCGGGTCGGGTTTGTCTTTCAGTCCTTCCAACTTCTTCCAGGGATGACGGCGCTGGAGAACGTCATGTTGCCGCTGGAACTGGCAGGTCACAAGGATCCCCGGGAACAGGCCGGACAAGCGCTACGGGCAGTGGGTCTGGGCGCCCGCTTTCAGCATTATCCCAACCAGCTCTCGGGCGGCGAACAGCAACGTGTCGCCATCGCCCGCGCCTTCGCCCCTCAACCCCGGGTGCTTTTCGCCGATGAACCCACGGGAAATCTGGATCAGGGCACCGGGCATCAGGTGATCGAGTTGTTGTTCCGCCTGCGGGAAGAGAGCGGCGCCGCGCTGGTCTTGGTCACCCACGACATCGAACTCGCCGGTCGTTGCGATCGCAGCCTCCATCTGCGCTCCGGCCGGTTGGACAGCCAATCATGACCCCCCAAGCTTGGCATTTCGCCTGGCGTATGTTCGGTCGCGACTGGCGCAGCGGCGAACTACGCCTGTTGGCGGCGGCCCTCATCGTCGCCGTGGCGGCCGTAAGCGCCGTCGGCTTCTTCACCAACCGGGTCCAGCAAGCCCTGGAATCCCAGGCCGCCGAATTGATGGCGGCGGATCTGCTGGTCGAGACCCCCGAACCCCCGCCCGAAGCCCTGATCACCGAGGCGAAACAGCGAGGCTTGCTTACCAGTCGCACCCTCGGCTTCCCCAGCGTGGTCATGCACGGCGATCTGACCCAACTGGTACAGGTCAAGGCGGTGGCTCCCGGTTATCCGCTCCGCGGCCGTCTGCTGTTGAGCGAGGGTCCCCAGGGAACACCTGAAGTGGCGCCGGGGATTCCGCCCAGTGGCCGGATCTGGATCGAGCCCAGCCTGCTCGCCAGGCTCGGAGCCGAGATCGGCGGACGCCTCAGTCTCGGCGAGAGCGAGTTCGTCATCGAGCGGCTGATCCACTGGGAACCGGATCGCGGTAGCAGTATCTTTCAGCTCGCCCCCCGGGTGATGCTGGCCCTGTCCGATCTCCCCGCCACCCAACTCCTGGGCCCCGGCAGCCGGGTGCGTCATCGGCTCCTGGTAGCGGGCGAAGCGGACCAGATCCAGGACTACCGGGCTTGGGTGAAGGATCACCTCCCCCGGGGCGCCGAGCTGGAGGACGTGGGCAATGCCCGCCCTGAGTTGCGCCTGGCCCTGGATCAGGGTCGACGCTTTCTCGGCCTGGCCGCCACCCTGGCCGTGCTGGTGGCCGGTGTCGGCGTCGCCATCGCCACCCGGCGTTTCGTCGACCGTCAAGCCGACAGCAGCGCCATCCTGCGTTGCCTGGGGGCCAGTCGGGGCTTTCTGTTACAGGTATTCGGCCTGCGCCTCTTGTTCCTTGGTCTTTTCGCCAGCCTGATCGGCGGTCTCCTTGGCCTGCTCGCCCAGGAGGCCTTGACCCAACTCCTGGGACAGTGGTTGGACCTCAACCTGCCCCGCCCCTCCCTGTGGCCACTGGCACAGGGTCTCGGCACCGGCTTGCTGACCCTGCTCGGCTTCGCCCTGGCGCCCCTGTTGCGTCTCGGCGAAGTCCCACCGTTGCGGGTGTTGCGGCGCGATCTGGGTCCGGCCCCGGTGCGATTCTGGGTTCTGTTGCTGGCCGCGATCGCTTCCCTCGGCGGTCTGATGCTGTGGCAGGCGGGAGATCCAAACCTGGCCTTCTGGGTCCTGCTCGGCGTCGTCCTGAGCCTGGTCTCGTTGCTCCTGGTCGCCCGCTGGCTGGTGCGCCTGCTCACCCCCCTGCGCTATCGCACCCAGAGTATCTGGCGCTATGCCCTTGCCGCGCTGGCACGCCATCCGCACGTCAGCGCCCTGCAACTGACCGGCTTTGGCCTGGGCCTCCTGGCCCTGCTGCTGCTGGCCGTGGTACGGGTCGACCTCCTCGGCGCCTGGTCGGCCAGGCTGCCTCCCGAAGCCCCCAACCGCTTTCTGATCAATATCCAACCCGCACAGGTGGAGGCCTTGCGCGAATTTCTGTCGCAGCACGGCATCGAGCCGGCCGGACTCTATCCCATGCTGCGGGCCCGTCTGCTGCGCATCAACGATAAAGACGTCATACCCGAGGACTATGCCTCGCCCCGGGCCCAACGCCTGGCTGCCCGGGAATTCAATCTCTCCTGGGCCGCACAGCCCCCGGACGATAACAGGGTGACGGAAGGTCGCTGGTGGGCGCCGGGGTATCGGGGTGCCTTAGAGTTTTCGGTGGAGGCCGGGCTCGCCGACACCCTTGGCATCAAACTCGGCGACCGCCTGGAATATCAGATCGCCGGCCAGAGCTTCTCCGCCCCGGTCACCAGTCTGCGCACGGTGAAGTGGGACTCCTTCCAGCCCAATTTCTTCGTCATCGGCAGTCCGGGCGCCATGGACGCCCTGCCGACGACCTTCATCACCAGCTTCCATCTCCCGCCCGAGCGAGAACGGGTCCAGGCCGAGCTGGTGGCGGCCTTCCCCTCGGTGACCATCATGGACGTCAGCGCCATCCTGGGGCAGGTGAGACTGATTACCGATCGTGGGGCCATGGCGGTTGAATATGTGTTTTTGTTCACCCTGATCGCCGGGGTGGTGGTGCTCTATGCCGGCATCCAGGCCGACCGTGAGACCCGGATGCAGGAATCCGCCATCTTGCGCACCCTGGGTCTGAGGCGACGCCAGTTGTTGACCGCCACGGCGGTGGAATTCGCCACCCTCGGCGGCCTGTCCGGTCTGGTGGCCAGTCTGGCCGCGACCCTGGTCGGCTATGTCCTCTCGGTACAGATCTTCGACCTGCCCTTTCATATCAATCCCTGGTTGTGGCTGCTGGGTATCCCGGGCGGCGCCCTCGGCGTCACCCTGGCGGGATTGGCCGCCACTTACCCCTTGCTGATGACCCCGCCGGTCGAGGTGTTGCGGAAGACGTAGAGCCCAATCTTCCCGACGGGCCTGAGGCTGAAGAGACTTCCTGATCCGTGGACCAGCTTCCCAGCACCTGGGTTCTTGGATAAGGCGGCAAGATGCGGTCATTAGGCTCGAATGCTATACTGCAAATACTCAATCGACGGCTCTGATTGATAACAACTTATTGTTTATCAACGTAAATTTTCATCGCAGGCAGCGAGATGCAACAGGAATCCAGACTAGGCGAGGGTACTGAGGAGAAAATCACCACCTCCTATCGTGCAGGAGAGGTGATCTATACCGCCGGCTCACGGGGTATCGCCTGGCGGGTGATCTCGGGGTCGGTGCGACTGGATCGGAATGGACCAGATGAGAGCCTGTTCGCCAGCCTCGCCCTGCGCGGGGACGTGATCGGCGCCGAGACTCTGTTGTTTGGCTGTTACAGCTTCGACGCCAGGGTGGTCTCTCCGTGCGTGCTCGGCCCCTGGCTGGAGCGACAGGGTTGTCCGAGTGGCGAGGCCCTGCTGCAGACCCTGGCCAAGGTGGAACACCGGACCGCCAATGCCATGTCGTTGCGTAGCGGCGACGCCCTCAATCGTGTCCGCCGTCTGATTCTGATGCTGGTCCAGGAGGATGCCCCTTCGGTCCCGAGCACTCAGATTGCGCTCCCGACCCTGCGGGATATGGCCGACATTACGGATCTGACCGCCGAGACCGTGTCCCGGGCCATCTCCAAGTTGCGCAAGGAAGGTCTGCTGAATCGGGAAGGCTGGCGGCATGCCTCGATCCGCACCGGGTGAGTCGATCCACCGGGCCGCCAGCCTGAACGGGACCAGAGCCGGGGCAAGGACTGACTGGCATGCCCAGACCTGAAACGCGGCTGATCCTGGCCGGCTTTTTTGCCACTTGGTCGTGGACTTGGGCGGACGATCCGCCCGCCCTGCCCCGAGGGGATTGCGAATACCCCGCGCCCCGTACCGATCTGCGCCATTGCCGCTTCGCTGGTCGTCACCTGGAACAGATCGACTTGGTTGGCGCCCAACTCGACGGCGTGGACCTGCAGAATGCGGTCCTCAGCGGCGGCAAGCTCATGGGAGCGAGCCTGCGTGGCAGCGACCTGCGCTGGGCCAATCTCAGTGACTGCGATCTTACCGGCGCCCGGCTCGATGGGGCGAATCTCTTCCATGCTACCTTCGATGGAGGGGTATTGAACCAGGCCCAAGTGCGCGAGGCCAATCTCTTCGGCGCCAATCTGAACTCGGTGCAGGCCCGCGGGGCGGACTTTACCCAGGCCTATATGAAGGACGTCAACATGGAAGAGATCGATCTTTCCGGGAGCCGGCTCGATCGGATCTATATGCTGCGGGGGGTGCTGATCGGTGCCGACCTGACCGGGGCCCGGGTCCAGCAGGTGGTCTTGACAGGGGCGGCACTGGAAGGGGCGAACTTCACGGGGGCGAGCCTGCGGGGTTCGCTGCTCAACGGCGCCCGACTGGAAGGGGCGGTCTTCGCCGGGGCGGATCTGGCGGAAACCCGTTTCGTCAATGCCAATGTGCTCAGCGCCCGCTTTGAGGGGGCGCAGAACCTGCCCGAGCATCTACAGGAGATGCTGCGAGCCCGCTAGCCGCTGTCGACCTCATTCGTCCTTGGGACCCGGTGCCCCCATGGAAGCCAGATATTCGACGTCGGCCAGGGCGGCCTCGGGGCGAACTCCCTTGGGCAAGGCGAGATACAGGGGTTCCCAGGTCGAGGCAAATTTTTCCTTGTACATCCTCAAAGTCTTCAATTTGTAGAAAGGGGCCCCGCGGTTGTAGAGCAGGGGGCCGAAGCGACGCCAGAGGGCGGCCAGGCTGTGAGTGTCGGCATCGACCAGCGGGGTCAGACCCAGATTCAGGCGGGAAAAGCCTTCGGCCTTGAAATGCTGGATGAGGCTGACGATCAGAAAGTGCTGGGTGAGATCGTGGGCCAGATAGCCGCACCGTAGCAGATCGATCTCGGCCTCGCGGTAGGAGGTGCTCACCCAGAGGCTGGCGAAGGCCAGGATGCGACGGCGGGCATCCCGCACCAGGGCGATGGGAAAGCGATTCAGGTAACGGCGATCGGCCGTGCCGAGACTGAAACTGTGCTCCCGCGCCCCTTTGATCAGCAGCCAGGCGTTGGAGACCGCCCGCAATTCGTAAAACATCTTGTCCGCTTCACCTGGGACCAGCATTTCGAACCTCATCCCTTCCTGTTCGGCGAGCCTGACGACGTTCTGGTGGTCGGCATTGCCCTGGGCCTCCAGGCTGAAGTGGGAAAGTTCGACCACGGCCATTTCGCCGATTTTCAGCGGGGAAAGCCCCATTTCCCGATACAGGGGTAGGTGCGTCAGGGAGACCTGGTGGAACACTAGGCGTCCGCCACGACGCTCGACCAGTTCACGAAACCTCCAGGCGAGGTCGATCGACTCGGAGATGGGACCGACCGGGTCCCCCAGGGCAACCCAGTGCAGGTCCCGCACGCCGAACATCAGGAAGGCCGTCCCTTCGTCATTCATCAACAGGGACTTGTCGCCCAGAAAGACCAGATTCGCCAGGCCGTGATCCTGGCGTTGGATGATCCCTTCCACCAGGGCGAAATCCGCGGTGCTCGGCCGCCCCATGGGTCGCTGGGATACCCGGCGCAGACTCCAGACGGCGAAAAGGACCGCGGCCACCAGAATCACCGCCCCGGCGCGCAGGGCACGTCCCACCTCGGCCTGATAGCTGTATTGCCACCAGAGCATGTCCGAGTATTCCGCACGCTTGAAGGTAAAGAGGAGCAACCACAGCAGGGCGATCACCGTCGCCACCACCGCGATCAACCAACTCAGGGTGAAGGGGGCGCTGTGTAGCGAGGTGTGGCGGTCGTATTCCCGCCGGCAGAGAAACACCAGCCAGGCCACCGCCACCAGAACCCCGGTGACGGCAAAGGCCATCCCCTTGGTGACGGCCAGCGCCCCGCCCAGGAGGGCCAAGGGGAGGATCAGTCGGTAGGCGTTCCGCAGGCGGCGAAACAGCCCCTGGGCCAGCAGCAGCAGGGATACCCCGACCAGGGAGCCCAGCAGCGAGGAAGTCTCTACCAATCCCAGGGGCAGCATGGCACGGATCCAGGCCGATTTGGCCGCCACCCCGGGGGCCGCGGAGAGGGCCAGCAACACCAATCCGCTCATGAATACCAGCGCGGCTGTCACCGGCGGCACCAGTTGGGCGCTCCAGGTGGCGAAAGGTTTGTCGCTGGTCAAGGCCGGCCAGAGGCGATCGCCGATCTCCCGCAGGACCAGGATGACCGTCGCCAGCAGCAAGGGCAGCAGGAAATAGACCCCGCGATAGAGGATCAGCGCCGCCGTCAGCCCTTCCACCGGCAGATGGTTGCGCAGGGCCAGGATCATCACCCCCTCGAACACCCCCAGCCCACCGGGGACATGGGTGGCCAGGCCGGCCAGGAGGGCTACGGCGAACACCAGCAAAAAGGCTATGAAGGGGAGGTTGTAGTTCGGCAGCAGGACATAGAGGCAGGCGCCGGCAAAGGCCACATCGGCGATCGAAATCACCAACTGGACCAGGCTGAGTTGCAGCGAAGGCAAGGGCACCCGCCAGCGACCGATGTGTATCTCCTTTTTATAGGCCGCCCAGAGGAAGAGGATGCTCAACACCGCCACCCCACCCAGGCCGCCCCAACGCATCAGGACCACCGAGAGTCCCATCATCTCCGCCAGGACCTCCGGATGCCAGGCCATCGCCAACACCCCGAGGACATGGATGCCGACGCCCAGGGAGAGGGCGCAAAAGGCGGTGACCTTGGCCACCTCGATGGCGTCCAGACCGGCCGGACCATAGATCTTGTAGCGGACCGATCCACCCGAGACCAGGCTGAGACCGATGGTGTTGCCGATGGCGTAGCCGGTGAATGAGGCCAGGGCCACCGTCCGATAGGGAAGCCGCCGACCGATGTACCTCAGGGCCGACCAGTCATAGCCGGTGAGGGCGATAAAGCCGAGGATGGTGGCCAGCAGGGCGAGCCCCAGCTTGAACATGGGGATATTGGCGAGTTCGATCAGCAACTGTTTGTAGTTGATCGCCCCGAGCAGCTTGTGGATGGCGTAGACGGCCAGGACGAACAGCAGCCCGGTCACCAGGGGCATCGCTTGGGCACGCACCCAGGAGGTGATATAGCGAATCACCAGCCCGATCTTGGCCCGGTGATTCGCCGTGGTGGAAGTATCAATCGACATGCCCCAATCCAGTCAAAATGGCTTAGCTGATTTCCGACGCATCATTTGGGTTCGTCCTCGGACCGGTTCGGCGCCGACAGTAACCCTCCCCCGGGGATGGGGTGGAGTGTAGCACGCGAAGGCCGAAGAAAGACGATCCAGCGCCGCGCCACCTCACCACCTATCAGTCTTGGCGAGGGAGGTTCCCGAGCCTCTTCCCCATTTGGAAAAGGACGGAGAAAGGGGATTTTCTGGCCTGGAGCCCCGCCACAAGGATGGTTTCGTCAGAGATTTCGCCGCTGTGAACCCCCCTCAATCCCCCCTTATCAAGGGGGGAAGCAAACTGATAGGTGGTAAGGCCGTGCCACCTTGACGGTAGGCCTTGGCGAGCGATTCCCTTGTTGCTGTACGCTCCTTGCTCTAAGGTGATGCCACCCGAGCCATCCACCCCGAATCCCGGGCCCTTACCAGGAGCGTTCCGTGTCTTCACAGAAAAAACTCTTGCTTGCCTTGGCGCTACTGCCGATCCTCGTCTATGCCGGGCTCAAAGGCTTCCTCTACTACAAGACGAAAGAGGGCGTCGAGCAAATCATCACCATGGCCCGGCCCTTCGCCACCATCAGTTACGAAGGCATCGACTCCACCCTCGGTGGCCTGATCGGTCTGATCGGGGTCAAGATCCAGCCGGTCAATCTGAACGACAGCCTAAGGATCCAGAGCCTCGAGGTGCAGACCCCGGGTTTGGGTTTTCTCCTCTTCGGCGTCCGCCAGGCCAGTTCGGGTGAGATCCCCGAACGCCTGCGTCTGAGTTTCCGCGGGCTCAGCTTGAATATGACGGGACAAATCATGGGCCTGATCGAAGACTTGCAGCGGCATGAACAGGATCCGCCCACACCTCCCGGCCTGTTGAATTGCGGCAAGGTGTCACGCCTGACTTCCCGCGAATATACCCAGCTTGGTTACAGCCAGATGGTGCTCGATCTGGGGTTCGGCTTCGAGTACGACAAAAGGCGCCAGCATGCCGATCTCAAGTTTGACTGGGCGATGCGCGACGCCGGCGCCATGACGGGCAGCGTCACCCTGGATGGGATCGCGCCCCAGTTGTTGGCTGCTGGCGGTCAACCCAAGCTGGGGCCGCTAAGGTTGGAATACCGGGATAGGTCCTTTACCGAGAAGCTGAAACGATTTTGTGCCAAGGAGGCCGGTCTTACCCCCGAGCAGTATGTCGAGGCCGAGGTCGGCGTCAGCGATGCCAGATTCCTCGAAGGCTGGGGGGTCGTACCCGGCCCGGGTCTACGCGCCGCCTATCGCGACTTTCTACAGCACCCGGAGCGGATAGAGGTCGAGATCGAGTTTCCCAGCGACATGGACCCGACCCATCTCGGCGTCATTCAACCCGAAAACCTGCTTTCCATGGTCCACCTGGATCTGAGCGTGAACGGTAAACCGGTGACCGACATGAGCTTCAGTCGGCACGCCGCAACCTCGGCTCCGCCGCCAACCGCTACGCCCTCCAAGCCGAAAGTCACCAGCAAGCCCAAAAGCTTCCAGCCGGTCGAGATCGCTGACTTGAACAAATACCGCGGACAGGCGGTGAAGGTCTATACCAAGCAGAAAATGGTGCGTGAAGGTGTTTTGACCCAGGTGGAGGCCAACGAGGTGGCGATCGAACGGCGCCTGGCGCGTGGCTCCATAACCATCACCGTCTCGGTCCATGACATCGAGCGGGTGGAAGTCTTTCTGTAAGTCCCTGGCTGGGTAGTCCCGCAAAAAGCAAGGAGGGGTGGATGTGGGCCAGGCGCCGCATCCACCAATCGACTCAGGCCCTAGAGGCTGGTGCCGAGAATGGACCTTTCAAAGGGCCACCAGCCGCGCTCGTACCACTCGCTGCCCAGGACAGCGCCGGCCGCCGCCCCCAGGACGGTGAAGAAACCGCCGCTGAAGGTCATGTCGGCCGCGGTTCCCACGACCGCGGCCCCGCCGACTATGGCCGCCACTTCGCCCAGGGTCATGTCGCGGATGTTGGTCTTGAAGGCGGCGGGGAGAAAGCGACCGCTGTCCGCGTCGCTGGTCAGCACGGCGGGCTGCGCCCCTCCCGGACCGGCCGTCGCCGGCAGGGTGAAGGCGCCCATCATCAGTATCAAGATGGCAAAAACAGTCCGAACCAGGCTGTGCATGATGTTTCCTTTGGAATGAATGAAATGAGTGAGTGACTTATTTCGACACCCGCCTCCGGCTTCTGGAAGAGCCTGACAGGGCCACACCGAGAGTATAGGGGGAATTTCCGTGCCAGGGTGAGAAAGCTCGGCCTTGGAGAGCCTCAACCCGTTCCCGTGAGCGCCAGGGCAGAGCGGAATTTTTTTCACTTTCCAACCCCCAGGGGCGATCCATTGCGTTTATGGTAGTAGCGAACGGCTCAACCAGAGGAGACCTTGAACCATGAACCGCACCCGATGGCTCTATTCGATCGGCGCCCTGTTGTGGCTCGGCACCGCCCCCCCGGAGGCGCTGGCCCGCATCAAGCTCACCACCCTGCCGGTGCGCGAGCGGGTGGAGATCCAGCTCGATCATCCCCAGTCGGCCCTGGTCGAGGAGGAACGCCTGGTGCCCCTGGTCAAGGGGGTGAATCAGGTGGATTTTTCCTGGGCCAATACGCGCATCGACCCCGACACCCTGATTCTGCGCCTCCTGACCTCGACGGGCGAAGCGCCCATCGACGCCAAGGTGCTCTCCGTCAGCTATCCGCCCAATGAGAACGCCCTGGTCTGGGCCGTCTCCGCCAGTGCCTCGGGCGCCGCCCGGGTGCGCATCAGCTATATCCTGGGTGGTTTGAGCAAGGACTTCCACTATCGCGCCCTCGCCGATCATCAGGAAAAGACCATGGAGCTGGGGCAATTTCTGCGGGTGAACAACCACGCCAACGAGGCCTATGACGAGGTGGTCATCTGGGCCGGGGTCGGCGAACGGACCGAGAAGCCCCTGGGCCTGGACGAGACCAAGGAGGTGCCCCTGAACCGTTTTGACGGCGTGCCGGTGCGCAAGACCTATAGCTGCGACCCGGTGAAATACGGCTATCTCGATCCGGCCCAGGACAAGCTCAAGGTGCCGGTGCACTATGTGGTGAAAAATGCCGGCGCTCCCCTCGGCCAGGAACCCCTCCCCGAAGGCAAGGCCCGCCTTTTCCAGGACGACGGACGGGGCGGCAGCGCCTTTCTCGGCGAGGATCGCGGCAAGTTCACCCCGCCCGACGATGAGCTCGAACTCTACCTGGGCCTGGCCCGGGACATCTCGGTACGGCGCACCATCGACCGCAACGAGCGCCACCGTATCGCCGGCACCCTCTACCGCTATGAGGTCAGTCTCAAGTACGAGATCGAGAACTTCAAGGACACGCCGGTCACCCTGGATATCGGCGAAAGCGTACGCCAGATCCGCGATCAGATCCGTGGCGACAATGGCCGCGATCCGGAATGGGTATTGGGCGATGGTAGCCTGCGCCAACCCGACGCGGAAAAGAGCGACGCCGACAAACTTCTGTTCCATGTCGATCTGCCCGCCCGCCGGGCCGACGGCCAGGCACAGAAACAGACCCATACCCTCAGGCTGACCCTGAACAACGAGTGGTGACCCTCATGACCAGAAACCCGATCTTCGCTCTGTTCTGCTGGCTCGGCCTGTTGCTGCCCCTGACCGCGCCGGCGCGCAACCTCGATCTCGCCACCGTACCCGAACGGCGGACGGTGCAGTTGACCATCTATAACTCCGAGGATCTGACCCTGGTGCGGGAACGCCGGGTGGTCAGCTTCAAGCCGGGCATCAATCCCCTGCGGTTCTCCTGGGCCAACACCCTGATCGACCCCACCTCGGTGGAACTCAGGTTCCGCGAGCCCAAGGCCGGATTGGAAGTGCTCGACACCACCTTCCCCCACGACAAGCCCCAGAGCCTGTACTGGAATGTACGCAGCGACGCCAATCGCGAATCCAGCATCGAGATCAGTTACTTCACCTCGGGTATCAGTTGGGAGGCGGATTATCTGGCCATCGCCGATGCCGAGGAGAAACAACTCAGGTTGGAAGGCTTCGTGCGGGTACGCAACCAGTCCGGCGAGGATTACGAGGACGCCCAGGTGCGCCTGGTGGTGGGGAGCATTAATCTGGTGGAGAAAATCGCCGAGCTGGCCAAGGTCCCGGTCGGGCGCTTGAACGAACTTGGCAAGAACGAAATGCAGGATCTGCGTCAGCGGGCGGCCCGTAAGATGATGATGCCAGCCGCGCCGGCCCCGGCCCTCGCCGGTGCCATGGCCTTCGACAAGCTGGCCGAGATGGAAGCCCCCAAGGAGATCATCAAGGAAGGCCTGAGCGAATATTTCATCTATACCATCGAGGGCACCGAGACCGTTCCCACCGGCTGGGCCAAGCGGCTGCGCAGTTTCGAGGCGGCGGCGGTGCCGCTACGGGTCGAGTACCGCTACCGTCCCCGGGAGTACGGCGACCAACTGGTGCGGCTCTATCTGCTACGCAACGACAGCGCCTCCAAGCTGGGCAGCACGCCGCTGCCGGACGGCCAGGTCCGCACCTTTCGCGCCAACGGCCGCGATGGCCTGAGCTATCTCAGCACCCAAAGCCTCAAATACGTCCCCATCGGGGACAAGATCGAGCTGAATCTGGGCCGCGACCCGGCGGTGGTGTTCGAACTCATCAAGCAGCGGGTCTCGCGTGACAACTTCTGGATGCAGATCAAAGGCGCCAACCTCTATCGCAAACTGGGCGAGGACGGCCTGAAACTCGAGTTCGACAGCCCGGTGGCGGGCTGGGACGAACACAGCCTCTACCGCCAGCGTATCCGCAACTACAGCCGCAAGCCCATCACGGTACAGATCCGCCGCGACTACCCCGGCGACATCCTGTTCCGCAGTCGGCTCAATCCATCCCTGCACGACTTCCAAACCGTCCAATTCACCACCGAGATCCCAGCCGGAGGCAAAACCAATCTGGACTATGAGGTCGTTGCCCGCCAGGGTTACAACCAGAAACAGAACCGGGTGGAATTGCAGACCGGGGAGATCGGTCGCTAAACCCATGACCTGGAGCCGGAAGCGAGACAGGATTCCGGCTCCGGGCCAGGACGGAAAAAGCCTATTTTCGTTCCCATATAAAGAACAATACCTGAATTATTGGCGACGATTGTTCTCTTAATAAGAACAAAAATCCGGCCAAACAGCCGTTGCCCGGGGAACCACCGAGTAAGACGGTATCTACCTGACTTGGAAACGCCCCACCGATAACAGCGGGCGGGACGCCCGCACCCCCCATAGCATGAAGAATCAGCTCCATAGGCTGGCGTTGGGGCGCCGGCCGAAATCCAGCTTCTTGGCTGTGGATCACGTGCTGGGATTCGCTTCGCTCATCACCAGCCTACACAACTGTGGAGTGCGGGCGTTCCGCCCGCTCTTGCCGGTGAGCACGGTAGGACGCAATAGGTGTGAGCCGTATTGCGCCGCTTGGGAGAGCATGATCATGCGGCGCAATGGCGTCCTTAGCTCCGTAAAGAGTACATCCCTGTACCACTCCTCGCTTCGCTATTGCGCCCGACGGCCCTCACTCAGGCTCTCTCCTTGGACATATAACGAATGAGCTCAGCGATCGCGGCGTCAGGAGCGGTCCGCTGCAGCGCCTGGTTGGGCATCAGCATTTCTCTTGGCCTTAATTCCTGCTGCGATACTTTTGACGGATTCATCCTTGAATAGCTGCTCCCTCTCCGTGGTGTAGTCGCCACTACCCGCACGAAACTGGTTAAGAAAGCGCAAGGTATCAACAACACCCAGCTCTTGAATGAGGGCGTTTCTGGCTCGACTGGTGATTTCTGCAAGTGGCTGGATGTAAACGCTCATTTTGCAATCTCCGGGATAAGGTTCAACAAGGTTATAACTTTGCAGTTCAAGCCAGGGATAACCATAGCCTTACGGAATAGCCTGTCATCACAGGTACAGAAATAATCGGCCTTCGCCGTTGAGGCAAGGGCCAGATGGATGGCATCCATTGCACAAAGACCCATCCTTTCAAAGGTGAGCGCCAATGCCTCTATTGCGTCAGTGAGTTGTAGATGCTCGGAAGCAAGCGACAGGAGTGCAAGGGCCTCAGCACGTCGTGTGTCATCAGGGATACATGAGATCTCGTAGTGCAGCGCCTCCGAATCCAGCAGAGCAAGTTCTTTGGCCTGAACCGCTGCCAACACAGCAAATACCGCCTCCGTTTCGACCCTGATGCGAGGGAGGGTGAGTTTGGTTGTCCAGCGGGCGTTGCAGGCAACAGTTGTCAAGATAGACGCGCATAGCCTGATTTTACTCGCCCTCGCCTGGACAACAACCGCCCACCACATCCGAACTCGCTGACACTTCCCGTCCGCTCCTATCAGCTATAATCCCGGCTTTTCCGCTCACAGCCATGGCCATGTCCGAACTCATCGAACAACTCAACAAGAGGCGCACCTTCGCCATCATTTCCCATCCGGACGCGGGCAAGACCACCCTGACGGAGAAATTGCTGCTCTATGGCGGCGCCATCCAGATGGCGGGCACGGTCAAGGGCCGCAAGGCCGCGCGTCACGCCACCTCGGACTGGATGGAGCTGGAAAAGGAACGCGGCATCTCGGTCACCACCTCGGTGATGCAGTTCCCCTATGGCGGCGCCATCGTCAATCTGCTGGACACCCCGGGCCACGAGGACTTTTCCGAGGATACCTATCGCACCCTGACCGCGGTGGACTCGGCGCTGATGGTGATCGACGTCGCCAAGGGCGTGGAGGAGCGCACCATCAAACTGATGGAGGTCTGCCGGCTGCGCGACACCCCCATTCTCACCTTCATCAACAAACTCGACCGCGAAGGCCGCGACGCCATGGAGGTGTTGGACGAGATCGAACGCATCCTGCGCATCCAGTGCGCGCCGGTGACCTGGCCGATCGGCATGGGCAAGCGCTTCAAGGGGGTGTTCGATCTCCGCAGCCAGACCACCCATCTGTTTTCGCCCGGGGGTTCCGAGCGCATCCGTACCGGCGAGCTGATCCAGGGTCTGGACCATCCCCGACTCGACGATCTGATCGGCGGCCAAGCGGACGAACTGCGCGAAGAGATGGAGCTGGTGCATGGGGCCAGTCATGCCCTGGACCTTGACGCCTACCGCCGGGCGGCCCAGACGCCGGTGTTTTTCGGCTCGGCGATCAACAACTTCGGCGTCAAGGAATTGCTGGACGCCTTTGTCGATTACGCCCCGCCGCCTCGGCCTCGTCCCACCGCCCAACGCCCGGTGAGCCCGGAAGAAGAGAAATTCAGCGGCTTCGTGTTCAAGATCCAGGCCAACATGGACCCGGCCCACCGCGACCGTATCGCCTTCCTGCGGGTCTGTTCGGGGACCTATCGCAAGGGTATGAAGATGCGTCATGTGCGCCTCGGCAAGACGGTGCAGATCAGTAATGCCCTGACCTTCCAGGCCGATGAGCGCCGCCATGTGGAGGAAGCCTGGCCCGGCGACATCATCGGGCTGCACAATCACGGCACCATCCAGATCGGCGACACCTTCACCGAAGGGGAGGACATCAAGTATCTGGGTATCCCCTACTTTGCCCCGGAGATGTTCCGCCGTGTGGTGCTGCGCGATCCCCTGCGGATGAAGGCGCTGCAGAAGGGAGTGGTGCAGCTCTGCGAGGAGGGCGCCACCCAGGTGTTCCGGCCACTCAAGAACAACGACCTCATCCTCGGCGCCGTGGGCCTGCTGCAATTCGATGTGGCGGTTTTCCGGCTGAAGGACGAGTACAGCGTGGAGACGGTGGTGGAGCCGGTGAACGTGGCGACCGCCCGTTGGGTCGCCTGCGAGGACGGCAAACGGCTGCAACAGTTCCGCGACAAGGCGTTCGACAATCTGGCCCTGGATGGCGACGGCCAACTGGTCTATCTGGCGCCGACGCGGGTCAACCTGGAATTGACCCGGGAACGCTGGCCGGAGATCCAATTCCTGGAGACGCGGGAGTTGTGATCCCGGCGTCTGATCGCCATCTCATCGCCACCACAGCCGCCACAATCCCAGGAGAATCGAACCATGCAACCCGAGGCCGTCGCCGCTTTGATTTCTGCCGGCATCCCGGAGGCCGAGGTCCGGGTCACCGGCGATGGGAGTCACTTTGACGCCATCGTCATCAGCCGCGCCTTTGCCGGGCTCTCGCTGCTGAACCGACAGCGCAAGGTCTACGCCAGCGTCAATGAGCACATCGTCAGCGGCGAACTCCATGCCCTTTCGATCAAGACCTTCACCCCCGAGGAATGGACGGGTTAGCACCTAGCGCCGGCGCTTACTGTTTGCTCGCGGGTGAGGGAGCAGAGTAGGTCGGCAATCCTTTGCCGACACTCCCTGATCGGCAGCAAATGGCGGCAAGGGGTTGCCGCCCTACGAGTTCGCGGGTGAGGGATGGTGTTGCCGGGCCAGCCCGCCGGGCCTGTTTGGTTACACTTCGATCCAGCCGCTGATTTTGTCCTGGGCGATGACTGTGAGGCGGTCACCGAGCCAGGGCATCGGCTCCAGCATGGTCTGGATCGCGCACTCCGGGGTGTTGTTCTTTTCGCTCAGATGACCGAGCACCAGGCGCCGGAGTCGGTGCGGGTCGAGCGAACGCACCAGTTCCGCGGCCTGGCGGTTGCTCAGGTGTCCATAGCCACCGGCCACCCGGGCCTGCAGGCTGGGCGGATAGGGCCCGGTCCTGAGCTTCTGGAGATCGTGATTGGCTTCCAGCAGCAGGGCCTCGCAGCCTTGCAGCAAACCGGCCGCATGGGGCGTCACCATACCCGTATCCGTCAGCAGGCCGAAGCTGTCCCGACCCTCCCTGAACCTGAATTGGACCGGTTCCCGGGCGTCATGGGGAACGGGAAAGGGCAGGACCTGGAGATTGCCGAAACGCAGCTCGGGACCGTGGGGGGAAAAGATCCGGGTTCCAGGCAAGTGGCTCCCCAGACCCCGAAGCGTTCCCGATGTCAGCCAGACCGGGACGGGATAGCGTCGGATGAAGACCGACAGGCCCCGGATGTGGTCGGTATGTTCGTGGGTGATGAGAAGGGCCTCCAGGCTGAGCGGATCGACGCCGAGGAGGCCCAGCCGACGCTCCAGTTCGCGCAAGGGGAAACCACAGTCGACCAGCAGCCGCACACCGCCACCTTCGATCAGGGTGGCGTTGCCCCGACTACCGCTGCCGAGGGAGGCGAACCTCATCTCGCCTTCATGTCTGGAGACTGGGCGCCGGACAACCCTGTCGGCTGTTCTGAGCGAGAAGAACCGGCCCCGCCGGTCGGGTGGGGCCGGTCCGACAGCGGAATCAGCGCATCTGCTCTTGCAGCAGGGTAAGGATCCGGGTGGCGGTGGAGGAATCCTCGCGCTTGCCGGTCTTATCCGCCACCAAGACTCGGGTCTTCAAGCCGCCATCGGCGATGAGGTTGATCTGGAATTCGCCGGAATCGGCCTTCTTGTCGTCACTCCAGAAGGCGAGTCGGGAGAGAATCCCCTTCTCTTGGAGCTTCATCGGGTCCTTGTACTTGACATAGTAGAGACCCTTGGAGCGGTCCCGATCCTCCACCACGAAACCGACCCGATCGAGGGCGACGCCGACCTGCCGCCAAGCGCGATCGAAACCCTCGCCGATGATCAGCATGGTGGTGCCGTCCTTGTCCTTGACCAGTTGCGCCACCGCGGGACGTTCACGTTGCTGGGCCAGGACCTTGGCGGCCTTCTGGTCGGACGCGCCGAGATAGACCACGAGGCGGCGCAGCATCTCCGCCTCCAACTCCGGATCGCTGGGGCGGATCTCCCACACCGGGCGCTCGGCCTCGTTCGAGCTGGTGATCTTCTGCAGCATCCCCCGATGGGTGAGATAGAGTTCGGTGACGGCGGTGTTCTGGCCCTTTTCCAGCCGCACGCGATATTGGTCACGGGTGGCCGCCGAATACAGCCCGGGCAAAACCCCGCGCAAGGTGTCGGTAAGGAAGTCGCTCTTGATGTCGGCCCGATTCTCGATCCAGCCGGTCTCCATGATGCCCAGCAGCGGATCTTCCTGCACCAGCAGGATGCCGCTGTCCTTCCAGAACGACACCACCTTCGGCCAGAGGGCGTCCGCCTGAGCGCGGATCTCAAGCCATCGTTTATCTCCATCGCGCTTCAGCTCGATATTCTCGATGTCGGGGAGCACGGCGTGGCTTTCAGCCCCACCCCGGAGGCCGGGTCTTCTGACGCTCGCGAGCTGGGAATAGGTGGTCGGTTCTCCACCGGCTTCCGGGATCTCCATGACATCGGTCATCGAGGATTTGGTCAGATCCGGGGGGATCTCCAGATTCGCATCGACCGACTTCTCCTTTTTGTAATCGACGGCCCGGTCCGGAAGCATGTCCACGGAACGTAGGGCGCTGCAACCCACAAGCCCGAGCAGGGCACATTGGAGGATTCCGAATCTGAGAAGCATGGAGGACATCGATAGAGACCGCCGTGTATTACCGTCAAGTATTGGGAAATGTTGGGTTTTTCGCCCAGATAAGAAGCGCTTCGGGGGCTGGATCATGACCTGATCTGAAGCCTTCCCGGGTGGTCGCCGCCCAGATGGATGGGACTAGGCGAGCACGCCGGCCTGGCGCATGGCCTCCAGCACCCTCGGTTGCGCCCATGACGACAGCCAGGTGAGGGGAAGCCGTATCCCCCGGGGGGCCAACCCCATCTCGGCCATGGCCCATTTGACGGGGATGGGGTTGGACTCGATAAACAAGCTCTTATGCAACCCCGCCAGGCGGCTGTCCAGGGCTGCCGCCTCATCCCGATCCCCCCTCAAGGCGGCCAGGCACATACGCTGCATCAAGTTGGGGGCCACATTCGCGGTCACCGAGATCACCCCATGCCCACCGAGCCACATCAACTCGCGCGCGGTCGCATCATCGCCCGAATAGAGGGCGAAGTCGGAACCGCACAGATCGAGGATACGTTGGGCACGCTCCAGGTTTCCGGTCGCTTCCTTGATACCGATGATATTGTCGATCCGGGAGAGTCGTTGCACCGTCTCCGGCTGCATGTCACAGGCCGTTCGCCCAGGGACGTTGTAGAGGATCTGGGGGATATCGACCGCCTCGGCCACGGCCTTGAAATGCAGATAGAGTCCTTCCTGCGTAGGCTTATTGTAGTAAGGGGTAACCAGGAGACAGGCATCGGCCCCGACCTCCTTGGCGCATCGGGTCAGGTTGATGGCCTCTGTGGTCGCGTTGGCGCCGGTTCCCGCGATCACGGGGATGCGGCCAGCGGCCTGCTCCACGGTGATCCGGATGACATGGCAATGCTCATCCTCATTCAGGGTCGCCGACTCGCCCGTGGTCCCCACCGAGACGATAGCCTCCGTACCCGCCTCGATATGGAAATCCACCAGGCGACGCAGACTCCCCTCATCGAGGCTACCGTCCTCGTGCATCGGCGTGATCAAGGCGACGATACTGCCACGGATCATCGGTGAGTCCCCACAACTGGTGCAGAAATGGATCGAATGAAGCCTTTCATACTAGCGCCCGAACCCACCGACTGACAAGCAAGCTACAAGACCGGGAGAAAATACCCGGTTCATCGCGCGGATGACAGCGGTTCTCAAGAGAAACCGGGATCCTGGTTGGATGAATAGGGAAGGGACGCCGCCATCCATTCCGAGTGGATAAGTAGAGGCCGGCTCAATCCCCGTGGATATAGCGACATCGGGTCTCGCGCAAGAAAAAAATGGCGATGAAGCCGAACAAGGCACAACCGCAGAGGACCCGGATCCCGGCTTGGTAATCATCCAGCAGCGGCGGGCCGACCTGGCCCCGGTGCGCCTGGTCAATGGCCCAGCCGGCGAGAGGCTGGAGGATGGCGGCTCCAAGAAACCCCCCGGTATTGACCACACTGGTGGCCATGCCCGAGAGGGCGTGGCGGTTTACCTCTTTGGCGCAGGCCCAGGTGAGGGTGAAACCGGAGGCCCCGATACCCATGAGGAGAAACAGGAGATGACTCCAACCAGTCTGAAGGGGAAGCGCCAGGACGAGGGGGATCCAGCAGGCGGCATGCAAGGCCCCCGCCGCCAGGATCACGGGTTTGCGCCAACCCAGGCGGTCGGAGATGGTGCCCAGGAAAAAGGCACCCAGGGCAAAGCCGATGAGGAGAAAGGTGGTGTGGAGGGTGGCGGCGGCGCGATCGAGACCATATCCCTGGGTGAGCAGCGGCACCGCCCAGAGTCCGCCGAAGGCAAAGAAGGTGCCAGACATCCCCAGGTTCACGAACAGACCCGGCCAAGTGTAGGGATTGGCGAGCACGATGCGCAACCCTTGCAACCAATGATCCTCGTGGGGCGGATGGGCGGTTCGGCCCTCCAACTCCCGCGGCGTGGGTAGTCCCACCTGATGCGGGTGATCATGCACCAGCCAGAGGGAAAGGGCGGCCAGGATCAGGGATCCCAGGCCGACCCCGACGAAGAGGCTACGCCAGGAAAGGTAGCCCAGCGCCCAGGCCATGGGACTGGCGGCCAGTACCGCCCCCATGTTGCCCATGAGAATGGTGAAACCGGTGAGGGTGCCGAACACCTGTTCCCGAAACCAGACCGCATTGAGCTTCAACAGCGAGATAAAGGTGACGGAGACGCCCAGCCCGACCATGAGGCGACCGGCCGAGGCCAGGGTGAAGGTCTCCGCCAGGCCGAACAGGATGGAGCCGATACCGGCCACCACGCCGCCGGTCACCAGGATGCGGCGCGGCCCCAGTGTGTCCACCAGGATGCCGGTGGGGATCTGCATCAGGGTGTAGACATAGAAATAGGTGGCGGCCAGACTCCCCAAGGCGGTGGCATTGGTCTCGAAACTGCGCTGGAGATCGGCGGCGATGGCGGCCGGGGCAAAGCGATGAAAGAAGGAGAGGACATAGGCGAGACCCACCACGATAAACGCGGTCCAGCGCAGGCGTTGCAATCGACGATGAAGATCGGGCACGGGTCGGGGCCATTGAAAATGCGGTGAAGTCAGGATAGCACAAGGAAGAACGCCGCCTACAAAGGGAACGGCGTCCTGCCGGTCTATTTCCAACTCTTTCCAGTGCTGAAAACCGGTCGATCGGTAACGGCTTTCCAGTCGTCGCCGGGGGCGCCAGGGCCAAAACGTGACGCTGGAGCCTCATCCCCAACGCTCACCACCCATCAGTTTTGGCGAGAAGGGTTTCCCAAGCCTCTTCCCCGTTGGAAAAGGATGGAGAAGGGGCATTTTCTGGCCTGAAGCCCTGCGGCCAGGATGGCTTCGTCAGAGATTTCGCCGCTGTGAACCCCCCACAAAACCCCCGTATAAAGGGGGGAAACAAACTGATAGGTGGCAAGTCCCCAACGGCAGCCGGTCGACTTCTTCCACGCCAGCGAGTATTGTAGCCAACCTGGTTTTGGCCCTCGTCCGAAAGGAAGCTCAGGTCCGTGCGAGGCTTGGCTGCGGTGTTTCATGCCCAAGCCTCACTCCGGCGGCGCGACTATCCTGATCGCCGAGGTCGAACCCTTGTCCCGGCGCGACTCAAGGTCTTGGAGAAGGTCGGCAAAGGGCTGGAAGATCTTGAATGCCCCTTGGCGATGTTGGCGGGTAGGGTTTCCTTGTCATACCACTCCGAAGCAGTCAGAGATGTATTCTCCGCCTTCGCTCTCGGTGCGCTTCATATTCCTGCCGCGACTAAGGCCAGGGTTCGGAGGCACGGGGGCGGGAAAGATCGCCGCTCGCTGAAACGGACGACAATTCTTGACGACAAGACAGGATTCGAGACCAAGCCGCTTCTCCGCTCCGGCTTCCTTCCGACCCGAGGTCTTCCTCCCGCCGCCTGCTTTCGATGACCAACGCCCCATGCCGCGACTCATGCCGCCGCAGACTTGATTGCCGTATAATTTATCGACACTGTGCCGTTATTGAGCATCCGGGGCTGGTACCTTAGAAATCGCCGATTCATGTTTTTATAATGGTAACAGACATACATCAAAGAGCGCTGGAATTTATATGTATAATATTCGGTTACTGCTGCTAGTCTCGTTTTCCCTGGTGTTGGCGCTATTATACCAAGCCTGGCAAAAGGATTACGCGGCGAAAGAAAGCCCGGCCGTTGTCCAGAATACTACCGACACGACCCCGGTTCCTGCCGCCCCGCTTCCCCAAACCGCGGAACCCAAGGTCGCCAACGAGGCGCATCCTGTCGATAAACAGGATGCGCTTCATGACTATCGGTATGTGCGCGTCATAACCGACGTACTGGATGTGCGCATATCATTGCAGGGCGGTAGCCTTGTAAGTTCCCATTTGCGACAATATCCGGCGGACAAGGGGATAAGCAACGATGGCTTCCAATTGTTCAAAGACTCTCCGAATCATATATTTATCGCCCAATCCGGGCTGATCGGCAACAGTGGTGGGCTGCCCGATCATCAGGCCCTTTTCACCAGTCAGGCCGATTCCTACAGCTTGCAGGAAGGGCAGAACGAGATCCGGGTGACATTGACCTGGGAGAGCAACCCGGTCAAGGTCAACAAGATCTTCGTGTTCAAGCGCGGCGCCTATCTGGTCGATGTTTATCATGAGATCATAAACTCCGGCAAGGAATCCATTGCCGCCCGCTTCTATGCGCAATTCGTGAGAACCCCGCCGCTGAAGGAGGAGGAATCCTCGTTTGTCTATACCTATACCGGACCGGCGCTGTACAGCCCGCAAACCAAATACGAGAAAATCGCGTTCGACAAGATACAAAAAGAAAGCCTCTCCAGGGAGGTGAGCGACGGTTGGGTGGCCATGCTCCAGCATTATTTCATGGCCGCCTGGATACCCGAGCGGCAAGAAACTTATAATTTTTATACCGGCGCCTCGTCGCACAATAGATATATCATCGGCATGTGGTCGCCGGTCAAAACGGTACTGCCGGATCACACCCAGGTGTTGCCCAGCAAAATCTACTTTGGGCCGAAATTACAGGAAGTGATCGGCAATATCACCCAGGGATTGGAGCTGACCGTCGATTATGGTCTGCTTACGGTTTTTGCCCAGCCGCTGTTTTGGTTGTTATCCAAGCTCTATGTCCTGGTCAGCAACTGGGGGGTCGCCATCATCTTGTTGACGATCATCATCAAGATCATCTTTTACAAGCTGTCCGAAGCCAGCTATAAATCCATGGCGCATATGCGCCAGGTGATGCCGCGCATCCAGGCATTGAAGGATAGATATGGAGAGGATCGCCAGAAACTCAATCAAGCCATGATGGAGCTGTACAAGAAAGAGAAAATCAACCCGCTTGGCGGTTGTTTGCCAATCGTGGTACAGATCCCGGTCTTCATCGCCTTGTATTGGGTATTGCTGGAAAGTGTCGAAATGCGCAATGCGCCCTTCGTTTTATGGATCGATAATCTATCCGTCCCCGATGCCTACTACGTGCTGCCGCTGCTGATGGGCATCACCATGTTCATCCAGCAAAAACTCAACCCGACACCCATAGATCCGGTACAGGCCAAGGTGATGATGTCCCTGCCCTTCGTGTTTACGGTGTTTTTCGCCTTCTTCCCGTCCGGTCTGGTCTTGTATTGGTTTGTCAATAACTTATTGTCGATTATCCAGCAATGGTTGATCGTCAAGAGGATCGAGGGTGCTTCGGCCAAGTGAGCGAATTTGCCAAACCGCCAGCTCCATGGCTTGCATCCATACCTCTGCTTGTAGGGGCAACACGGGAATCCGCTGAGTTGCCAGGGAAGGCCGCTTGAGCGGTAGGCTCCGCCCCTTTCCACGTCCGGGCATCGACTGAAAATGGCCGGTTTTCGTTCTTCTTAAGAGAACAATGCTCACGCATTTTGAGGCATTGTTCTTCTTTAGAGAACAAAATTCGATCCAAAAGGCCCAGGCCCGGAATGCCGCAAAGCCGGACAGGCAGGCTGTAGCCTGGCCTAAGCCGCCGATCCGGCCGTGTTGCGACGGGTTGGGGGCTGGCGTCCTCGCCCGCTCTGCAATGAGGAAGCTCGTCGGGGGACCTCCGCCTTTTGGCTGATCACCATCGCCATCGGTCAGAGAGGGAAAGCAAAGTGAACATGGGAGCGGGCGTCCTCAAACCGGGATAACTTCCCCTCGCCCGGATCGCCATTCATCCGCCATGCCGACAAGGTCGCAACCGAGGGCCAGCAGTCTCCGCTCTCTCGCCAAGCTTCCCAGTCGGCTGAAGAACCCCCACCTCGGGGATCCGGTGAGGATATACCTGGCCTGCCGCTCCAGGGCGAGATCGGTCACCACATCATGCAGCCGACCGGAACGGACGATGATCTCCACCCCGGTCAAATTCAGGTGACACGCCAGACCGAGCAGCCAGGCGCGGGCCTGTCGTTCCATGTCGCCGCGGACTTGATCCGGGGTGAGCAGAGGGACGTAATCGGATTCATAACCGGCGTCAAACTCCACCACATGGAGCAGTATCAAGCGCCCGTGGCAGAGCGCCGCGAGCCTGGCGGCACGGCGGACGATCCCCGCGGCACGGTGGTTGAGATCTACGGCGGCGATAAGGTTGGTACAGCTGGGCATGGTTGGTTCCTGGGCGATGATGATGGATGACTAGGCGGCGATGGCTTCGGGCGGCGCCCCGGGACGAGCGGCGCATTCACGGAAGATGCGGCGGGAGCATTGCCGACAGCGGTCCGCATCCAGTTGGCCGATGACGGACGCAAGGGCGTCGGTTTTGCCGGGAAAAACCCGCTCCCGGCCAATGGACTCCAGGTAGCCGCCCCGCTCCAGCGTTTGCAGCACGGCCGGTTTGGCGCGGATGAGATAGAGCCCGCCGCCCAGCTCCCGGCGACGTTGCGCCTCCTCGGCGAGCATCTCGGCACCGGCGACGTCGATGAAGTTGATCCCGGTGGCGGAAATGGCCAGGTGACGCTGCCCCGGCTCCGTCTCGGCAAAGCGGGCCAAGGACTCGGCGACATGCGGCACCGCGCCGAAGAACAGAGAACCGTCAAGGCGGACCAGCTTGAGCTGGGGACATTCCGGCAGACCGGGATCGGTGATGAACTCGCGCTTGTTTGTGTGCGGATTGGGCACCCGGCTCACCAGATGGGGGCGGGAGGTGCGGTTGAGATAGAGCCCAAGAGACAGCAGCACACCAGACAGGATGGCGAACTCCAGTTCCAGGAACAGGGTGGCGAAGAAGGTGACCGCCAACACCAGGGTTTCTTGGCGGCTGGTCTTGATGATCTGCTGGATATGATGGAAGTCGATCAGCCCCCAGGCGACCAGAAAGAGGATGGCGGCCATGGCGGCGTGGGGCAGGTAAGCGGCCAGCGGGGCCACCAGCAGGATGACGATCGCCAGTAGCGCACCGGCGAAGACCGCCGCCAGCGGGGTGCGGGCCCCGGCCTGGAAGTTGAGGCCGCTCCGGTTGAAGGATCCGGTGGCCACATAGCCGGAGAAGAAGCTGCCGGCGATGTTGGACAACCCCTGGCCGATGAACTCCTGGTTGCCGTCGAGGCGCTGATGGGCGCGGCTGGCCAGCGAACGGGCGATGGATACCGCCTCGGTGAGGGCAAACAGGGTGGCGGCCAGGGCGGCGGGGGCCAACTGGCTCAGGGTATCCAGGTGCAGATCTGGCGCGGACAGGGGCGGCAACCCCGCGGGCAGGGCGCCCAGAGTACGGATCAAGCTTGTCCCCTGGCCGATCCAACGCTCCAAAACCAACGTGGCCAATCCGCCGGCCAGCATGGCGAGGATCATATAGGGCACCCGCGGCAGAAAATGCTTGACCAGCAACCCGACCACCAGGGTGAAGACGCCGACCCCGGTCGCGTAGGGATTCACCTCCGGCAGATGGAGCGCCAGGTAGGCGAGCATTTCATGAAAATGCAGCCCCCGCGCCATGTCCAGGCCGAAGAAGTGCTTGAGCTGGTTCGCCGCGATGAGTATGGCCGCTCCGGCCGTAAAGCCGATCACCACCGAGTGGGAGATGAAGTTGACCAGACTCCCCAGCCGGGCCGCCCCCATGGCCAACTCCAGCACCCCGACCATGAAGGTGAGGGTGATGGCTAGGTGCACATAGTCGGCGCTGCCCGGCTCGGCGAAGATGCTGAGGCTGGAGAACACCACGATGGAGGCGGCGGTAGTGGGACCGGAAACCAGGTGCCGAGAAGAACCCCAGAGGGCCGCCACTATGGCCGGTACGATACCGGCATAGAGTCCATACTCCGGCGGCATGCCGGCGATGGTGGCGAAGGCGACGCCCTGGGGCAGCACCACCACGGCGCCGGTGAGCCCGGCGAGGAAGTCGGCCTTCAGGGAGCCGGGATTGACCTGCGGCCACCAACGCAGGAAAGGAAATAAACGCAGCAGCCAGTGAAGAGCTTGACCGACGCGCATGATCGGGAAGGCCCCCTGGTTCCCGGATAGGCTTGACATCTGACCCATCGACTCTATGACCTCCGACGCTCTGGGTTTGGAAGCGAGACGATCCCCTATGAATCGCCAGGTCAGACTACCAAGCCGTGGGTGAAGGCTCGGTCAAGGTTTTGTCAAGAAAAGGTGAAGAAGTGACGGCCAAAAGAAATCAGCGGCCTGGCGAAATCGGGCAACAGGATGGTCAAGGCCCGCCTCCTGGCTGCGGTCGGAAGGCGGTGAGGAGACCCCTGACCAGCCCCAGGCTGGCGGTCAGCCCCGTGCTGTGCTCCACGGCTTCGCCGCTCTCGGGTCGCCCTGGGCTTAGAAGCTGTTTGGAATCCCTCGCCTCCCGGGCATTGAGCGGAAAGGCCCGATTATCGTTCTCTTATTGGCGGCAAATAAAGAAATAAAGCCTAGATTGTTCTCTTTATGAGAACGATGATCGCAGGCACAGAGCTTGGCCCCGAGGCGCGGAGGCTGTAACGAGACTTTTCAAACAGCTTCTTATCCAAGCATCGGGTTTTCCGGCACCGCCGCGTTCGTTTGGTCAAGACCCGAAGATCCGCTCGATGACCTCGGCAAAGACCGCAACGAAATGGACCCTGATACCTTCCCGGATGTGCTCGGGCAACTCCTCGAACTCCCCTTTGTTGTCGGCGGGCAGGATGAGTTCCTTGAGGCCGGCGCGGCGGGCGGCGGTGACCTTCTCCCGGATGCCGCCTACCGGAAAGACCCGTCCGGTGAGGGTGAGTTCGCCGGTCATGGCCACCCCGGTTCTGGGGGCCTGGTGGCGGGCGAGCGAGAGCAGGGCGGAGGCCATGGTGATGCCGGCGCTGGGGCCGTCCTTGGGGGTGGCTCCGGCGGGGACATGGAGATGGATGAAGGCCTCGCGGAAAAAGCCCGGATCCGCCCCCAGCTCGGTAGCCCGTTCCTGGATATGGTCATAGGCGATCTCGGCGGATTCCCGCATGACCTCCCCGAGTTGCCCGGTGAGCTTGAACCCCCGACCGAATTCATGGGCCTTGACCGCCTCGACGCTGAGGATGGCGCCGCCCATGGCGGTCCAAGCCAGACCGGTGATGACGCCGATACCGGCCAGGTGGCGCTCGTCCCGGAACACCGGGTGGCCCAGATATTCCTTGAGATCCCCTTGGCCGACCCGGATCGGGGTGGTGGTCCCATCGAGGATCTTCACCACCGCCTTGCGGGCGATGGCGCCGAGATTTTTGTCGAGGCGACGCACCCCGGCATCCCGGGCATAGCCGTCGATCACCGCCCGTAGCGTGGCGGCGCCGAGCTTGAGTTGCCCGGCGGTGAGACCGGCGCGCTCGATCTGACGCGGCAGCAGATATTTGCGGGCGATCTGGAGTTTCTCGCTGGCGATGTAGCCGGAGAGTTGGATCACCTCCATGCGGTCGAGCAGGGGGGCGGGGATGGTGTCGAGCTGGTTGGCGGTACAGACGAAGAGCACCTTGGAGAGATCGAATCTGAGATCCAGGTAGTGATCGAGAAAATCGTTGTTCTGCTCCGGGTCCAGCACCTCGAGCAGGGCCGAGGCCGGGTCACCCTGGTAGGAGGCGCCGATCTTGTCGATCTCATCGAGCATGATCAGCGGGTTGGCGGTTTCCGCCTCCTTGATGGCCTGGATGAACTTGCCCGGCATGGCGCCGATGTAGGTGCGCCTATGACCCTTGATCTCCGCCTCGTCGCGGATGCCGCCGAGGGAAAAGCGAAAGAAGCGGCGCCCCAGGGTATCGGCCATGGCCTTGCCCAGCGAGGTTTTGCCCACCCCCGGGGGACCGACCAACAGGATAATCGAGCCATGGACCGCGCCCTTCATGATGCCGACGGCAAGGAATTCCAGGATGCGTTTCTTGACGTCCTCAAGACCGAAATGGTCGCGATCCAACACCTTTCGTGCCCGCCTCAGGTTCAACTGGTCGGCGGAATATTTGCCCCAGGGCAGCAGGCTCACCCAGTCCAGATAGTTGCGGGTGACGGCGTATTCCGGGGAACCGGTCTCCAGGATGGAGAGCTTGTTGATCTCGTCGTTGAAGCGTTGCTGGGCCGGCTCGCTGAGCTTGAGGTCGGCGATGCGTTGGGTGAAGCGTTCGATGTCGGCGGTGCGGTCGTCCTTGGAGATGCCGAGTTCCTTCTGAATCACCTTGAGCTGTTCGCGCAGGAAGAATTCCCGCTGATGCGCCTGCATCTTGTGCTCGACGATCTTGCGGATCTCCTCCTGGGCCCGCCCCAATTCCAATTCGCTGTTGAGCAGTTCGAGCACCTTTTCCATCCGTGGCAGCAACATGACGCTTTCCAGAATACCCTGCAACTGGTGCTTGTCCGAGGTGGTCAGACTGGCGGCGAAGTCGGCGAGATGGGAAGGATCATCCGGCCCGAAGCGGTCGAGGAACATCCGCAGTTCTTCGACATAGAGCGGGTTGAGGGGCAGCAACTCCTTGATGGTGTTGATAATGGCCATGGCATAGGCCTTGACCTCCCTGGTCGTTTCCTGGGCGGACTCGGGAAAATACTGCACCTGGGCGGTGAAGGGCGCCTCCTGGCTGATGAAGGTATCGACACGGAAGCGTTGCAGGCATTCCACCAGGACCTGCATCTTGCCGTCCATGGTCTGTACCCGGTGGACCCGACCGGCGGTGCCCAGGTTATAGAAATCCCCCGGTCTGGCCTCTTCGGAATACTCGGTCTTGGCCAGCAGGATGCCGATGATCTTATGTTGGCTGGCGTCCACCGCCTTGAAGGTGGGTATCCAGGGTTTGGCATCCATCAACAAGGGCACCACCTGACCGGGGAAGAAGGGGCGGCTGGTGACCGGGAGCAGATGGATGAGCGTGGGCAGGACCTCGGTGGCCCGCGCCAAGGTGGTCTTTGAGGCGGCGTCTTCGGCCGCCGGATCCTCCGGGTCTTCAATGATGTCGACCATGGTTCCCTCTCCTCATGTGAGAATGTGATTGGGGACGGTGGCCGTCGCGCGTTGGTTGTAGACGGCCTCCGCGAGGGCGACGAATTCGGCGATGTCCAGGGTCTCCGGCCGACGCTGGGGGGAAATTCCGAGTTGTTGCATGGATTCGATGCTGATCCACTGATGCAAAGCGTTGCGGAGGGTTTTGCGCCGAGCGGAAAAAGCCGTTGTCACCAAACCAGCCAGGAGCCTGTGATCCGACACCGGCCAAGGGGGCGTGGGATAGGGTTGTAAGCGGGCGAAGCTGGAGACCACCTTCGGCGGCGGTCGAAAGGCCTCCGGCCCGATGTCGAACAGCGACTCGACCCGACAGTGTAACTGCACCATCACCGAGAGTCGGCCATAGTCCTTCCCGCCCGGGGGGGCGGCCATGCGCTCCACCACCTCTTTCTGTAACATGAAATGCATGTCCTGGAGGCAATGACGCTGGGTGATCAAATGGAAGATCAGCGGGGTGGAGATATTGTAGGGCAGGTTGCCGATGAGGCGCAGGCGGGCTGACCCTGCTCGGGCGAGGGCGCAATAGTCGAATTTCAAGGCGTCCCCGACATGGATCCGGAGTTCACCCAGGCCCCGACAAGCCGCCTCCAGTCTGGGTATGAGGTCGCGATCCAGTTCGATCACCTGGAGATACCCCAAGCGTCGCAACAAAGGTCGGGTGATGGCGCCCTCACCAGGTCCGATCTCGAGCATCGATTCGCCTGCTTGGGGGGCGCTCGCGCTGAGGATCTGGTCGATCACCCTGGGGTCCAGAAGAAAATGTTGGCCAAAGCGTTTACGTGGCTGAGACATGATAGAGCATCGCCCACAATGGAATTAGGATGGGGCAGGGGATCGGGCCTGGAAAAGAATCGAGGCTACAATAGGTGCAATGGAAAGCGATGTATCGCGAGTAGATCCTTCATGTGACTGTCGTTCTGGGAGAAAGACTCATGATTGTATTCGTGCGTAGGATACCAGCAGATCTGACCCGGCGGGAATTGGAGACGCTGGTCGCCGAGATCATTACCCCGAGGTTCGCCTGGTTGCCCTTCGGCGTAAAGGGGGAGGTCGTCAAATGTGAGATCATCCGTATCCGGGAAAAGGATACAGGCGCCATGGAGCGCCATGGCTTGGTGACCATCCGTCCGGATGAGGCGGCCTTGAAGGTGATCAAGCGCCTCAATCACACCCGCATCAACGGGAAACTGGTCGAGGTCAGGGA
>JBPOHE010000051.1:0-19032 GCA_052035915.1 Pseudomonadota bacterium
GAACTGAAGAAGATCTCCCGGCCCTGCGCTGACAACAAGGAGATCGCCCAGGTCGGCACCATCTCCGCCAACACCGACGAGTCCATCGGCAACATCATCGCCGAGGCGATGGAGAAGGTGGGCAAGGAAGGGGTCATCACCGTCGAGGAAGGCAAGAGCCTGCAGAACGAACTCGAGGTGGTGGAAGGCATGCAGTTCGATCGCGGTTATCTCTCGCCCTACTTCATCAACAACCAGGAGAAGATGATCGCCGAGTTGGAGAACGCCGCCGTGCTGCTGCACGACAAGAAGATCTCCAACATCCGCGAATTGCTGCCGGTGCTCGAAGGGGTGGCCAAGGCGGGCAAGCCCTTGTTGATCGTGGCCGAGGATGTCGAGGGCGAGGCCCTGGCGACCCTGGTGGTCAACAGTCTGCGCGGCATCATCAAGGTGGCGGCGGTCAAGGCGCCGGGCTTTGGCGATCGGCGCAAGGCCATGTTGCAGGACATCGCCATCCTCACCGGCGGCCAGGTTGTCTCCGAGGAGGTCGGCCTGTCGCTGGAGAAGACCAGTATCAAGGATCTCGGCAGTGCCAAGAAGATCGTCCTCACCAAGGACGAGACCACCATCATCGACGGCGCCGGCACCCCGAGCGACATCAAGGCGAGATGCGAGCAGATCCGCAAGCAGATCGAAGAGACCAGCTCCGACTATGACAAGGAGAAGCTGCAGGAGCGCCTGGCCAAGCTGGCCGGTGGCGTGGCGGTGATCAAGGTGGGGGCGGCCACCGAGGTGGAGATGAAGGAGAAGAAGGCCCGGGTGGAAGACGCCCTGCATGCCACCCGCGCGGCGGTGGAGGAAGGCATCGTCGCCGGCGGCGGTGTCGCCCTGGTGCGCGCTCAGCAGACCATCAAGGAACTCACCGGCAGTAACAATGACCAGAGCGTCGGCATCAACATCGCCCGGCGGGCGATGGAAGAACCCCTGCGGCAGATCGCGGCCAACTCCGGTGACGAGCCCTCGGTGGTGTTGAACAGGGTGATCGAGGGGACGGGCAACTACGGTTACAACGCCGCCAGCGGCGAGTACGGCAACATGCTGGAAATGGGGATTCTCGACCCCACCAAGGTAGTGCGCATTGCCCTGCAGAACGCCGCCTCCATCGCTGGACTCATGATTACCACCGAGGCCATGGTGTCCGAACTACCGAAGGACGAAAAGCCGGCGGGACCGGCGGCGCCCGGTTTGGGCGACATGGACGACATGATGTAACCCTGATTCCATCAATCAACGGAGAGCCCCGCTTATGCGGGGCTTTTTGTTTGATCCGAGCGCTGATGGTCGCTGATCCTCCGCCAGGCAGGATATACTAGGTTTCCCCGAGTGAATGGTGCATCCGATGAGTGAGTGGTCACTCGTTGAGTGATTCTCTGCAATCCATCAAGAGTCCGAGGAGATACCCTGACATGGCTGACACCGATACTCCTGAAGACAAGGCCAAGAACCAAGTCGTTGGCTCCGAGCCATCAACGACGCGGGTTTCTCAGGAAGCCGCGGAAAAAGAAAGGACACGACAACCTCAGAACCGGTCGAGAACGGTCAAGCAGGCGACGACGGCTCCACCCACCTCGGCGAGGCGACCGTCGTCTCCCAGGGCTCCGCAGTCGTCTTCCCAGGGAAAGAATGCAGATGTCCCTCCAGCCGTAGCTCAGGCTGAACCAAGGGTAACACCGGTTGATGTCCAGGCTGGCGCTGTCCCGCCGTCACAGGTTGCTTCAAGGACAAGATCTCGCGCCGGCCAACAGGCGGCCACGTCTACCACCCCCAAAGAGCCACCAGCCCAGCGAGGAAAGGGCGGACGGGTACCCCAACCAACAGCAGAAAAGCCCAAAGCCGGTGCCGGATCTGTCGGCCCGAATGAGCCGCCGAAACCCGCCACCGGGGCGGCTGTTCGTCAAGGTGGAGGGCGACGTACTACTTCCCAGGCTTCAGCGCCAGCTGATGAGAAACCGAAACCGGTTTTGTCCCCGGCTCCCGAGCCAGGGGTTGGCGAATCCATCAAGGTGGAACAGGCCCTGCCTACAGAGCCGGTCATGGTTTCGCCGACGCCTCCGCTTCCAGTGCCGACAGCAGCAGAACCTCTAGCGGCGCCTGCCGCGGGAGAAACGACTACGACGCCAACACCCCCTATCCCCTCCCCGGCCAACGTACAGGCCCGCCATCATCGGCGCCTCTCCCTCAGATTGTGGCTCAGCCTGGTCTTGATGATCTCCGGGTTTTTCTACATTCGCATGCTGGCCCGCGAAGAACCGGAACTGGGGAGTTCTTTTGACCCGGCGGACGTCGTTTCCCAGATAAAGACCTATATCGACTCCATCACGACGCCAGCCCAGGTCGCGAAGCCGGAATCGGCCCGACCAACCCCGACTCAATCGGTCAGACCCGTCGCCGAACAACCCAAGGCCCCGGCTCCACCCCTTGGGTCCTCGCTCATGCTGCCGACAGGGTCGCCAGTCGCCACTTCATCGCCACAGGCTACGGGGTGGGCAACCAAGGCGGAAACTCCGTCCGTGTCGCAGGTGGCGCCTTCCCCAATTCCATCTTCTCCGCCCATGCTTACGGCTCAACCGGCCATGACCCCGGCGGTCGCCTCCACACCCCCCTCAGGCAGGGTGGCGATCACACCGGAAGATCGCTCGGCCCTGGTAACCAAAGGAGCTGGAGTGTCACCCTCCCCCTTGGCCGCTCCAGTCGAGTCTCAGCGCACGGATATCGCCCAGACGACACTGTCCAAAGAAAAGCCGCTGGCCGCTGGAAGCCCTCCCGCTGCTGCAGGACAGACGACGACACCGGCTTTGCTTCAGGAATTGCGGGCCATGGAACGCAGTGCCAAGCCGGAGGAGATCAGGTCGGTCACACCACCCCAGGAGCGGCCACCAGAGACTCGGGTTCCCCCGGCTCCAACCTACTCCATACAGCCAAGACTTCGGCCCGAGGGCTATTACGGCTATGGCTACAGTCCGGGATATTACGGACCCTATGGACCCTGGCAGATGCCCGCCCAACCCGGTTACGGCCAGGGCCGTGGAGCCAATCAGTAATGCTCATGAGGGAAGGGTGGCTGGCCGGGCGTCCAGCAACGTGGTTCGCTAGGCACCACGAATCCCGGAGGACTTGGTTATGACCAGGTTGAGCTTCGGGCTCATTCTCGCTGGCGTGATATTGAATGCGGTGGGACAACTGGCCTTGAAGGCGAGTGTCCGCGATCTCGGTGCCATCGACCTCAGTCTTGCGGGATCGGGAAGCGTCGCCGGATATCTGCTTACCCAACCCTGGCTGTGGTTTGGTCTGAGCTGTTACGGTCTCAGCGTGGTCATCTGGATCTTGGCGCTGTCCCGGGTGGATGTGAGTGTCGCCTATCCCATGCTCTCCATGGGCTACGTGATCAATGCCCTGGCCGCCTGGGCCCTTTTTGGCGAAGTCCTGAGCCTCAACCGCCTGCTCGGTATCGGTTTCATCATCCTCGGCGTAGTGGTGCTGGCGCGGGCATGAACGCGACTCTCCCGTTCACCCGTCCCACGATCGAGGAGGCGGATCTGGAGGCGGTGCGCCAAGTCTTGCTTTCGGGATGGCTGACTACCGGACCCAAGGCGCGGGAATTGGAAGAGGCCATCACCCAATACCTCGGCGGCGGGATTCAGGTCCGGGTGTTCAACTCCGGTACCAGCGCCTTGGAAGCCTCCTTGCTGGCGGCCGGGGTCGGCCCGGGAGACGAGGTGGTGGTGCCGGCCATGAGCTTTGTCGCCACCGCCAATGTGGTGTTGCGGGTAGGGGCCAGACCGGTATTCGTCGATGTGGATCCAGGATCACGCAATCTCTGCGCCTCGGCGGTCGAGTCTGTTCTCACTCCCCGCACACGGGCGGTGATGCCGGTGCATTTCGCCGGAATGGCGGTAGACATGGCGCCCATCTATGAACTGGCCGAGTCACGATCATTGGTGGTGATCGAAGACGCCGCCCAGGCCATCGGCACCACCTATCGGGAACGCAAGATCGGTAGCCGCGGCAACCCTGTCTGTTTCAGCTTTCATCCCAATAAAAACATCACCACCATCGAAGGTGGGGCACTGGCGGTGGCCGACCCGGACTTCGCCAAGCATAGTGAACGCCTTCGTTTCCACGGCATCGAGCGGGATGCGGATGGCCACATGGATGTACCGGAATGGGGCGGCAAGATGAATCTCCCTGATCTCGGCGCCGCCCTTGGGTTGGCTCAACTGGCCAGGCTGGATGACTTCATCGCCAAACGGCGGAAACTGGCCCAAGGGTACTTCGAGCGTCTCCCTGCCCATCCGGCCTTGCAGCTCCCGGCGGATGACCCCGGCCATAGTTGGCACATGTTTTGTGTTTGCCTCGATTGTGCGGCGCTGGGCCGTCGGCGAAGTGAGATCCTCGATCACTTCCAGCGCCATGGCATCGCCCTGGGCATCCACTATCCCGCCATCCCGCTGTTCTCCCTCTATCGCAGGCTCGGTTATGACCGCGGCGATTTTCCCGTCGCCGAACGGATCGGCGAACAGACCCTCACCCTGCCCCTGTTCCCAAAGATGACCATGACCGATGTCGATCATGTCTGCGATGTCTTCGGTGAGCTGTTGGACCCGTCTCGATGATGAGCCAGGTAGAAGTCATGGAACCGCCATGGGTGTCGGTGGTGATCCCGGTCTTCAATGAAGAATCGGTGCTACCGAGGCTTTTTGAACGGATCTACCCCGTCTTGGACCAACTTGGCCGAACCTACGAGCTGATATTCGTCGACGACGGCAGCCGCGACCGTTCCGCGGCCATCTTGCGGCAGCAGTATCAGGCCCGTCCCGAGGTCACCCGGGTGGTCTACCTGCGGGCCAATGCCGGTCAGCACGCCGCTCTCTTGGCGGGCTTCGAGCACAGCGGCGGCGCCCTGGTCATCACCCTGGATGCGGATCTGCAAAACCCACCGGAGGAGATCCCCAAGCTGCTGGCCGAACATGCCCAGGGACATGACTATGTGGGAAGTATCCGTCGGGTACGACGGGACAGCCGTTGGCGCCATTGGGCTTCCCGGGCGACGAACCGAATCCGGGAGCGCATCACCAACATCCGCATGACGGATCAGGGCTGCATGTTGCGGGGCTATGATCGGGCCATCGTCGAGGCCATCCTCGCCTCTCGCGAGACCACGACCTTCATTCCGGCCCTGGCCTATCTCTACGCCGGGAATCCGACCGAGATCATCGTCGAACATGAAGAACGGGCGGCCGGCCATTCCAAGTATCCGCTTTACAAGTTGATACACCTCAACTTTGACCTCATGACCGGATTCTCCATCGCCCCGCTGCAATTCTTCTCGGTCGTGGGCATAGGCGTATCCCTGGCGTCCTTCCTGTTCGTCCTCTATCTCGGGCTGCGTCGCCTGGTGATCGGCCCCGAGGTGGAAGGGGTGTTCACCCTCTTTGCCATTCTTTTCTTCCTCATCGGGGTGATTCTTTTCGGCATCGGCCTGCTGGGGGAATATGTGGGACGCATCTATGTCCAGGCCAGGGGACGACCCCGCTACCTGGTGCGTTCGGTGCTGGGGGCCAGCCCGGACTCGGTGGCCAATGAGGCGGACGCCTGATGACGGCCTCCGCCCGGGCGCTGGTCTTTGCCTATCACAACGTCGGGGTGCGCGGACTTTCGGCCCTGCTCGCCC
This sequence comes from Pseudomonadota bacterium, assembly GCA_052035915.1. GTDB lineage: Bacteria > Pseudomonadota > Gammaproteobacteria > Chromatiales > Chromatiaceae > JBPOHE01. The sequence goes on from JBPOHE010000051.1 coordinate 5,711, forward strand.
AGGGGGTCCAGGTCCCCCTGGTGGTGACCCATAGCGATGATCCGAATGAGAACCGCTGGTTCGGCAGTGTGGCGGAGCTGGCCGAGCGGTATGACATCCAGGTGATCCGGCCCACGGACCCCAATGCCCCTGAGGTGTTGGATCAATGCAGGGCTTGTCGACCCGAGTTCATCTTTTCTTTCTATTACCGGCACATGCTCGGCGTCGAACTGCTCGGTCTGGCTGAGCGCGGCGCCTACAACCTGCACGGTTCCCTGCTCCCCAAGTACCGGGGCCGGGTGCCGGTGAACTGGGCCGTGTTGCATGGCGAGTCGGAGACCGGGGCCAGTCTGCACCGGATGGTGGCGAAGCCGGACGCGGGCGATCTGGTGGATCAAGAGGCGGTACCCATACTCCCGAACGATACCGCCTTCGATGTCTTCCAGAAGGTCACCTGCGCCGCCGAGATCCTGCTGATGCGCCGCCTACCGAAACTCCTCACGGGCACGGCGGTGGAGCGTCCGCTCGATCTTCGCGCCGGTTCCTATTTCGGCGGGCGCCGTCCGGAAGACGGGCGTATCCCTTGGTCGAAGTCGGCCTGGGAGATCCACAATCTGATCCGGGCCGTGGCCCCACCCTATCCCGGGGCCTTTACCGATCTTGGCGGTCACCGCTTGTGGATCCTCGGCAGTTTTTACCGGCAAGACGAGCCCGCTCGAAGTTCGCTAGGCCGTCTCTACTGGGAGGCGGAGCGCTGTTATGTCGATTGTCCCGACGGACACAGGGTGCGTCTGACACGCCTCCAGGTCGAGGGCCGCGATCTCGACCGGAATGGATTTCGCGCCCTCTTCGGCACCGAGACGATTCCACTGGGTTACAACTGATCAGTTATGCAGGCTTCCATGAACATACTCATCCTGGGTGTCAATGGCTTCATCGGTCATCACCTCTCGCGCCGTATCATCGATACCACCGACTGGCGGGTGTATGGCATGGATATGTACTCAGAACGCTTGGGGGATCTCCTGGATCACCCGAGATTTCACTTTTTCGAGGGTGATATCACCATCAATCGGGAATGGGTGGAATATCATGTCAAGAAGTGCGATCTGGTGATCCCCCTGGTGGCCATCGCCACGCCGGCCACCTATGTTTCCAATCCCCTGGCGGTATTCGAACTGGATTTCGAGGCCAACCTGCCGATCGTGCGGGCCTGCGTGCGTTATCGCAAGCGCGTGCTTTTCCCATCGACCTCCGAGGTCTACGGCATGTGTCCCGACCCGGAGTTTCATCCCTATGCCTCCAATCTGGTGCTGGGCCCCCTCACCAAACCCAGATGGATCTATTCCTGCGCCAAACAATTGATGGACCGGGTGATCAGCGCCTATGGCCAGCAACAGGGTCTGGAATACACCCTGTTTCGCCCCTTCAACTGGATCGGGCCGGGATTGGACTCCCTGCATACCCCCAAGGAGGGGAGTTCGCGGGTGGTGACCCAGTTTCTCGGCCACATCGCCCGCGGCGAACCCATCAAGCTGGTCGATGGCGGGCGGCAGCGGCGAAGTTTCACCGATATCTCCGACGGTATCTCGGCCTTGATGAAGATCATCGCCAACCCGGAAGGGCGGGCCAACGGCAAGATCTACAACATCGGCAATCCGGCCAATGACCTTTCGGTCAGGGAACTGGCCGAGTTGATGTTGGAGATCGCCCGGGACTTTCCGGAATACCAACCGGGTGCCAGCCGGGTGGAACTGCTGGATATCGCCGCCGAGACCTACTACGGCCAAGGCTACCAAGACATCCAGACCAGGGTGCCCTGGATCGCCAACACCCAGGAGGAACTGGGCTGGGAACCCCGCGTCGAAGTCCGCCAGGCCCTGCACAGGATCTTCGACGCCTATCGCCACGAGGTGGCCGACGCCAGTGCCTTGATCGATTTGCCGTCCGAGCCTTGAACATGGCGATCGCCCTCAAGGTCGATGTGGATACCTTGAGAGGTACCCGGGAAGGGGTACCGGCGCTGCTGCGGCTATTTGATCGCTACGGGGTCCGCGCCACCTTCTTGTTCAGTCTTGGACCCGACCACACCGGTCGCGCCCTGCGTCGGGTATTCCGCCCCGGCTTTCTTTCCAAGGTCAGACGAACCTCGGTCATGAGCCACTATGGTCTCAATACCCTGCTCTACGGCACCCTGTTGCCGGGCCCAAACATCGGTCGGCGCTGCGCGGATATCCTGCGCTCGGTGGCGGCGGCCGGCCATGAGGTGGGGGTGCACTGTTACGATCATGTCCGTTGGCAAGACGCGGTGGCCGCTAAGGATTTCGCCTGGACCAAGTGGGAGATCCAGCGGGCGATGGATGTTTTTATCAGTATCTTCGGCTTTCCGCCCAAGGTGCACGGGGCGGCGGGCTGGCAGCTCAACGCCCATGTGCCGGATCTCGAAGGGGCTCTGGGGTTTGGCTACGCCAGCGATTGTCGCGGTCACACCCCGTTCTGGCCGGTGATCGAGGGGCATGTCGGCGGCTGTCTCCAACTGCCGACCACCCTGCCGACCCTGGACGAACTCATGGGACGCTATGGGATCGATGCGGACAACGTCCAGGCCTATGTCTTTGCCCAGAGTCGTCAAGGACTGGACCATGTGTACACCCTGCACGCCGAACTCGAAGGCATGAAGCTGCTGCCAGTGATGGAACGGCTCCTGGTGCTTTGGCGGGGTCGCCAGCAAGCCCTGGGCACCCTGGGGGAGATGGTGGGGGCCTTGGAGCCAAGCCAATTGCCGAGACACCAACTCGAATGGGGACAGGTGGAAGGGCGCTCCGGTCGCTTGGCCGTTCAGGGAAAAAGACTGGCCGGATTGGGTCCGGCCAATCAGCCTGAGGCGTCCGGTTCCACGGCGTGAACACAACCCATCCCCTGCGGCCCTGGTGGCTCTGGGCGGCCATCGCCCTGATCTGGTTCGGTTATCTCGATCATCGCGATCTGTTTCAGACCGACGAGGGGCGCTATGCCGAGATTCCACGGGAAATGCTGGTCAGCGGGGATTGGATCACCCCCAGGCTGAACGGCTACCTCTATTTCGAGAAACCGCCGTTACAGTATTGGGCGACGGCCGCGGCCTACCATCTTTTCGGTCAACATAACTGGACCGCCCGCCTCTGGACGGCCCTCTGCGGCTTTCTGGGGCTGGTAATCAGTTATTGGGCTGCCAAGCGTTTTTTCGGGTCCAGGGCCGCGCTCTTCGCCACCGCTTTCCTCCTGGGCAGCCCCTATTATCTTGCGATGGGGCATTTCAACAGCCTGGATATGGGGTTGGCCTTTTTTCTCAACCTCGCCCTGTTCGCCTTTCTCGCCGCCCAACATCGGGAAGGGGCGCCGCTGTCGCGTCATTTCATGCTCTTGTGCTGGTTGGCCCTGGCTTTGGCGTTCTTGAGCAAAGGGCTGGTGGCTCTGGTGCTGCCGGGTATGACTTTGGTTGGATACAGCGTGTGGAAAAGGGATTGGCGACTTTGGCGGCGCTTGGAATTGGGATGGGGCCTGCTGTTGTTCTTGGTGGTGACGACTCCCTGGCTGCTTGCCGTGAGCGCCCGCAACCCGGGTTTTCTCCATTTCTTCTTCGTCCATGAACACTTTCAGCGCTTTCTCAGCGAGGTTCATGAGCGAGTGGAGCCCTGGTGGTATTTCCTGCCGGTACTGCTGCTGGGAATGTTGCCCTGGCTATTCGCGGCCTTGCGCGTCATGGTTTCTCCGCCGACGGCCCGGATCGAGGCCGGCGAAGGTAGGCCGCTTCGAGCTTTCCTTTGGCTTTGGATAGTCATTACCTTCGCCTTTTTTTCCCTCTCCGGCTCCAAGCTGCCGAGTTATATTCTGCCGCTCTTTCCGGCCCTGGCGCTCTTGGTGGGAGATGGCTTATCCCAGGACGATTCCCGAGGGTGGCGGAGTGCCGCACTCCTGTCCTTGATGGCCGGTCTGGCGCTCATCGGCTTGGGCTGGGGCGGGCCATTCTGGGGCAAGGGGGTAACGGAAGAAATGATCTTTGCCTTTGCCCCTTGGCTGTTCGCGGCAGCCTTCATCCTGCTCGGTGGCGGTGGGGGACTCTGGTGGTGGTGCGCTCGGGCGGATGCTGGACAGCTCGCCGTGCCTGCCCTAGCCGCCGTCTGGTTACTGGCCGGGCAACTGCTCATGACCGGTCTCCAGGCCCTGGCCCCGGCCTATTCCAGCGGGCCCCTGGTGCGCCAGCTCGATCCCGGGATAAGGGAGGCGGCCCGAACGGCGCCTTTTTATAGCGTCGCCATGTACCAGCAATCCCTGCCGTTTTATTTGGACCGAACGCTCCGCTTGGTGGGGTTTCGGGGCGAACTGGAATACGGGATCGAGCGGGAACCCTGGTTGTGGATCCAGGATGTACCCACCTTTATTCGGTTATGGGAACGAGAATCCCGCGCCTTTGCTGTCATGCCGACCAAGCTGTTCCAGCAATTGCAACAAGAAGGGGTGGCGATGCGCCAAGTGGCGAGTGATAGCCGACGGGTGATCGTCACCAACCCCTGATACAGTCGACCGCACCAGGGTTAACGGGTCCACTGCCACCGTTCATTCAAGCAAGGCGTCCTCTTCGTCCGACAGTTGGGGGGCCGTCGAGCGGAAGGCTTCCAGCTCCATGCAGCGATGGTAGATCCGGGCGATGGTGGGATAGGTGGAGAGCGTCCACCCCAGAGACTCCGCCATCTTCACCTGGGGAACCAGGCAGATATCCGCCATGGTGGGGATATCGCCATGACAGAACCTGGATGTGGCCGGATTATCCGCCATCAGGCGTTCCAGCGCCTGCATGCCTTCGTCGTACCAATGCTTCGCCCAGGTCTTGCACGCTTTGTTGCCGAGTTCGAGATCCTGCTTGAGGTAAGCAATGACCCTCGGTTCGGTAAGAGGATCGATATCCCGGACGATCACTTGAGAGAGGGAGCGGATACGTTCCCGATCCCGGCTGTTACCGGGCAGGATGGATGGATGGGGATACACCTCGTCGAGGTATTCCAATATCGCCAGTGATTGCCGATACACCCGACGCCCCTCAACCAGGGTCGGCACCATTCCCTGGGGATTCATCTCCAGGTATTCGGGGGTTCGTATATCACCTGTGGTTTTATTCAGACTCACATACTCGGATTCGTATTCGAGCCCTTTGTAGGCCAAGGCAATCCGTACCCGATAGGCCGCGCTGCTGCGATGGGTGGTGTAGAGCTTCATAACTCGGATGCCCCTTGTCTAACGAGAGCTGAGTCTTGGTGGAAAGAAATGGCTCGAGAGAGGGAGATATCGTTCGGCCTCTGACCACACACAATGACCGTATCATGGGTTCGGGCGTCATCCAGAGGAAAACCCTGGATGCGCTCACCGATAGCGGTGGACAGAGCCATTCGCTATCCAAGACGATTTCCGTCAAAAAATATGCCCGACTACTGCTCTGTTCGCTCGCCTTCGGTGTTCCGCCAGCCGTTACAGAGCTCGCTCTGCGCCGGCTGGCGCGCCTGGAAGGTGAACGAACAGACGGCGCATTCAGGTATATTTTTTCCGACCATCGCCTAAATCGAATTTAGCATAAGGAAATTCCCGGGTAACGACAATGATCGGCATTTCCGGGCTCAGTGCCAGTCGCCAAGTTGGATAGGCATCTCTATTCGCACTCAGTCGTTCCGGGCCTGGGCTGAAAATGCTCGATTTTCGTTCTTGCATAGAGAACTATACGTCATATGTTGACATTATTGTTCTCATAAAGAGAACAATAAACGGCATCAAGCACACTTGCCCGGCAATCGTCTTAAGACTATCCAACAGGAGTCGGTACGACATTCCGGCCCCGTCGCCAGGGGAGTAGCCGTTCTGGCCTGATCTGCCTGCCCTCAGGGGATGCCCAACCATTTGTGAGTTTGCAGACTCAAACGCCAGCGGGGATGGCGCAGACAATAGGCCAGCGCCTGGCTGGTGTGATCGAGCCGCTCCGGACCATCCATGGGTTGCAGGAAGAAATGGCGGAAGTCGAGATGGACAAACCGCTCGGGCGGCGCCTCTGGCTGGGGGTAGACCAGCTTGAGTTCATCGCCGCCGGTGATCAGTAGTCGGGTGCCGGCCTTGGGGCTGACGCAGATCCAGTCGAGGCCGCGTGGCGCTGGTCGCGTACCGTTGGTCTCTACGGCCACCTCGAAACCCCGGGCATGGAGGGCGTCGATCAGGGCCGCATCCAGTTGCAATAAGGGTTCACCGCCGGTGCAGACCAGATAGCGTCGACCAACGGACGACTCCGGCCAAGCCGCCAGGAGGCGCTCGGCCAGCTCCCGGGCCGAAGCGAACTTCCCACCCCCAGGCCCGTCGGTGCCGACGAAGTCCGTATCGCAAAAGCGACAGATGGCCCGGGCGCGATGCTGCTCTCGACCGGACCAGAGATTGCAACCGGCAAAACGACAGAACACCGCCGCCCGTCCGCTCTGCGCCCCTTCCCCCTGGAGGCTGTAGAACAACTCTTTGACGCTGTAGGTCATGCCGGCAGGGCCGGAGCCCGCCCCCCCCAACTGAGCAGGACACCGCACCCCGGGGTGACGTAGAGGTCGAGGCGGTCGAGCTGGGGCAAGGGCTCGGCGAGGCGGGCGCGCATCCAGCGGGCCAGGCTGGCGGGATCGGTATCCGCCAGTTCCGGGAGGCCGTTCAGCTCATGATGATCGAGTTGTTGGAACACCGGGGTGAAACGGTCTTTGACGTCGCCATAGTCGAGGGTCCAGCCCATGACCTCGTCCAGCGGGGCGGTGAGGTGCAGGCGCAACAGATAACTATGGCCGTGCAGGCCACGTCGGGAATCCCCGGCGGGGGCGTGCTGGAGGCGGAGCGCGCTCTCGAACTTCTGTTCCTTCCAGATGCGGTAGTGAACGCCATCGTAATGACAACCGGCGGTCGCCGTCTCGTAGACGCTAACCCAGCTCAGTTCGGGCAGCTCGGGGCGCAGCCGCTGCCACACCCAGTCGGCCAGCCGCTCGCTGGTAGGATTCTCCAGTCCGGGCAGATCGTTGAGACAGGCGTGGTGGAGTTGATTCCCAATGGGTGCCCAGAGAGCGGCGAGGCGGTCGAAATCGATGCCCATATCCTGGGAGCCGATATCCTGATTGGCGTGGAGGATGACCTCGAAGCCATGGCCGTGCATGCGACCGCATTTATGCCCCGGGGCGACCCGCGGCAACTGGTGGGCGGCCTCGAAGCGGAAACGATGCCAGATATGGGCCTCGTTTCCCTCGTCCAGATCCACCCCGGTATCCGCGGCGCTGCGGATGCCGAGCGAGCGGATCCCGGGCACGGCGAGCCGGGCCCGCAACCACCGGGCCAGATTCTCGTCGCTGGGTACCGGCAGGAGCTCGTTCAGATCGGCGTAATCCAAGGGGGCGATACCTTCCACCAGGGCTTGCTGGAGCTGATCCGTCTCGCCACCCGCAAAGCCGGCCCAACCCGGTGGCAGCTCGGCGCGAATCCGCGCCAGATAACTGTGACCATGCCGGCGACGGGCGCGATGCCCCACCGGCAGGATGGGGAGACGGCAGGCGGCCTCGAAGGGAGCCGTGGCGAGGTAGAGCCGCGACTCGCTCACCGGCCCGGCCCGGACAACAGGGGATCGGCCAATCCCGCCTCGGCAAAGCCCTTGGCCCGCAGCAGACAGGCATCGCAGGCCCGGCAAGGTCGACCTTGCGCATCAGGGTCATAACAACTGCTGGTCAGCGCATAATCCACGCCCAGAACGAGACCGCGACGGATGATCTTGGCCTTGGCGAGGTTGATCAGGGGGGTGTGGATCCGCAGCGGCCGGCCTTCAACGCCGGCCTTGGTGGCCAACCCAGCCATACGCTCATAGGCCTGGATGTATTCCGGACGGCAGTCGGGATAGCCGGAATAATCCAGCGCATTGACGCCGATGAAAATATCCGCGCTGTCGAGCACCTCGGCCCAGGCAAGGGCGAAGGAGAGAAAGATGGTGTTACGCGCCGGCACATAGGTCAGCGGAATCCCCTCGCCCATGGCCTCCGGGGTGCGGCCCTTGGGTACCTGAATGTCCGCCGTGAGCGCCGAACCGCCGAACTGGCGCAGGTCGATATCGAGCACCACATGGGCGGCGACGCCCAAGGCTGCGGCCACCCGTTGCGCCGCGGCCAGCTCGACGGCGTGGCGCTGGCCGTAACGGAACGACAGGGCATAGGGGACAAAGCCTTCGGCCTTGGCAACGGCCAGGGTGGTGGTCGAGTCGAGACCACCACTGAGAAGAACAACGGCTTTTGGCATGCTTGAATCAGTTGAAATAGGTTGGTCTGCCAAGGCCCCGAGCGATCGACAAACGGAGCTTCGTATACATGGGGTGGTAGCGACTTTAGGCGATTGCCGGAAAAAGATATACCTGAATGCGCCGGCGGTTCGTTCGCCTTCCAGGCGCGCCAGCCGGCGCAGAGCGCGCTCTGTAACAGCTGGCGTAACGCCGAAGGCGGACGAACAGACCAGCAGGCTGGTATATGTTTTGACAGAAATCGCCTTACTTGAGGCCATTCAGGATCAGCGTCGCCCTCCCCGGCCCCTCGTGTCGAGCCGGATGGCCACCCCGCAACGGGCCAAACCTAGAGGGTAACCCAGGATCGGCAAGCGATCCTAGGGGTCGCCATACCCCTACCCTCCCGGCGGATGGCGAAACTCATAGTCCTTTATGGAGAGGATGGAGCCGCGCGGCTGGAAGACCCGGAAGAACGCCGACAGGATCCTCCCATGGAGGGAGATGGGAAATCATAATCGGGGCCTGGGTCCATCTTGATCCCGGTCCGGCGCCAGCGAGCGAAACCCCTTCCCCGGCATAGGCGTCGGCGGCCTCGAGCAACAACTCGATGTATTGGTACAGCGAGCGATTGAGATGCACCAGCATCACCCCGACGCCACGGGTCGTCTCATGGACGACATAGCCGGAAACATTGAATATCTTGATGCCACGCGGGGTTTGTGGGATCAGGATCTTCACCTCCAGCAGGCCTTCCAATCTGACCCAGGCGTTTCTGATATGGAGAAACATCCCCTCCAGCCCGACATTCTCCACCTGGGCCAGAACGGGCTGATGATTTCTATCGGTGATGAGCGCCGACCATTGAATGGCCAGACGCCTCGCCCCTCGTCGTTCCATAGTCACCTCTCTGCCAAATGGATCATCCCTGAGTTTCACTCTAGCTGACGGATCGAAAAAGGATATCCGTAGATATACCGAGCCTCTCCCCCGCCATCCCGGATGTGGCCGCTTGGCCCTTGGCACCGGCCCCATTGGAGGTATTCGCGCTGGACCGGCACCGGGATAGACAAACATAAAGACAGATCTTCGGGGAAGAAAGTTGCCCTGTCGATCAGCGTCCGCCATCCAAATATCGATTTTTTGCGCTGGATCAAATGTATCAGGGCGGTGTGGCCCATGGCCCAGCGGTTGCGGCTGGTTCACCGCCTCGGTGGAGTGAAGCCGGCCTCGGGGCAGAAAATCCCCGTGTTTCCAGGATTGGGAAGATCTAAGATACAGCTCGCTTTGGGGGGCGGAAGTGGTCTCCCGAACGGAAGGCGATGCCCCATGCTGTGCCCAGATCGAGCCCTCTGCCGCTGTTTCCGGAGGAAGGTTTGTATCGCCCGACATCGACCCCCAGAGTCCAAGGGTTCTGAACCTCAGGTTCAGCGATTGAATCAGGGTCCCGACCGCGCCGCCCTGAGCCGGCGTGTTATAAGGCCATCGCTATGCGCACATCCTTTCTCCCCGGCCGTCAGGAGCATGACCTGCTGGAGGCGGTACGCCGGCTCTATCGCAAACAGGCCTACAGCGGCTTGCAAAAGATCCTTCCCAAGATCTATCCCAGTGACTTGGCACGCATCCTGGATACCTTTCCCGAGGACGACGCCCTCAATCTTTTCATGCTTATCACCCTGCCCGGCATCGCCGCCAGTACCCTGAAACAGTTGAGCGCGGACCTGCAGGAATACATTCTCAAGGCGGCGGATTACGACAAGATCATCCCCATCCTGGAACAACTGCCACCGGACGATCGGGCGGACATCATCCGTCAGTTGGACCCTGACACGGCCAAACGCTTCCTGGGCGGACTGGATCAGGAGATCCTGCGCGAGGTCGAAGACCTGCTCCAATATCCCGAAGACACCGCCGGCGGGCTCATGACCTCCCAGTTCTTCGCCCTCCCCGAATCGACCCGGGTGCGGGACGCCATCGACTCGGTGCACAAGGTGCCTTACTACGAGATGGTGTTCTATCTCTATGTGCTGGATGAGAACGAGCGCTTGGTCGGCGTCAGCTCCCTGCGTCAACTCATCCTGGCCGATCCGGAGAAGACCCTGGGACAGATCATGAACCCACGGGTGGTCCGGGTGGGCACCAACACCAGCCAGCCCGACATCGCCGATCTGGTCAAACGCTACCGCCTGCTGGCGGTGCCGGTGGTGGATGATATGGATGTCATGGTGGGGATCGTGACCGTGGACGATGTCATCGACGCCATCGAGCAGGAGGTCAGCGACGACATGCTGAAGATGGCCGGCAGCCATAGCGCCGCTGAGGAAATGGCCTCCCAGAGCTTTTTCCAGACCTTCTGGCGGCGTCTGCCCTGGCTGATCGCTGGTCTGGTGGGCGGACTGATCGCCAGCGGTATCATCGATTACTACTTTCACAGCCTGCTGGGCGAGGGCCTGCTGGGCCAGGCCCCGGCGGAACTGGCGCTGTTGGCCATGGTCCTGGCCATGACGGCCTTCCTGCCCATCATCATGGGGCTATCGAGCAATGTGGGCACGGTGTCGGCCACCATCACCGTGCACGGCCTCACCACCGGCGCCATCAAGCTGGACCAATCGCTCTCCCTGCTATTGAAGGAACTGGGTACCGGCGCCTTGCTGGGCGCCTGCTACGGCGGCATCAGCGGCCTGGCGGGCTGGTTCATGTTCAACGACATAAGTGGCGGTCTCCTCGTCAGCCAGATCGTGGGTCTTACCCTCTGGTGCAATATCACCCTCGCCTCCCTGATCGGCCCCGGTCTGCCTTTGCTGTTCCAGAAATGGCGCAACGACCCCACCGTAGTGACCGGCCCTTATCTGAGCAGCCTGTTGGATGTGCTGGCGATCATCAATTATTTCCTCATCGCCGAACTCTTTTTGCCCGTTTAGCCCAGGAACCGGACCATGCCCCAGACGACATCCCCTATCCCGTCCTCGGTTCGCCCGCCTCCCACCCCCAAGCCGCCCCCCTCGGGCGCGGTCTATGCCTATCTATTGGACCGTCAGGGGGGCGGTCGGGAGATCAGTTGGCAGAGCATCCGCAAATGGCGCCCCGAAGATGGCTTGCTCTGGCTGGTGGGCCGTCCCAGCGGCGAGGAGACACAGCGTTGGTTGCGCCTGGAAAGCGGCCTCTCCACCGAAATCACCAGCCTCCTCCTGCGCACCGAGAACCGCCCTCAATGCCTCTCCTACCGGGAAGAGGGGATCCTGCTCAGTATGCGAGGGGGCGGAGCGACGCTCGGCCAACATCCGGGCGAGATGATGGGCATCAATCTCTGGATCGATACCAATCGGGTCATCGTACTGCGGCCCGCGGCGACCCAGGCCTTTTCCGACATTCGCGACAGCATCAGAAAAGGCCGGGGTCCCAAGGACAGCGGAGACCTCTTGGCGGAGCTCATCCAGGCCCTGAGCATCCGCATCGAACAGATCCTCTTCGGTATCGACCGGGAAGTGGACGAGATGGAGGACAGCCTGCTGATGGACCCCAACGCCGATTTACAGCAGGACCTGATCAGCCTGAGACACAAGGTGATCCATCTCCGCCGCCATCTCACCCCCCAAAGCGAGGCCATCACCGCCCTCCAGCGGGAGCGCCCCTCCTGGCTCAGCCTCGAGCATCGGCAGCAGTTTCGTGAGGAATTGGCCCGCATTCAGCAGTATGTCAGCGAGCTCGACGCCTCGCGCGAGCGGGCGGTGTTGATCCAGGACGAGATCAACACCAACCAGAGCCGCAAACTGAACGAAACCATGAAGATCGTCGCGGTGTTCACCGCCTATCTGATGCCGATCACCGCCATCACTGGCTTATTTGGCACCAACATCGAGGGTATACCCGGCCAGGCCGGCAGCGAAAATTCCCCTTGGTGGTCCTTCAGCGTCGAGGTGATCGCCTTGCTCGGCGTCCTGCTGCTGAGCTATATCATCTTCAAGAAGAAGAAATGGTTCGATTGAGGCTGGTCGTCCGGCGCTCAGAGGCCTCTCTTCGCCAGCTCCTTGGCCGCTTGATAGCGTCTGGTAGCCTCGCCGTTCAGCTCTCGGGTAAGGCTGTTCCAGCGTGAGGCCATCTTCTCGAGTTCGGCATCCAACCTCTGGGCGGTAGACTGATCGCCGATCGCCAGCGCCCAGATCGCATATTCGGCCTTGGCCTCGTAGGTGCCGAACCTTACCTCGGCGGACTGGAATTCGGATCTGGCTTCCGCCACCCGGGAGGTACCGGCATAACAGCGCGCCAACAGCAGGGAAACAGCCTCGGCGCGGAAGTCCGGTTTCTCGCTACGCAGCGACTCCAGGTGGCGCAAGGCCGCCGAGAAGTTTTGACACTGGGTGTACGCGCGGGCGGCGCCGAAGCGGATCTCCGGGTCATCGGCAAAGAGTCCATGGAGAGAGGATTCGTAGTGAGTCGCCGCTTCCTCGGCCTGGCCGATTTCCAGGAGCGCCGAGGCCAGACGCATCCGATTCTGGGCCGTTGGCGTTTCCTCGAAGATGGCCCGGGCTTCTCTGACCTCGCGAGTCGGGTCCATCGCCTTGGCGGCGGCCGACACCGCCTTCATCGCCTGGTGTTCGAGACGGGAGTTGGGAAGGTAGACGGCGAAGAAGTAGACGATGCTGCCAAGCAGGGGAAAGGCGAAGAGAACGAACAACCAGTAGAGTTGCTGTCGTGTACGAACGACATGGATGGCACAGATGATCGCCAGCACTACATGCAAACCTAGACCTGCGAACGGCATGGGGTCTTCTCCTCCAGGAATTGAGATCGGTTCTGGTGCTTAGCGCACCCCAGAGCGGTCATTATGCCCTGGTTCAACCCGAAACCTAACCCGGGTTTGCATGGGTGGCCGATTCTCCAGGGAGGATGGCTGTCCGCTGGCTCGCATTTCTCATACCGATTCCTATTAGGTTATCCGCCATCGACGGGAGCACCTGAGCCGCCTGAGACGACAGAATCATAGAAGGCAGGCAGAAAGCCATGGGTAGGCTGGCGATGAGCGAAGCGAATCCCAGCTACTTGTCCG
>JBPOHE010000047.1:0-13316 GCA_052035915.1 Pseudomonadota bacterium
ACGCCCCCTTGATCGCCGCTCCATTGGCGGGGGCCATCGGCGCGGCCTTTTACGGTGCCATGCAGGTAGCCATCCTGGGTACCCTGGCCGGGATCCTGGCCACCTTCGGCTATGTGGTCTCCATGGCAGAAGAGTCGGCCTTCCTCGGCGTGCTGACGGCCGCCGGCCTGGCGGGAATGGTGATAGGTTCGGGGTTCGGCAACCTCCAGTTGTTTCTGGTCCGGGGGGCGCTGTGCAAGGCCATGGCGGGGATGATCGGCGGTTTGGCGGCCTCGGCGGCGGTGTGGGGGCTGGTGCTCGGCCTCGGCCCACGACTTCCCCTGTGGCTGGAGACCGGCCTGCTGGTCCCTATCACCGGCTCCGTTTATGTGGCCCTGGTGATCCACATCGAACCCAGGTTGGTGGGAAAGGTCCCCGTCCCCATCATGGGCGGTCTGGTGGCCGGGAGCTTGGCCAGCGTCATAGGTACCACCTTCTGGGCGGTGGGTGGCGCGGCGACGGGCTCGGTGGACCCGGTGGTGATCCGGGCCATGGAGACCGCCCTGACACGCTTGCCCCAGGCTATTTTGGGCGGAGCCCTGGGAGGGATCCTGGCCGGTGCGGTGTTGGCGGGTCTCGGCAGGATGCCGGGAGGGTGATGGAAAGCCGACCTTTCACATCCACCCATCCGGGGAGATGATGCGGATATCCTCTGTTGCCTTCTGACTGGAATTCATGATTCGCTCGATGTTTCTCTTTGACTTTTTTTCTTGTCCCAGCGCCCGGATGGAGCGGGGGCCGATATGAGGCGGGCACGTCACGGCCTTCTGGGAGGTCTCGGGCTGGCCATGTTGTTCCTCGCCGTGGCCGGCGGTCTCTATCTGCTTTATGTGGATCAGGTCGTCCGCGGCAAATTCGAGGGGAAACGCTGGGCGGTACCGGCCCGGGTGTTTGCCCGTCCGTTGGAGATCTATGCCGGAGCCCCTCTGAGCCTGGAGGAGTTTGCCCGGGAACTGCACTGGTTGGGCTATCTCCCGGTGGCCGAACCCCGGAGTTCCGGGACCTTTAACCGAACCGGCAATCGGGTGTTGGTGCGCACCCGCGGTTTCGAGTTCTGGGATGGGACCGAACCGGAGCGCTTCATCGATGTGCGCTTTAATGAAAACGGCCTGGAACAACTCCAGGATGCGCAGAAAAAAACCGAGATCCCTCTGTTGCGACTCGATCCCCCCATGATCGGCAGCCTCTACACCACCCACGCGGAAGACCGGGTACTGCTGCGTCGCCAGGAGATCCCGGATACCCTGATCGCCGCCCTGCTGGCGGTGGAGGACCGGGATTTCTTCCAACACCATGGGCTGGATCCCAAGGCCATCGCCCGCGCCATGCTGGCGAACATCATGGCGGGCGGCCTGGTGCAGGGGGGAAGCACCCTCACCCAGCAGTTGGTGAAAAACTTCTTTCTTACCAACGAACGCAGCCTCTGGCGCAAGATCAACGAAGCCTCCATGGCCCTGGTGCTGGAATGGCACTATTCCAAGGATGAGATCCTGGAGGCTTACTGCAACGAAATCTTTCTCGGTCAGGAAGGCAACCGCGCCATCCACGGCTTCGGTCTGGCCAGTCACTGGTATTTCGGTCGTCCCCTGAAAGAGTTGGATCTCCCCCGCCTGGCCCTGCTGGTGGGGCTGGTCAAGGGGCCGTCCTACTACGAGCCCCGCCGCCATCCAGACCGCGCCAAGAGTCGACGCGATCTGGTCATCGGCGTGCTGCTGGAACAGGGTCTGATCACCAAGGACCAGGCGGACCGCGCCATAGCCACGCCACTGGGGGTGACCACCCAGGCCGGACGGGCGAACGGGGCCTATCCGGCCTTCATGGACCTGGTGCGTCGCCAATTGCGACGGGACTACCGGGAGGAAGACCTCACCTCGGAGGGGTTGCGCATCTTCACCACCCTGGACCCCCAGGCGCAGACCCAGGCCGAGCAGACCCTGGCCCGCGAGCTGCCCGCCCTGGAGCGGACCAAGGGAAAGAAAATCAACGACCTCGAAGGCGCCGCCGTGGTCGTCAGCTCTTCCGGCGGAGAGGTCCTGGCGCTGGTGGGTGGACGGGATCCCGACTACGCCGGTTTCAACCGGGCGCTGGATGCGGTGCGGCCCATAGGTTCACTGGTCAAGCCGGTAGTCTATCTACAGGCCTTGTCGCAACCGCAACGTTACTCCCTGGTCACCAAGCTCTCGGACACCCCGCTGCGGATCAAGGGTTCCCGCGGCGAGGCCTGGAGTCCGAACAACTACGATCGCAAGCCCCATGGGGAGATCCCCCTGTTCTCCGCCCTGAGCCATTCCTACAACCTGGCCACGGTGCGGCTGGGCCTGGATCTGGGCGTCAAACCGGTCGCCGAGTCCCTGCAAAAACTGGGGGCGACCCGCCCCTTCGAGGCCTATCCCTCGATGCTGCTGGGTTCGGTCTCCCTCAGCCCGATCGAGGTGGCCCAGATCTACCAGACGATCGCCGCCGGTGGTTTCCGCTCCCCCCTGCGGGCCATCAGGGAGATCATGGATGCCTCGGGAAAGGCCCTGCACCGCTACCCGCTCCAGGTCGACCGGGTGGCTGACAGCCAGGGGGTCTATCTCCTGACCTGGGCGATGCAGGAGGTGGTGCGGAGCGGGACCGGGAAACCCCTGGAAAAGAAACTGGGGGCCGCTTTGCGCATCGCGGGCAAGACCGGCACCACGGATGAACTGCGGGATAGCTGGTTCGCCGGTTTCAGCGGCGACAAGGTGGCGGTCGCCTGGGTCGGGCGGGACGACAATCAGCCGGCCGGCTTGAGCGGCGCCCAGGGGGCCATGGTGGTATGGGGCGAGATGATGCAACGCCTGCATCCGCTGCCCCTCAACCCAGTCATGCCGGAAGGGGTGGATTTTGCTACCGTTGATCTTGCCACCGGCATGTTGACCGACCAACATTGCGAGACGGCCCGCCGCCTGCCCTTCATCAGGGGTTCGGTGCCCAGGTTGGCCGGCAATTGCGGTGGCGAAACGCCAGAAGATACCTATTACCAGAGGTGGTCAGACCAATGATGCTTCCAACCCGGCTCCCCTTGATCATGCTTGGTTTGGCGATGCTCGCCGCCGGCTGTAGTTCCGGCGGACGTCGAGAGCTGGCTCCCGTGGTGGACGCCGGCCAAAGCCGGTCGCCGCCCCAAAGCTCAAGCCGGGGAACCTCCGGCGGCTATCCGCCGCGAACGACCCAAGCCGGGCCAGCCACGCTGGGCCGGGGTGGACAAGGTATCCCGCCCGCGGATACTTCATCCGGCCCGAGTTTCGAGACCCTGCCGGCGACCACCGAATCGACCTCCACCTGGAGACCACCATCGATGGAGCGCGCCACACCCTTGGCGAGCGGAAACCCGCCCACGGCCCCGGCACCGGTCGCGACGGCGGCCGTCCAGCCGCCACCCAGGGAAACCACCCCCTTGGCGACGCCGACGCCCTCTCCCCGCCTGGGTCCGACGCCCGAGGGGCCATCCGAGCCGCTACAGACAGCGATGCTGAGTAAACCGCCGACCACGGTGCCGAGTGCCCCCAAGGCCTCCTCCGCGGTCACCACCCTGATCAAGGAAGCGGATCGCATGCGGGCCGAGGGCGATCTGGGACGGGCCGCCTCGGTCTTGGAGCGCGCCCAACGTATCGAACCCCAGAATCCTTACGTCTGGAATCGGCTGGCCCATGTGCGTCTGGATCAGGGCCGAACCAGAGAGGCGGCCGAACTGGCGGCGAAATCCAGCAGCCTGGCGGGAGCCGACGAGGGGCTCAAGCGGGACAATGCCAACCTCATCGCCCTGGCGAAGCAGAAGCAGACCGGATGGCTCGGAATCCACGCCTCCATTCTCAGAGCCAGCTGAGCTCGCCCACGCCATCCTTGGCGGCGGATCGGCGTGAGTCATCCCCCCGGCCCCGGGGTGGGAGCCGGGGTTCCCCTCCTGGGCACATATCCCCGTCGCCGGTGAGCGAGCTTGCCGCGATCTTCGGTCCCAAGGGGCCGTTGGCCCGGGATATCCCAGGCTATCGCTTTCGGCCCCAGCAACTGGCCATGGCCGAGGCGGTGGCCGAGACCCTGGCCAATGGCGGCATTCTGGTCAGCGAGGCGGGCACGGGCACCGGCAAAACCTTCGCCTATCTCGTCCCCGCCCTGCTATCCGGTCGCAAACTGCTCCTTTCCACCGGCACCAAGAATCTCCAGGAACAACTCTTCCATCGGGATCTGCCCCAGGTGCGCAAGGCCCTGGGGAGCGGCGCCCGTATCGCCTTGTTGAAAGGCCGGGGAAACTATCTCTGTCGCCATCGGCTGGATATCGCCCAGATCGATTCCCGGCGGGACGCGGCCATCAGCGCCCGTCAACTGGCCCAGATCCGCACCTGGGCCGGTCGCACCAAGACCGGGGATATCGCCGAATGCACCGGTTTTCCCGAGGACGCCCCGGTCTGGTCCCTGGTCACCTCGACGACGGACAACTGTCTGGGGCCCGAATGCCCCAGCTATCAGGGATGCCATCTGCTCGAAGCGAGACGGCGCGCCCAGGAAAGCGACCTGGTCGTCATCAACCATCACCTCCTCTGCGCCGATTTCGCCATCAAAGACGAAGGCTTCGGCGAATTGTTGCCGGCCACCGACGCCATCCTGGTCGACGAGGCCCATCAATTGCCCGAGGTGGCGAGCGACTTCTTCGGTACCTCGGTGAGCGCCCGTCAATTCCTGGATCTGTTGCGGGATACCGAGAAGGAATACCAACGGGAGGCCGGGGACTGGCCGGAGCTGCCGCGCCAATTGGTCAAGGTGGCCGGCCTGGTCCAGGATCTGCGCCTGGCTTTCGGCGCCGAAACCAAACGTGCTCCCTGGCGGGAGATCACCCGGGATACCAGGATCGAGGGTGGGTTGAATCATCTGGAGCGGGAACTAGGGCGGCTCGGCACCTTGCTCGATGAGGCGGCTGGGCGCGGCAAGGGACTGGAGGCCTGCCGACAACGTTGTCAGACCCTCGATCAGCGCCTCGCCCAGGTACGCCGGGAAGAGGATGAGGACCAGATACGCTGGTTCGAGGTCTATCGACAGGGTTTCCGACTCAGTTCGACCCCGCTGGAGGTGGCGGATCTGTTCCGGGCGCGCATGGCGAGCCAGGCCAAGGCCTGGGTCTTCACCTCCGCGACCCTGGCCGTGGGGGAGAGTTTCCAGCATTTCACCCGCCAGATCGGCATCGGGGAGGCCAGGACCAATCGCTGGGAGAGTCCCTTCGACTACCCACGACAGGCCCTCTGCTACCTTCCCGAGGATATGCCCGATCCCAGCGATCCGAGATATATCGCCCGTCTCTGCGAGCTGGCGGAATTGGTGCTGGAGGCGAGCCGAGGCCGCGCCTTTCTCCTGTTCACCAGTCATCGGGCCTTGCAGCAGGTCGCCGCCAGCCTGGAGGGCCGACTTCCCTTTCCCCTCCTGGTCCAGGGCAGCCTACCGCGCAACGAACTCATCGAACGCTTCCGACGCTTGGGCAACGCCGTGCTGCTGGGCACCTCCAGCTTCTGGGAAGGCGTGGATGTGCGGGGCTCCGCCCTCTCCTGCGTGCTTATCGACAAACTGCCCTTCGCCGCCCCGGACGATCCGGTGTTACAGGCCCGGCTCGACGCCCTGCGCGAGAGGGGAGGCAATCCATTTCTCGACTATCAGATTCCCCAGGCCGCCATCGCCCTCAAGCAAGGGGCCGGGCGACTGATCCGGGACGAACAGGACTGCGGGGTGCTGGTCCTCTGCGATCCCCGTCTGCTGACCAAGGGCTATGGTCGGCTGTTTCTGGATTCACTGCCACCCATGCGCCAAACCCGGAATTTTGCCGAGGTAAAACGGTTTTTCGCGGCGGAAAAGGCGGCGTCCAGCGCGGCAAAGGGCAAAGCGGAAGACTGATGCGAACCTTGAAGATTCTGGCCATCGAGACGGCCGCGGAGAGTTGCTCGGCGGCCCTGCTGATCGGGACCGAGGTGCGGGAACGCTTTCTGGTCCAACCCCGGGGTCACTCGGAACTCATCCTCGGCATGATGGATGAACTCCTGGTCGAGGCCGGTCTACGTCTCGCCGATCTCGATGCCCTCGCCTTCGGTCGGGGTCCGGGTTCCTTCACCGGGGTGCGCATCGCCACCGGCGTGGTCCAGGGGGCGGCCTTCGCCGCCGAGCTTCCGGTGGTGCCAATCTCGACCCTGGCGGCCCTGGCCCAAGGCTTGGTCCGAGAATCCGGGGCGCGGCGGATCCTCCCGGCCTTCGATGCCCGCATGGGCGAGGTCTATTGGGCCGCGTACGAGGTCGGGGAGAGGGGGCTCGTGCACCCATGCCTGGCCGAAGAAGTGGCGACGGCCGACCGGGTCAGCCTCCCGAGCGGGGGCGATTGGCAAGGGGCCGGAAGCGGTTGGCGCACCTACGGCGCCGTGCTGGGTCAACGCCTGGGCGCCGCCCTGGCCGGGGTCTCTCCGGATCTCCTCACCAGCGCCCGGGATGTGGCCCTCCTGGGTGCGGATGCTTATGCCCGGGGTCTGGCGGTGGCGGCGGAACTGGCTTTGCCTGTCTATCTGCGCGACCGGGTGGCCGCCAAGCCGGGTCCGCCGGAGCCGCGATGACACAGCCGAACGACGGCTGTCGACATCGGGACCTTCCGCCATGGCTGTATACTATGATGAACTCACGACAGGCTTCCCAGGAACGATTCCCATGACGCATTCCCTGCTTGGTTTCCGAGGCTGGCTTAGCCTGCTTCTCCTTGTTCCGTCCCTTGGGCTCGGGGCCGAAGACACCCCCGCTTCAGCCTCTCCTCCGGACGTGATCCAATCCGTCGATGAGAATATCGAACCCGATGTCCGCATTATCGAAAGCGAGCGGGGCACCGTGCAGGAATACCACGCCGAGGGCAAGGTCTACATGGTCAAGATCAGCCCCAAAAATGGTCCGCCCTATTATTTGCTGGATACCGATGGGGACGGAGTGCTCGACGTCCGTTACAACGATGTCCGTAACATCGCCGTGCCCCAGTGGATTCTCTATAGCTGGTAAAGGTTGAGGGACAGCTTCGGGCCAAGACTTCCCTCTGTCTTCTTCTGCCGGTGATACGACCCTGATCCAGGGTGGGATAAGCCGGCACTGAACCCTGAACTCGTTGAACAGCCGAAGGGCGCAACGCCTCCACCATTTTCTAATCGGTGGATGTGGCGCTTGATGCGCCTTATCCCCCCTGCTTTCTGGATCATCTCGTAGGTTGGGTTGTGTATTTCGCAATCCAGCACTCCTCGCCGGTGCTGTTTGGAATGTTGGGTTGACGTTGTCAAGCCAACCTACACAGCGGCATCGCCTTGAGATCGACTCCAGCGCAACTATCCACAATGACTGTGCATGAGGCTGTGGATAACTTGGTGGCAACGGTCGGTACCCCTCACCAGCAAAGGATTTCACGCTGGCGGACGATTTTTACTCACCACCGATCGCCCCAACCGGGTACCCTCCCTTTTTCCTGGGGCTGAAAATACCCATACTACCGGCATCCGCCCGGGTCCGATCAGCCCTTGGGATGGTCCGGGTTCATCCGCTCCTGCCGCGAGAGGTTTCCCATGCCGCAAGACAATCTGCTGTTTCTCTTCATCAAATTCGGCCTGTCGGCGATTCTCGGCTTCATCATCGGCCTGGAACGGGAGATGCGCGACGAAGAAAGCGTCTCGCTCGGCATCCGGGACTTCGTGCTCTTCGCCCTGCTCGGCGCCGTCAGCAGCTTCGCCGCCCAGCATTACGACAACGCCTGGCTGATCCTGGCCGGGTTCGCCGGCTTCCTCGCCCTGGTGCTCTCATCCTACTGGGCCAATCGGGGACACGGGCCCGGGATCACCAGCGAACTGGCGGCGATACTCACCTTCTTCCTCGGCCTCCTCATCATGCACGGGCTGTTCGAACTCGGCATCGCGCTGGCCATCCTCATGCTCATGGTGTTGTTCTGGAAACAGACCATCAAGCGTTTCCGCGCCCAGGTCCAGATCGCCGAGATGCGGGCGGTGGTGCTCTTCCTCACCATCACCTTCATCATCCTGCCGGTGTTGCCGCGCCAATCCCTCGACAACTACCTCAGCCTGCAGATCGGCAGCGTCAAGGAGGTGGATCTCGCCGGCGGTTGGGTCGTCTCCAATCTGGAGGCCGGCAAACAGGGTACGGTGGGGGAAAAGCTGGAGATCTTCACCCCAAGTTGGGATCTGCTGGGGATCATGGAGGTCACGGATGTGCGCCAGGGCAAGTTGATCGGTCGCTATCAGGGTACCCGGGCGGAGGAGGTGGCCCCTGGCAACATGGTGCGCACCCGCCTGGGGATCGAGTTCCTCGATGTGATGTTCTCCTCCCTCAAGCCCTACAAGATCTGGTTGATCGTGGTGCTGGTGTCCTTCATCAGTTTCGTCGGCTATGGGCTGATCAAGGTCATCGGCAGCGGCGCGGGTATCGGCCTCACCGGGGTGATCGGCGGGCTGGTCTCCAGCACCGTTACCACCCTGAGCTTCGCCAAGCGCAGCACCGAGACCCCCCAGGCCAACCGACTCTTTGCCATGGCCATCCTACTCGCCAGTTCGGTGATGTTTCCCCGCCTGGTGTTGGAAATCGCCTTCGTCAACCAGGCGTTGATGCGCCACATCGCCGTCCCGCTGGGGGTGATGGGGGCGACCGGTTTTCTCTTGGGATATTTCCTCTACCGTCGCGCCAGGAATCAGGCCACTGGGGAGGTCAGTGTGCGCTTCGATAACCCCTTCAGCCTTCAGTCCGCCATTGCCTTTGGCCTGGTGTTCGCCGTCATCCTCATGGTCACCCGCCTGGCCACCACCTATCTGGGGACCTCCTGGCTGCCGGTGGTGGCCCTGGTCAGCGGTCTCACCGATGCCGACGCCATCGCCTTTTCCATCAGCGCGCTGCAACAGAGTAATCTGATCAGCCTGGATTGGGGCAGCTTCAATCTGGTCCTGGGGGCGATCTCCAACACCTTCATGAAACTCTTTCTGGTGTTCGGCCTCGGCCATCGGGTGCTGTTCCGCCAACTCCTGGTCTCCTTCCTCATCATCACCCTGGTCGGTATCCTGACCATGGTGTTCTATTACGACCTGGGGGCGATATTCCTGAAGTGAGCCTCGGGCTTGGTCGCGGTTCAGTTCAGTACATACACATTTCCATCCCATGCGCGAGTGATAATAAGTGGAACTCTTAGTCGACCCCCAGGCCTGGCTGGCCTTCCTGACCCTCGCTGCCCTGGAGATCGTCCTCGGCATCGACAACATCATCTTCCTCACCATCCTGGTGGGACGGCTTCCCGAGGCGCAACGTCCCCAGGCCCGGCTGCTGGGTCTGGGATTCGCCATGCTCACCCGGGTGCTGCTGTTGCTCTCACTGACCTGGGTGATGCAATTGACGACGCCGCTATTCAGCCTCTTGGGCTACGCGGTCTCCGGCCGGGATCTGATCCTCATCGGCGGCGGACTCTTCCTTTTGGCGAAGAGCACCATGGAGATCCATGCCAACCTCGAAGGCGAGGAACATGCCGATCCCGTCCAGGGACAGGCCGGGGCCTCCTTTGTCGGCATCATCCTGCAGATCGGCATCATCGATATCGTCTTTTCCCTGGATTCGGTGATCACCGCCGTGGGCCTGGCGCAACAGATCCCGGTCATGGTGGCGGCGGTGATGGCGGCGGTATTGGTGATGATGGTGGCGGCCGGGCCCATCGGCGATTTCGTCGAGCGGCATCCCACCTTCAAGATCCTGGCCCTTTCCTTTCTGATCCTGGTCGGCGTGGCCCTCATCGGCGAAGGGCTAGGCTTCCATATCCCCAAGGGCTACATCTACTTCGCCATGGCCTTTTCGGTGCTGGTGGAGACGCTCAATACCCGTCTGCGGCGTCGGGCCGGCCAGCCAGTGGAATTGCGCCTGCGGCTGCCGCCGCCGAATCGACATGACTGAGGCCGCGGTTCACTCACAGAAGCCGAGATGAAGATCCGACTACTGTTATTCGTCCTGCTTGGCGCCTGGTCGCTGGAGATCGCCGCGGTGCCCCGCATCGGGCTGGTGCTCAGCGGTGGCGGCGCCCGTGGCTCGGCTCACATCGGGGTGCTCAAGGTGTTGGAGGAGCTGCGCATCCCCATCCACAGCATCGCCGGCACCAGCATGGGCGCCCTGGTGGGGGGCGTCTATGCCAGCGGTCTGCCCCTGGAGGAGATGGAGCGACGGGTCACGGGCGTCGATTGGGGGGATCTCTTTACCGATGATCCGCCCCGGGAGGAGTGGCCGGCACGACGTAAGCAGGAGTCCTATCGACCCACCTGGGATTTCACCATCGGGGTCCGGGATGGCGAGGTGCGGCTGCCCAAGGGCACCCTGGCGGGACAGAAGGTGCAGCTCTTTTTCGCCGATCTGGCGCGAAACGCGGAGGGACTGCAACACTTCGACGCTTTCCCCATCCCCTTCCGCGCGGTGGCGACCGATCTCGAAAACGGCGCCATGCGGGTGTTCGACCATGGCCCTCTGCCGGTGGCGATGCGGGCGAGCATGTCCGTCCCCGGCCTCTTCGCCCCCATGGAGACTGAGGGGCACATCTACGTCGACGGCGGTCTGGTGCGTAATCTGCCGGTGGATATCGCCCGGGCCATGGGGGCCGAGGTCATCATCGCCGTCAATCTCGGCTCCAGCTATCTCAAGGCCGAGCAGCTCGGTACCATGATCGGGGTGCTCGGGCAGATGATCGCCATCCTCACCGAAGACAACGTCAAGACCTCGCTCCAGCAGTTGGACCCGAAAAAGGATGTGCTGATCGTGCCGGAACTGGGTGACATCACCGCCGCCGATTTCAAGCGCGCCCGGGAGGCGATCGCCATCGGCGAGGCGGCAGCGCGCACCATGGCCCCCCAGCTTGCCCGCTACCGGCTCAGCGAAAGCGAATACGCCGCCTGGCGCCAAGAACACTTCGGTCCGCGGAAACCCGAGCGGGAACACATCGACGAGGTGCGGATCGCCGGCATCCAGCAGGTCAATCCTTCGGTATTCAATCCCCTCAAGAGCCAATTCACCGGACAGGACCTCAACCGCGCCGAACTGGATCATGAGATCCAACGTCTCTACGGTCAGGGCGATTTCGAGCGCATCAGTTACCAATACAAGCCGGATACCCGTGGCAATCTCCTCATCCTGGACGCCGTCGAAAAATCCTGGGGACCGGGCTACCTGAGTTTCGGCCTCGGGCTGGCCAGCGACATGCAGGGCGATCAACGCTTCGGCATCCGCGGTACCTATCGCCGCACCTGGATCAACGAACTCGGCGCCGATTGGACCAGCGAGATCACCCTGGGCAACGAACCCAGGCTCTACACCGAGTTTTATCAACCCTTCCGGCTCGACCGCGCCGGTTTTGTCGCCGCCTCCCTTGATCTCGGCGTGACCCCACTCAGCATCTACGAAGGCCGTCGCCGGATCGCCCGGTACAACGTCCTGCGTCAGCGCCTGGGTGCCGACCTGGGAAGCAGTTTCAACAACCACTGGGAATGGCGGCTCGGACCCTATCTGGGTCTGAACCAGGCCAAGGTCGACACGGGCGAGAATTTTCTCCCCGAAGGGACAGCCATCGACTCCGGGATACGTATGAGCCTGCTGGAGGATTCTCTCGACAGCGCCTTCGCCCCCCGTCAGGGCAGTCTCTTCATGCTCAATCTGCTCAACCCCTTGGAGGCCATGGGCGCGGATTACCAATTCAGCCGCTTGGAGGGGCGTTGGATCGGCGCCTACAGCTTCGAGGCCGATACTTTCATCGCCAACCTGCGGGCCGGCACCAGCTTCGGCCAATCCATGCCCTATTACGACCAGTTCGCCTTGGGCGGTTTTCTCAACCTTTCCGGTTATCCCAACGAACGCTTTCGCGGCAACGAACTCATGTTCGGCAGCCTCATCTACTACCGTCGCATCGCCAGCCTCACCCCACCCCTGGGTCGAGGTATCTACGCCGGTGGCTCCCTGGAGGTGGGTCGCTTGCGGGATCTGGACCTCCTCGGTGCGGACCAGCAACCCCTGAATCCGGAAAAGACCAGGTACGGCGGCAGTCTCTTCATCGGCGCCGACTCCTGGCTGGGTCCCGCCTATCTGGGCTGGGGTGTCTCCGGAGAAGGGACCAGTTCCATCTATTTCCTGCTCGGAAGACTCTGGTGACACCCGCCTTTCCGAGTTTCCCCTCAGTCCCCATGCCTTTCCCAGGGCGGTGGGAGAGAACGCCTCCATGTGTCCAACGGCCGCCGAGGAAAGCCATTTCATGACCACCACCCATTGCCATACCGCCTCCATGCTCAAGGTTGGCATGCGCCATCAGGAAACCCTGAGCTTCACCCGCGAGCAGGTCGATCAATATTGCGCCCTCTGCGGCGATATGAACGCCATCCACCATGACCTCGAGGCGGCCAGGCTGCGCTTTCCCGGTGTCCGGGATATCGTGGTTCCCGGTGGCCTGATCCAGATTGCCGTGACCGGGATCTTCGGCAGCCGCTTTCCTGGAGATGGCTGTCTGGGGCTCACCTTCACCCCGGAACGTTTCCGCCGTCCGGTCTGCCCGGGGGACGAGATTCGAGTCGAGATTCAGGTGACAAAGATCCGTAGCGGCCTTATCGAGGTGGAGATCCTCATCGACGACACGAGTGGTTCCCGTCTCGCCACCGCCACATCCAAGCTGCTGGCGGCCGACGACGCCTATCGGCGCTGGTGGGAAAGCCATAGGAAGGCCACCCCCACCGACCAACAACCAGATCTCTGGGAAGAGCCCACCACCTGAGACCAGCCTTGGGCGGGAACAGACTGGCGGTCCCGCCACCCCGGTGGTCGTATATCGTCTCCGAATACATTCCGGCCTGCCGACTGCTCGGGCGCGGGTGCCATCCCCGCATTGGCCGCTGAACGCAAGACCCGAGAGGAAAGGGTATTCGCGATCCATGGTTCCGGGCATGGGCGGAAAATGGCTATTTTCGTTCTTTTCAAGAGAACAATGCTGGATTCAATAAAGGCTTTGTTCTCCATACGAGAACAAAAAATCGGCCTAAAGTGTCCAGGCCCGGGAGCACCGAGGGGCGAACGGGTCAGCCCCGACGACGACTTCCTGGGACACTACCTCGTTATACCAATTCCTATTAGGTTATCCGCCATCGACGGGAGCACCTGAGCCGCCTGAGACGACAGAATCATAGAAGGCAGGCAGAAAGCCATGGGTAGGCTGGCGATGAGCGAAGCGAATCCCAGCTACTTGTCCG
>JBPOHE010000027.1:0-57439 GCA_052035915.1 Pseudomonadota bacterium
CCTCTTCAAATCGCATCTTCCGGATCTCCTGTAACAGTTTCGTTCGGTTCATCGGGTACCTCCTCGGCATCCACTACACCGGACAGATCATGTGCTACAACACCGGACAGTTTATTTGCTCCCTACACGGTCACTCCGGGAGTTTTGGCGTTGCTCCGGGATTTCGCTACCATGAGCCGCTGGTCACGGCACCGCCGCGGCCCAGATCCACACGAGAACCGAGATGCTGAACATCCACAATAATCTGACCAATCAAAAAGAACCCTTCTTCCCCATCGACCCGCCCCGGGTACGCCTGTACGTCTGCGGCATGACCGTCTATGACTACTGCCATCTCGGCCATGCCCGGGTCATGGTGGTGTTCGACATGGTCTACCGCTACCTCCAACACCTCGGTTATCAAGTCACCTATGTGCGCAACATCACCGATATCGACGACAAGATCATCCGCCGCGCCATCGAGAACGGAGAAGCCATCGACGCCCTGACCGCGCGCTTCATCCAGGCGATGCAC
Organism: Pseudomonadota bacterium; assembly: GCA_052035915.1. Taxonomy (GTDB): domain Bacteria; phylum Pseudomonadota; class Gammaproteobacteria; order Chromatiales; family Chromatiaceae; genus JBPOHE01. Next base: position 515 of record JBPOHE010000027.1, read on the forward strand.
GAAGACGCGGCCAAGCTCGGTGTCTTGCCGCCCACGCTGGAGCCGCGGGCGACCGACCATATCACCGAGATCCTCGCCATGACCTCCCGCCTCATTCATCGCGGTCATGCCTATGTGGCCGACAACGGCGATGTCTACTATGGGGTGTCCAGCTTTCCCGGTTATGGGCGCCTGTCCGGCAAGGCCATCGAGGATCTGCGGGCGGGGGCGCGGGTGGAAGTGGACGAGGCCAAACGGGACCCCTTGGATTTCGCCCTCTGGAAGGCGGCCAAACCCGGGGAACCGAGCTGGGATTCCCCCTGGGGACCGGGTCGACCAGGCTGGCATATCGAATGCTCGGCCATGTCCACCCGCGCCCTGGGGAATCATTTCGACATCCACGGCGGCGGTATGGATCTCCAGTTTCCCCATCACGACAACGAGATCGCCCAGTCCGAGGGCGCCACCGGCGAGACCTTCGTCAACTTCTGGATGCACAACGGTTTCGTGCGGGTGAACGATGAGAAGATGTCGAAGTCGCTGGGTAACTTCTTCACCGTGCGGGAGGTGTTACGCAACTTCGAACCCGAGGAGGTGCGCTACTTCATCCTCGCCAGCCACTATCGCAGCCCGCTCAACTACGACGACGAGAATCTGCGCCACGCCCGCCACGCGCTCACCCGGCTCTACACCGCCCTACGCGGTCTCCCCCCGGCGGGACACCTGGGGCACACCGAGTTCCGCCGACGCTTCATGACCGCCATGGATGATGACTTCAACACCCCCGAGGCCATGGCCGTCTTGTTCGACCTGGCGCGGGAGATCAATCGCAAGAAAGCCGAAAACGAGCCCGGCGCCGCCGAGCTGGGCGCTGAGCTGATATCCCTGGGGGGGATTCTCGGTCTGTTACAGAAGGATCCGGAGTCGTACTTGAAAGGCCAGATCCCTTTGGGGGAAGTAAGAGCGTTTGATGGGAGCGAGGTGAGTGTATCTCTAGAACTCAAATACGGTGGTAAGTACACCGAAGCCGAGATCGAGACGCTGATCGCCCAACGCACGGCGGCCCGCCAGGCCAGGCAATGGGCCGAGGCGGATCGCATCAGAAAAGAACTTCAGGAGGCGGGTGTTCTCTTGGAGGATGGGCCTCAAGGCACCAGTTGGCGTCGCGGCTGAGTTTATACCTAATACCATTTCCTATTAGTTTATCCGCCTGAAAGCCATGAGGTAGGCTGGCGATGAGCGAAGCGAATCCCAGCTACTGAGAAGCTGGGTTTCAGCGCTTCGCGCCTCAACACCAGCCTACGAATATCGATAATACCTATCGAGAAATGGTATTAGCCTTTCACCGCCCGCAACTCCGCCGCTTGCAGGGTGTTTTCCAGCAGGCTGGCGATGGTCATGGGACCGACCCCACCTGGCACCGGCGTGATCCAGCCGGCCCGCTCCCGGGCGGCGGCGAAATCCACATCCCCCACCAGGGTGCCGTTGTCCAGTCGATTGATGCCGACATCGATCACCAGGGCCCCGGGTTTGATCCAGTCCCCCTGCACGAAATTGGCCCGGCCCACGGCGGCCACCACCAGATCGGCCTCGCGGACCTTGGCCGCCAGATGCTTGGTGCGACTGTGACAGACGCTGATGGTGCAGCGGGCCGCCAGCAGTTCCAGCGCCATGGGGCGTCCGACGATGTTGGACTGACCGATGACGATAGCGTCCAACCCTTCGAGTTTCTGTCCGGTGTGCTCCAGGAGGGTCATCACCCCCTTGGGGGTGCAGGGGCGCAGCACCGGCATACGCAGGGCGAGTCGACCAATGTTGTAGGGGTGGAAACCGTCCACGTCCTTGGTCACGGCGATGCCTTCGATGATGGCCTCCTCGTCGATGTGTTTGGGCAGCGGCAGTTGTACCAGGATGCCGTCGATGATCTCGCTCGCGTTGAGGCGATCGATGAGTTCGAGCAAGGCGGCCTGGGAGGTATCGGCAGGCAGTTGGTGCAATTCGGAGTAAAAGCCCACCTCGGCGCAGGCGCGACGCTTGTTGCGCACATAGACCTGGGAAGCCGGATTCTCCCCAACCAGGACCACCGCCAACCCAGGTGGGCGGGCACCGCTGGAGAGTCGCGCGGAGACCGAGTGACCGATGCGCTCGCGAAGGGTGGCGGCGATGGCTTTGCCGTCGAGGATCTGTGCCGTCATGTCTGGGAACCGAAAGCTGGAGGAAATGAAGCGGAGATGATACCCGCAAGCCCTGGGGTTATACCAAGTCCCATTAGCTGAACCCTGAGCGCTGGCCCCCTCTGCTTCCGGCGCCTCCGGGCATGGGCGCTATGGGCCGATTTTTCGTTCTCCTTTAGAGAACAAATTCGTCTTCTATTAGCGCATTGTTCTCGAAAAAAGAACGAAGAATGGCCATTTTCAGCCGAGGCCCGGAAGCCGCCCATGCCCTCACAGCGGATACCCTGTAGCTGGGTTGAGGGGCGAAGCGCCGCAACCCAGCTTTTGGTGGAGACGAGCGGCTGGGATTGGCTTCGTCAGCCTTCCTTGGCCTTTTCAGTAGTCTAGCGAGGTGTAGAGTAGGGGGAAGTAAGGGTCAATTATTCTGGATGATGATGCTCGGGAACTTGGCCGCATAGTCCTTGGCCTGTAGGGAGAGTTTGGCCGCTGTCTTGCGGGCGATCTCCCGATAGATCTGGGCGATGCGGGATTCCGGATCGGCCACCACGGTCGGCTTGCCGTTGTCGGTCTCCTCGCGGATACGGATATCCAGGGGCAACTGCCCGAGCAGGGGAACGCCATATTGTTCGGCCATGCGGTTGCCGCCGCCTTCACCAAAGATGGGTTCGGCATGTCCACAATTGGAGCAGATGTGGACGCTCATGTTCTCGATGATGCCCAGCACCGGCACCTCCACCTTCTCGAACATCTTCAGGCCCTTACGGGCATCGAGGAGGGCGATGTCCTGGGGTGTGGTGACGATCACGGCGCCGGCTACCGGGACCTTCTGCGCCAGGGTCAACTGGGTGTCGCCGGTGCCGGGCGGCAGGTCGATGATCAGATAATCGAGTTCGCTCCAGTTGGTGTCGTTCAGAAGTTGTTCCAACGCCTGGGTGACCATGGGGCCACGCCAGATCATGGGGGTCTCTTCGTCGATGAGGAAGCCGATCGACATGGCCTGGAGGTGATAGCTCCACATCGGCTCCAGGGTCTGACCATCCTTGGATTCGGGCTTGCCGGAGATACCCAGCATGCGGGGTTGGGAGGGGCCGTAGATGTCGGCGTCGAGCAGGCCCACCCGGGCGCCTTCGGCGGAGAGCGCCAGGGCCAGATTCACCGCCATGGTGGACTTGCCCACGCCACCCTTGCCAGAGGCGACGGCGATGATGTTTTTCACATTGTCGATGGGCTTGAGGGATTTCTGCACCGAGTGGGCCACCACCTTCCAGCTCACCGAGGCCTCGACCGAGGTCACTCCCGGGACCCCCTGCACCAACTCCCGCAGGGTCTTGGCCAGGGATTCCTGGATGCCCTTGGCCGGAAAGCCGAGTACCACCTCGATCTTTACCTGACCGTCCCGAACATCGATGGACTTTACCGACTTGGCCTTGACCAAATCCCTTCCCAGATGAGGCTCGATATAGGTCTTGATCGCCCCCTCGACTTGCTCTCTGGTCACTGCAACGACTTCCGACATCTCTTTGATACTCCCGACTCGATAGGCTCGATTTCCGAAGGCGGCGAACGCTGACCCGCGCACCTGTGCTGTTGAATCATCCCCGGGACACCGACACCGCTTCCCTGGGCTAGCGGCCTGGGTTCTCAGGATCGTTCTAGCGGCATGAATGGGACTCCAGAGGCGTTTTTGCAAGAGCCATCCTGACCACGAGACCGGATCGACGCCTCTCGTCCCAGGGTTCCCACTGTCTGCCGAGAGATTTTCCCCCCGCTTCCGGTGGCAGGGCAAGCCGGGGCGCAACGGCCAGCCGGATCGCGGTTGAACTGGAAGGGAGAGATCGCTTTCCCGTGGATTGGATCAAGCCTTTCCAGACTAGGAGGGCTCCGGGCCTGGGCTGAAATAGCCCATATCATAATCTTTATTGATTAAACAATGATAATATATGATTTTAATTTATATATTTCCGGATGCCGACAGCCCCCGAAGCTTTTCCACCCAAGAATGAAAATGGACGCATTCCGCTTCGATCACATCAAGGGTTATACGCTCAGCGGCTAGAGGCGCATGTCGGGTCTTCCGGTAGCCAGGGCGAAGCAGCTTCTCAAGTCGTTTCGATGGTTTGGTCTCGTAGCCGTCATTGATTTCCTCGGGCGTAGCAAAGGCTTCCCTTATCCGCCGCAACTGATTCAGGGAACTCCTCCACTCCGGCTCGATCTCACAGAGTGCCGTCACATCCGAGAACAACAGGCCTTCCAGCTCGTATGGCTGAATATGAGGGATAAAGCGCTCCGGATGACAGTCCACGTAGTCGCGCACCGCGGCATGCAAGCCCCTTTCCAGACAAGCGACACGAGCACTCAGACGGGACTCTTCTGCCGCTTTCCGATAATCCGGAAACCCTGTGTCGAGCCCGTAGAGATCGAGAAATGTGGTCAGGATCGCCTTGGGCCGCTGCCGAAGCGTATTTCGGGCATGAAACTTCAGACGGTCGAAGTTCAGTGCCCCGCCTCCGGCATCCTGCGAGGTCCTCAGCGTCTGGGGTTTGAGGAACACCCCTAGGGGGTGTAACGCAGGCGCCACCACACGCTTGATGAATTGTTCCTCGGACTGGCCCTCGGCAAAAACGATCACTTCCACCATGTCAGGGTCTTCCGCCGAGTATATTCCGCTTCCACAGTTCCCCCATGGCGTATTCACTGAGCCAACCGGCCAGCTCATCTTCCGTGTAGCGCCGAAAGCTCGACGCGCCCTCCTCCAGATCGACGACGATGACATCCTTCGGGCAAAGTTCGTTGACCAACTCCACCGACTGGGTCGAGACGATCAACTGCCGTTGTTCCGCCACCTGCTTGAAGATATCGGCCAGTACCGAGATGGCGAATGGATGCAGACCCAGCTCGGGTTCGTCGATCAAGATGGTATCGGGTAACAAAGACATCGGCTGCAGCAGCAAAGTGACCAAACAGATGAAGCGGAGGGTGCCATCCGACAAGAGGTGAGCCTTGAATGGCGTATCGGCTTGACCGCGCTGGGTCCACTCCAACTCGACGTAGTCTTCGTCCGTCCGATGCACAAAATCGCCGAAGAAAGGGGCCACGAGCCGGATGGTTTCCAAGATTTGGCGATATTCCCGTGGGTACCGCTGGCTCAGCCGGCGCAGATAGGGGGCCAGATTCGCAGCATCCGACTTCAACAACAGATTGTCGTTGACGGCATGTCGCCCTTTGACCAAAGCGGTTTCGCTGGTGTCATGGAAATGATAGACACGCCATCGGCTGACCGCTTGGCGCACATAAGGCGAGTAGGGGTCGGTCGCCTCCTTGAGCTTGGACTCGCTGTGATGTTGCCCCAGGGTAACCTCTTCCGATTTTCTCGGAGAATATACACCACGAAACCAGCTCGTCTCCCGCTTGAAGCTCAGACGATTGTCCGCTGTAGGCTCCAACCAGAACTTATAGCCATTGGCGCCGAAATAAAACTCGGCATGGAGCTGTTGTGTGGTCTTACGACCGCAGTGCAGAAAGGCATCCGGCCCACCCTGCTTGTCGACATAATGCGCCAACTGCTGCTCGTACATCGCGTTCAGCAGCCGAAACAAACCGATGAAATTGCTCTTACCGGAACCGTTGGCGCCGATCAGGACGTTGAGGCTGGTAAGGTGGAAATCGCGCAAGGCGCGTATGGACTTGTAACCGGTGACCGTAAGTGAGCTGACGCTGGGCATGGTGGTTTTTCTTCGTTGGTGCAGGCTCCATCCCCTGAACTCGTTCGCCTAAGTGCCGCCCCGATATCTGATCCCCCTTTCACACTGGCCATCGCCTTCGCTACGGCCAGGGACAGAGAAATCTTTTCGATCCAATACCCGCGTTTTACCGCCCCTTGGTCAGCCGTCGCTCGGCGTCCTGGTATTTTTCCGCAGTCTTGGCAATGATCTCCTCCGGCAACGGCGGCGCCGGCGGGGTTTTGTCCCAGTCCAGGGTTTCGAGATAGTCGCGAACGTATTGCTTGTCGAAGCTGGGGGGATTGGTGCCCGGACGGTAGGCGTCGGCGGGCCAGAAGCGGGAGGAGTCCGGGGTCAAGACCTCGTCGATGAGATGCAGCCGCCCGGCCCGGTCGAGGCCGAATTCAAATTTGGTGTCCGCGATGATGATGCCCCGTTCCCGGGCATGGGCGGCACACTCGATGTAGATACGGGTACTGGCGTCCCGTACCTGTTCGGCCAGCTCCCGTCCGAGAAGGTCGACCGTCTGGGAAAAATCGATATTTTCGTCGTGGGCGCCCAGTTCGGCCTTGGTCGAGGGGGTGAACAGGGGTTCCGGCAGTTTCTCGGCCAGCCGCAATCCCTCTGGCAGCCCGATCCCGCAGATACTCCCCTTGCTTTGATACTCCTTCCAACCCGAGCCGATGATATAGCCGCGCACGATTGCCTCCACCTTGAGCGGCTCCAGCCGCCGCACGATGATCGCCCGATCGCCGAGCCCGGCGCGCTGCCCCGGGTCCGGCAGCACCGCCGCCAGGGGGATATCCGTAAGATGGTTGGGAATCAGGTGAGCGGTACGGCCGAACCAGAAGTTCGACACCCGGGTGAGCACCTCTCCCTTCCCGGGGATGGGTTGGGAAAAGACAACGTCGAACGCCGAGAGGCGGTCCGTGGTGACGATCAACAGGTGCTCGGCATCGACCTCGTAGATATCCCTGACTTTCCCACGCCCAAGCAGGCGCAGTCCAGGCAAATTGGTCTCGAATACAGACTGGGCGATCACCCTGCTAGCTCCATAAACATAAAAATTTCATTATACATAAGCTTGCAAACCCCAGGCAGCCAACCCAACAATAGCCTGATAGGTACTATGGCGCCCTTGGTGTCGGAGGTGGTTGGGTGAACAGAGCGGCGACCGATCAGGACCAGGCCTTCATGCGGGCCTTTTATGGTGGATTTATCTCCGCCTTACGCTGGCCGCAGTTGGACGCCCTCTGGAGCCGTTTGCGAGCCATGGCGGATGAAGGCTGGTACATCTATGCGGTGGGCGAGCCGCCGCCCCAAGAGACAGCGAGCGGCGCCAGGCTCAGCGCCTTCATCCTCGAGATCGACCAGCTCCTCCGCCGGGAACACCATGAGGACTATTGCGGCATCGTCTACGCCGACGACATGCAACACCCCTCCTTCGTCAAGATCTATGACCCCCATCATCTGGGGGTCTCCTGCGGGTACAGCCAGAATCCCCCTTTACCTGGTTGGATTCTGTCGAAACTACCGCCCCTCGACCTGCCCTCCACCCGGGTGCTGCCGGCCAACCGCCGACGCTGGTGGAATCGCCTCTTCGGTACCTGAACCAAGACCATTCCAGCCACCCTTCAAGTCACACCTTTGTCATTGCCAGGAGCCCCAATGGAGCCGATCACCATCGAGGAACGCCTTCTCCTCACCCAGGCCGTCATGGCGCTCCTCAACGACTGGGGGATGCCGGCCAAGGAGATGCTCATCCTCCTCGCCATGCCCCAGGAGATCAAACCCAGGACCCTGGGGCGTTATCTGGACGGCCACACCCCCTTGCCGGATCTGCCGGAAGTCCTGGAGCGGGCACGCTTTCTGTTGCGGATCGGCGAGGCCCTGCGCACCAGCTTCCCCACCAGTCCGGACATGAGGCGGCGTTGGATGAAGCAGGCCAACCGGCGTTTCGACCAGACCTCCCCCCTGGGGGTCATGGTTCAGGGGGGGGAACAGGGGATGATGGCGGTGCTGGCCCAACTCGATTGCACCTATGCCTGGGACATGAGCGGCTCGCAATCCAGCTATTGAGGTGATTGCCGAGCGATCCCTTGCCTGATGGCGGCAAAGGGTTGCCGCCCTACGGCTTCATGGGGCTTGATCGAGATAACAGCATCTACCTGGCTGCCGTCGCTCCCGGGCATGAGTGCTTTTACCCGGTTTTTTGTTCTCTAGTGGAGAACAATAGCCGATAATAATGAGATGTTGTTCTCTAAAAAAGAACAAAGAATGGCCGTTTTCGGTCAATGCCCGGAGGGCTGTAGGGCGTGATAGCGAAGCGAGGAGTGCTACATGGATGGCGGATGCACTCCGCTTATCCGCCCTACTCGGCTATAGCGCCCCCTCCGCTGACGAGGTCCCTTGCCAGCATGAAACTGGCGCGGAACAGACCGACCAGGGTCTTGGCATCTCGGATCTCACCATCCAGCGCCCATTGCCGCGCCTGTGAGAAAGGCATCCAATGTACCTCGATGGCCTCGTCCGGCTCATGCCGCCAAGCCGAGGACGACAGCTCCCCCCGGGCAAGATAGAGATGGATCACCTCGGTGAAGACCCCGGGGGAGGAGATGAAGCTCCCCAGGGATGACCACTGGCTCGCGCTCACCCCCGCCTCCTCCAGGAGTTCCCGGCTCGCCGTCTGCGCCGGGTCCTCGCCAGGGTCCAGCTTGCCCGCCGGCAGTTCCCACAGCCATCCCCCGGCCGCATGACGGTATTGACGCAGGAGACAGACCCGCCCCCGGGCATCCAGGGCCACGACCGCCGCGCCCCCAGGATGGCGGACGATTTCGAGTTCAGCCAGTCGACCGTTGGGCAGACGAACCTCCTCCAGATCCAGGGCGATGATGCGTCCGGTAAAGATTCTGCGCGGGTTCGACATGGAGGATGGGCCGCCTGGTCTGAGTCGATGAATGTTTCCTGAAAGCGGTCCGGAACGGGGCAGATTCCGCCGCAACCCCTGGTAGAAATGGCTCCTCGCCCCTGATCCGTCCCGCTGGGGCGCCATATCACAAGTTGCGAATCTACTATATTACAATTATTACGAATTCTTTACCTGGCGGGCCATTTTTGATTAGTATTCGCATCACGACCCCTAGGTCGAGGCTCTCTGTTTCCCTCTTACACTATACCAACAAAGGCTCCTAAGTTATGGATGTGTTGACTGCAACAGTGGTTGTAGGTGTAGCCATCGTGCTGCTCTTCGACTATACGAATGGTTTTCATGACGCATCGAATATCATCGCCACCGTCATCGCCTCCCGGGCCTTGACACCGATCCAATCGGTCATCGTGGTGGCGACCTTCGAGTTTCTCGGCCCGCTTCTGGGCGGCGTGGCGGTGGCCAACACCATCGGCAAGTTCGTCACCCTGAGCGATGTCCCGCCCGCGCTTTCGGTCGCCGTGGTGGCTTGTGGTCTGTTCGCGGCCATCTTCTGGAACCTGCTCACCTGGTGGTTCGGCATCCCCTCCTCCTCCTCCCACGCCATCGTCGGTGGTCTGGCGGGTGCCGTGATCATCTCGGTGGGGGCCGATCATGTGGTCTGGGGCTTCAGCGAATTGATGCATGGTAAGTTCACCGGGGTGACCAAGGTGTTCCTGTCGCTCATCGTCTCGCCCATTCTCGGCTTCTGGGTGGGCTTTCTGCTTTATAGGGTCACCTTCCGCCTGCTGGCCCGGGCCAAACCCTCGGCCAACACCTGGTTGCGGCGGTTCCAGTGGTTCACCTCCGCCGGGCTGGCCTTCTCCCACGGCTCCAACGACGCCCAGAAGAGTATCGGCGCCATCACCCTCATCCTCATGGTGGGCGGCATGACCGCCATCGATCCCGCCACCGGCAAGCCCGGCTTCATCGTGCCCTTCTGGACCATCCTCGCCTGTTCCATCGCCATCACCCTGGGCATCCTCTCCGGCGGCTGGCGCATCGTGCGCACGGTCGGCTTCGGTATCTACAAGGTGCGCCCGATCCACGCCTTCTCCGCCCAGGCCACCTCGGCCTCGCTGATCCTCTCCGCCTCCGTGCTTGGCGCCCCGGTCTCCACCACCCATGTGGTGAGTTCCGCCATCATGGGTATCGGCGCCGGGGAACGCCCCAAGGCGGTGCGCTGGGCCAAGGCCAAAGAAATCGTCAGCACCTGGGTGATTACCATACCCGCCGCAGGCATAGTCGCGGCCCTGACCGTTCTCGCGGTCGTTCCCTTCGTGAAGTAAGCGAGGCGCCAAGGCACAACGGCGATATCTCCCAAACCTTATCCTTTTTACCCCTGTACCGATTTTTTATTTGAGAGGAATTTGCAATGAGTGGTGGTTCCAATACAGTCATTTCCCGCCTGGTGGACAACGTCTTCCCGCGCATGCCGGATTTTTACGGCATGCTGAACCAGCAGTGCGACCTGGTGCTCCGTTCCACGGAGGCCTTCGTCGAGTTCATGAAGGGCGGTGCGACCGAAGAGCTGGGCACCAAGATCCGCGCCATGGAGAAAGAGGGTGACGAGATCAAGGCCCGCAACATGGAGGTCCTGAGCCGCGCCTTCGCCACGCCGATGGACCGCGAGGACATCTACCGCGCCGTGTCCGCCATCGACGAGATCCTCAACTATGCCAAGACCACGGTGCGCGAGATGGAGACCCTGGGCGTGAAACCCGACCAGCACATGGTGGCCATCGCCGAGCTGATCCGGGACGGAACCGAGTCCCTGCGTAGCGGTTTCTCCAAGCTGTCTTCCCATCCGGCTCATGCCGAGTCCGACGCCCAGGCCGCCCGCAAGGCCGAACGCAACTCCGAGAAGGTCTACCGCGCCGCCCTGGCCGAACTCTTCAACGCTGACCATATCATCCAGGCCCTGCATCAGAAATCCGAGAATGCCGAGGCCCAGGCGATGATGTATGTGATCGAGATCTTCAAGCGTCGCGAGATCTACCGTCATCTGTCCAACGCCGCGGATCGTCTGGAGCACGCCGGCAGCGTGCTGCATGACATCATCGTGCAGATCGCCTAGCCTTCCCGGCTTTCCAGTCGAGACACAGCCGCCTCCGGGCGGCTGTGTCTTTTGTAGCCCTGTGATGGAATGACAGGAAAGGGAACCAGCCAGGCTGGTTCCGGGCCTCGGCTGATGTAGCCGATTTTTCGTTCTCCATTCAAGAACAATTCGACTCATAAAGAGATATTGTTCTCGAAAAAAGAACGAAAAATGGCCATTTTTCGTCGATGCCCGGAAGGCTGACAGAGGAACATTCCCTCTTGGCGCCTTCTTATTGATATTCGTAGGCTGGTCTTGAGGCGCGAAGCGCCGAAACCCAGCTTCTTGCGCGAACAAAGCGGCTGGGATTCGCTTCGCTCATCGCCAGCCTACTCCATGGCTTTCAGGCGGATAAACCAATAGGAATTGGTATTAGAGCGGCGAATTCAGGGCCGGCCTCCGACCACTCGGAAACAAAGCATCTATTCGGAAACGATATTGGTTGGAGGTCGCCGATCGAGGTGGGCCTTGACGGCGCGAAACAGGGCCTTGGCCGCTCCTCGCTCCGCCTCCGGCCCCAGATAGTCGCGCACGAAGCGGTAGCGATCCCGCAGACTGCAATAGCCGAGGGCCAACCGCGCCAAGCCGGAGAGATCGACCACCACCCCCCGGCGTCGGAACAGAGACCTCTCCTCCGCCCGCGGACAGTCGATCCAGACCGGCACCAATCGGTCTCCCTGCCGCTGGATGAGGATGTTGCGCCATTTGAGATCATGGTGAAAAAACCCGGCCCCATGCGCCCGCTGCAATTGGAGCAATAACTGTCCCGCAATCTCCCGGTAAAGACGCCGTCGTTCCGGCGGTGGCAGAGGGCGCCATACCTCCTGGGCGAATCTGGCCAGATCCAGGCTGTCGGGCACCGCCCTGGTGACCAGGAAGGCGGCCTGGAGCATACCGAACAGCCGTTGTTCACCGAAGGCCACCACATCCAGGCTGGGGATACCGAGGCTCGCCAACCGGGCATAGCCGAAGGCCTCGACCGCCGCCTTGCCGGGCCGCAGCCAGAACTCCAGCCATTTTTTCACCGCATAGCGATAACGCTTGAAATACACCACCTCGCCGCTGTCCAGCGTCAACCGGAAACAGCGGGTGGATGGCGAGCGGGAGACCAGTTCCCCCCGCTCCAAGTCGACCCAGCCGCCATCCGGCCCGATCCCGGCCCGGGCCAGAGGCGCCTCCCAGTCTTTCAGGCTCAGCCAACGGGTGCCCTGGAATACCTGGACTGACCTGGTGAGCGGGATCATGAAGCGCTCCCCGGCTTACGCGGTCGTACGGTCGCCGTCGGGGGGGCGTTCCAGGGATCGTCCGGCCAGAAGTGCTTGGGATAGCGACCCTTCAATTCCTTCTTCACCTCCGCGTAGGTGCGATTCCAGAACCCCGCCAGATCCTGGGTGACCTGGATGGGGCGTTGGGCGGGAGACAGCAGGTGCAACACCAGGGGAATCCGTCCGCCGCAGACCCGGGGGGTCTCGGCGAGACCGAAGACCTCCTGCAAGCGCACGGCCAGGATGGGTGCGGCGTTCGCCGCATACTCCAGGCGCCGCCGGGAACCACTCGGCATCGGTAGGTGGGTGGGAGCGAGGACATCCAACCGTTGCCGCTGCACCGGATCGAGCCGGGAGGCCAGTCCGGCAGCCAGATCAATCCCCTGGAGATCCCGTCGCCCTCGGCACCCCCAGAGCTGTGGCTCCAACCACTGTTCCAGGCTCAGCAACAACCCCTGATCCGAGACATCCGGCCACTGACCCTCGGGATCCCAGGCGCGTAACGAAAGAACCCGCTGGCGCCACTGATCGATCTCCTCATTCCAGGGTAGCCACGTCAGTCCCGCACGGCGGATCTGCTCACAAAGCAGATGTCGCACTTCCGAACCATCCGTCACCTCCAAGCGCCGCTCCTGGAGCACCAAGGCGCCCAAACGCTCTGCTTCCCGGGCCGCCACCGTCTCGCTCCGGCTATCCCAACCCAGGCTGGTCTCCCGGCGGATACGATCGCCGGCGACACGACGCAGCTCGGCCTCCGCCAGGGTGGCGGCCAGTAGGATACGCCCCTCGCTCACCCCGGCATCGACCCCGGCGACGGCCAGATACTCCTCTCCGCCCAGGGGGTCCCCGGCCTCGAGGCGCAAGGCCCGTCCGGAACTGGCCAGGAACCCGGCCTCCCGCGCCCCCCGGCGTTTGGCGATCCGCTCCGGATACGCCAGGGCCACCAGTCCTCCCAAGGAATAGGGAACCCCTTTCGCCTTCCGCGCCCCTCCAGCCAAGAGGGCGCCAAAAGTTCGGCTCAGGGTCAAACCGGTACGGAGACGGGCCGGGTCGGTGCCCTGAGGCCCTCCACCCCGACCTCGATCCGCCCGCCAAGCCTGGAATAGACGCCTCCTGATCTCCAGATCGGCCCCCTCGAGGCGGCGCGCCTCGGGTAGGAGCAGATCGCGTTCGCTCAACAAGGCCGCCAGATCGCAGCCGTCCTGGAGTTGGCCCGCGGCCTGCGCCGCCAGCAGCATATAGGCAAGCCGGGGATGCAGGGGCAGACCCGCCATCTGCCGGCCCAGCTCCGTCACCCGCCCCTGGTCGTCGATGGCCCCAAGCTGGGTGAGCAATTGCCGCGCCTGGGCATAGGCCCCGGCTGGCGGTGGATCCTGCCAGATCATCCCGTCCGGGGTCGAAACGCCCCAGAGCGCCAATTCCAGGGCGAGGGGAGCCAGATCGGCTTCCAGCATCTCCGGTGGGTCCCGTTCAAGTCGTTTTTCCTGCTCGGCCTGGGACCAGAGGCGGTAGCAGAGGCCTGGTCCCAGCCGACCGGCGCGGCCGCTCCGCTGCTCGGCCGTGCCGCGGGACGAACGCAAGGAATGCAGACGGGTCATACCCGAGCCGGGATCGAACCGGGCGCGACGGGACCAACCGCTATCCACCACCGCACCGATGCCCTCGATGGTGAGACTGGTCTCGGCGATGGAGGTGGCCAAGACGACCCGGCGGCGTCCCCCGGGATCGGGCAGGATGGCGGCGGCCTGTTCGGCGAGGCTCATATCGCCGTACAGTGGGCGGATGAGCAGTCCGGTTTCCGCCAATTCGGTCTCCATAAGCGCCGCCGCCCGGTGGATCTCGCCACTCCCGGGGAGAAAGACCAGGATGTCCCCCCTCTGTTCGCTCAGGGCACGCCTCACCCCTCGCGCCACCTCTCCGGGAAGGTCACGCAGGCTGTTCCCGCCACCCAGGTAGTGGATGGACACCGGATAGGGCCTCCGCCCCCCCGAGAACACCCGGGCCCGGTCGAGGAACTGCGACAACCTGGTGCCATCGAGGGTCGCCGACATGGCGAGCAGACGCAGATCCGGACGGATGGAACGACGCACATCCTGACAGAGGCTCAGGGCGAGATCGGCGTGCAGGCTGCGCTCATGGATCTCATCGAAGATCACCAGACCGACGCCGGCAAGCTCGGGATCCGCCTGGAGGCGCTTGGTCAACAGACCTTCGGTCACCACCTCCAGGCGGGTGGCCGCCGAGACCCGCCGATCGAGGCGAACGGCATAACCGATACGCCCACCCACTTCCTCCCCCAGGGTCCGCGCCATGAAGGTCGCCGCCGACCGGGCCGCCAGACGCCTGGGTTCGAGCATGAGGATGCGCTGGCCCCGGAGCCAATCCTGCTCCAGGAGCGCCAGGGGGACGTGGGTGGTCTTGCCGCTGCCGGGTGGGGCGACCAGAATGGCGACCCCTTGCTCAACCAAGCTCAGGCCGAGTTGTGGGATGAGTTCCGTCAGCGACGATGACTGGAGGGCTTCCTGAGTCACCAGCGGGGGGCGCGAAAGACCCGGATGTCGGCCCCGGGATGGAGTCTGAGGAGACTCTCCTTGATCCCCTCCACCTGGGCCTTGGGGACATCGACCATCAAGAGGATCTGGCCGCGCTCGATGGCGGCCTCGAAGCGATCCAGGAGATGATTCCGCTCCTGGCTGGAAACCAGGGCCTTGACCAGGGCGCCGAAAATAGCGCCCAACACCGTCATGGTGATCATGGCTCCCATCCCCAGTTCCAGCCCCGGCGGGGGAAAAGTCACCGTCAACCAACCGCCGATAAACCCGGCCAAGGCGCCGAACAGGATACCGAACTCCAAACCATGAACGAGTTCGGTCCGCTGGAGCATTCCAGCTTCGGGCAGTCCTTCCATCGACTGGGACAGACTGGCGACGCAATGCAGATGCCGCTGGGGAATCCCGGCCCCTTTCAGCTCAGCGACAATCATTCTGGCCATGTTCGCGTCAGGCAAAAGAAAATAGAGTCGCCGCATCCTCTTTCCCCCCTTAGCCGCCTCCGGGGCGAAAGCACCCCGGAGAGGGCCGTCTACTCAGATACTCTTGGCTCGCTCCCGCAGGATCTGGGCGAATCCAGATCCCAACTCCGGATGACGCAAGGCATAATCCAGGGTAGCCTCCAGATAGCCGAGTTTGGAGCCACAGTCATAGCGTTTGCCACTGAAGCGATAGGCCATCACCGGCTCCCGCGTCAGCATACGGGCGATGCCGTCGGTGAGCTGGATCTCGTTGCCGGCACCACGCCCGGTCTGCATCAGTTGATTGAAGATCGAGGAAGTCAGGATATAACGCCCGACGACGCCGAGATCCGAAGGGGCCTCCTCGGGTTTTGGTTTTTCGACGATACCTTTAACGCCCCCGAGCTTGGCGTTCGAGTCCGCCACATCGACCACGCCATAGCTGCGGGAGTCTTCCGGGCGGATCTTCTCCACCGCCAGGATGCTGCAATTGCTGGTATTGAAGGCATCCACCATCTGCGCCAGACAACCTCGCCCCGCGTCGTAGATCAGATCGTCGGCGAGCAGGATGGCGAAAGGCTCGTCCCCCACCACCGGCTCGGCACAGAGCACAGCATGCCCCAAGCCGCGGGGCATGTCTTGACGGATGAAGATACAGGTGACATGGGGCGGCACGATATCCCGCACCAAGGCCAGGGTCTCGGTCTTCCCCCGGGCGTCGAGTTCGGCTTCGAGCTCGTAGGCCATATCGAAGTGATCCTCGATCGCCCGCTTCTGGCGTCCGGTGATAAAGATCAGGTCTTCGATCCCGGCGGCTACCGCCTCCTCGACGGCGTACTGGATCAAAGGCTTGTCGACAACGGGTAACATCTCCTTCGGACTGGCCTTGGTGGCCGGAAGAAAACGGGTACCCATTCCTCCCACCGGGAAGACCGCCTTGCGAATCGTCTTGGTCATTGAACTATCACCCCTTTTTCCCATTGATGGGATGGTTTGAAAATACCTCCATGGCCTTGGAGATAGGTCATGGTTGGTCGATGATTCCCCGCGCTTCCAGCAGATGGATGATCGAGGCCGCACTCTGCTGGGGAGTTTCGCGGTCGGTGTATACCACCAGTTCCGGAGCCAGCGGCGACTCATAAGGCGAGCTGATGCCGGTAAACTCCGGTACCAGTCCGGCGCGGGCCTTTTTATACAGGCCCTTGACATCCCGACGCTCACATTCGTCCAGGGAGCAAGAGCAGTACACCTCGAAGAAATCCAGCCCGCCGAATAAGGTGCGCACCCTATCCCGATCGGCCCGGAAAGGCGAGATAAAGGCGGTCAAGGTGATGAGTCCGGCATCGACGAAAAGTTTGGCGACCTCACCGATACGGCGGATGTTTTCCGTCCGATCGGCGACGGAAAAGCCGAGATCGTGACAGAGGCCGTGACGGACGTTGTCACCGTCGAGCACATAGCTCCGGCAGGCGCGGTGATGGAGCTGTTGGGCGACCTCCTGGGCTAGGGTCGACTTGCCGGCGCCCGACAAGCCGGTGAACCATACCAGGGCGCTTCGATGCCCATTGAGCTGGTGCCGGTCCTGACGCCGGATGATCTCGGGATGCCAGACCAGATTATTGGAAAGAGGATGAGACATCGGTTCGATATTCCTGGATATCCCGGCCCATTGTGCCGAGCCGGGGCAAAGTGGTGTGCCTCCAGGTAGATCACCTCTACCTGGGAGACAGGATCGCTGTCTGAGATCCTGGGCGATTGCCGGAAAAAAATATACCTGAATGCGCCGGCGGTTCGTTCGCCTTCCAGGCGCGCCAGCCGGCGCAGAGCGAGCTCTGTAACGGCTGGCGGAACACCGAAGGCGGGCGAACAGGGCCGCAGGCTGGTATATTTTTTGACAGAAATCGCCCTGGTTCACAGTCGAACGTCCGGGCCGGGAGCTTTCCCCACTCAGGCATGCTTTTCGGTATCCGCGCCATAGACCGGCTTCATGCTGTTCCAGGTCTTGCAACCCGGACAACTCCAACTCAGGCGCAATCCGGAATAGCCGCAATGTTCGCACCTGTAGGTGGGGCGTTCATCGATCAGGGTTTGCAGCAGATCCCGTACCAGCACCAGGGTGGCATTCGGGGTATCCCCATGCCGCTCTTTTTCCTTCAGCGCGATCAGCCGCTCAAGACCGATGAGACTGGGAAAACGTTGTAGGTGGACCACCATGAAGGCCGCCGCTTCCCGGCTCCCCTCCTGCTCGTAGAGGGTCTCCGCCAAAGCGAGCATGGTGGCCATGTCATGCCTTGTGTCGTAAAGCGCCTGGAGATAGCCACGCAATCCGGGAAGATCGCCCAGTCGATGGTAACAATCGATAATCCCCGGCAAGACTTCGCCAATGTAATCCGCATCCTGCACCGGCACTTGTCGATAGAGATCGAGGGCGGCCATGACCCTCCCGCCGGCGAGCGCCAGATTGCCCTGCATGACTCGGGCGCGCACGCACTTGGGATCGGCGGCGATCGCCTTCTCCAACAGGGCGGTTACAGCCAGGGTATCCTGCTGCACCTGGCGGATCTCGGCCAGTTCACAGTAATAATGCGCCACCTCGACCTGCATGACCTGCCCGGTCTGTTCTTCCAACCGCCGGGCCACATCCAGGCATTTTTCCCATTCCTTCTCTTGCTGATAGATGAACAGCAGGTTTTTCAGGGATTGATCGCTGAAAAAGTTGGCCTCCGTCAGCTCGATGAAGAGACTTTCCGCACGATCGAACAAGCCGGCACGCATGTAATCCTGTCCAAGTTCGAGTAGGGCCTGGGCCCGTTGCTCCGGCTCCAACTTCGACTTGGCGATGAGGTTCTGATGGATGCGAATCGCCCGATCCACCTCACCCCGACGACGAAAGAGGTTGCCGAGGGCCATGTGGGTCTCGATGGTATCCGCATCCACTTCGGCCATTTTGATGAAGATATCGATGGCCTTGTCGGGCTGCTCGTTGAGGAGATAGTTCAACCCCTGGAAATAGGCCGGATGGGTACGGGCCAGCCTGACATCGGCGCCTCCCGCCTGACCCCGTCTCGCCACCCACCAGCCCGAAGCCGCGGCTATGGGCAAAAGAAGCCACAACAACTCTTGCACGCTGTTAGGTTTCCTTGACCCCTGATGTTCTCAGCCTTTCGATTTCATCCGTCGCCGATCTGAGCTGCTTTTTGAGTTGTGCCATTTCTCTCCTGCCCAAGAAGAATTTGATCCCGCTCGCCACCAAACCGAGTACGGCGCCGAGTGCAAGACAAAGCGCCATCGCCAGGGCCAGGGAG
The DNA here is from genome assembly GCA_052035915.1 of Pseudomonadota bacterium. Classification (GTDB taxonomy): domain Bacteria; phylum Pseudomonadota; class Gammaproteobacteria; order Chromatiales; family Chromatiaceae; genus JBPOHE01. The sequence goes on from JBPOHE010000027.1 coordinate 19,030, forward strand.
ATCTCCATAACGCCGAAGTAATAGTCCATTCTGACGAGCTGCGGATTCAGATTGGCGAACAGAATCCCCAGGGCCGTGGCCAGCAGGATGACGAATATGGTCAATAGAGGCACGGATCGAGATCTTTCTACCGGGAATCTGATGCTCGTTGTAGTGGTTGGTGGCTCGCTGGAGTCAACCGCCACATAATAAAGCACGATGGGAACCAGGCGCCATGAGGTCAGAAAAGGAAATCTCCCACTTCCGCCCGCCTCCATTCGGCCCTGATCAGCTTCCATCCTTTGTTGTCTTTTTCCAACCCTAACTCCAGTCGATGCAGATCCGCTTTCACCCGGAGCAGATCCTTGGCCTCTTCCAGGGGAGAACCCGCCATGGCGACCAAAACGACGACATCCCCTTGCCCAGGGACAGAGATATCCATCTGCACCAGATGGGTGAAGAGGTGGAGGCTTTGATGCCCGAGAAGATAGCCGGCCAGATAGCGGACCAGGTCCTTACGGGTACGACCCTCGACGTCTTTATAGCCATCGGCGATCAGATCGCTGAGGCGACTCAGAGATCTTGCCTCGGCCGCCTGTTCCGCCTCCGCGATCAAACGACGGATCTCCGCCTCGGGGCCAGGAGCTGGGCTACATCCCAGGCTGGCCAGCAGCCAGAGACCCGCCACCACCAACAGCCGACCTCTCGCCGACCAATCCACGTCCCCGGTAGACGCCTGGCGAGAAATCCAGGCTCGTCCTACCTCAGCGCAGTCCAAGCACATCCTGCATATCGTAACAGCCGGGTTCCCGCCCTTGCAGCCACAGGGCGGCTCGCACCGCCCCCCGGGCAAAGGTCATCCGACTCGAGGCCTTATGACTGATCTCGACCCGTTCGCCTTCGGTGGCGAACCAGACACTATGCTCCCCGACCACATCTCCGGCGCGGATGGTGGCAAAGCCGATGGCGCGACGATCGCGCTCCCCGGTCAGCCCCTGGCGACCATAGACCGCACAGGAAGCCAGATCGCGTCCAAGTGCCTTGGCGACCACCTCACCCATACGCAAGGCGGTGCCTGAAGGGGCATCGGCCTTATGCCGATGGTGAGCCTCGATGATCTCGATATCCGCCTCCTCCCCCATCACCTGGGCGGCGATCTGTAAGAGTCGAAAGCAGAGATTCACACCGACACTCATGTTAGGCGCGAAGACGACGGGGATCTGCCGTCCGGCCTCGAGGATCGCCTGCCTTTGCTCCTGACTCAGACCCGTGGTGCCGATCACCGCCGAACGTCCGGAGCGACGGCAGATCTCCAGATTGGCGATACTGGCCTCGGGACGGGTGAAGTCGATGAGGACATCGAAAGCTTCGGTTACCCTGGCGAGATCGGCGATGATGCCGACCCCATTGGCTCCGATACCGGCCAATTCCCCAGCATCGCGACCGATGACAGGAGATTGGGCGTGCTCGCTGGCCACGCACAACTTGAGCCCATCAGTCTGTTGAATCGCCTGTAGCAGGGTTTTTCCCATCCTGCCAGCGGCGCCGGCCACAGCTATACGTAACATCCCAACCAACCTCCCCAGATCCGCGAAACTCTCTCTTGAGCCTATCAAAATCCCATGTTTTCAAAAAACTTTTTGACGCCGTCCAGCCAACCGGTGGCTTGGGGATTGTGTTTCTTGCCGCCAGCCACCATGGTCTCCTCGAATTCCCGCAACAACGTCTTTTGTTGTTCGGTCAGATTGACGGGGGTTTCCACCACGACCTTGCAGATGAGATCCCCCACTGGACCACCCCGGACCGGTTTGATTCCCTTGCCGCGGATGCGGAACAGTTTGTCGGTCTGGGTGCCGGCAGGAATCTTGAGGGCGACCTTGCCATCCAGTGTAGGCACCTCCAGCTCACCGCTCAAAGCGGCGGTGACAAAACTGATCGGCACCTCACAATAGAGATGATTGTCTTCCCGCCGGAAGATGGCATGTTCCTTGATACTGACCTGGACATACAGATCTCCGGCCGGACCGCCCCGCTCTCCCGGCTCGCCCTCCCCGGCGAGTCGGATGCGGTCACCGTTATCCACCCCGGCTGGAACGTTCACCGCCAGGGTTTTATGCTCCTGCACCCGGCCCGCTCCCCGACAAGTGGGACAGGATTCGCGGATCACCGTACCCCGCCCATGACACTGGGGACAGGTCTGTTGGATGGAAAAGAACCCCTGCTGGATCCTGACCTGACCATGTCCATGGCAGGTGGGGCAGGTCTCGGGCCTGGTGCCGCTCCGCGCGCCCGAACCATCGCAGGCGGAACAATTGACATAGGTCGGGATGCGGATCTTGACCGTGGTACCGGCGACCGCCTCTTCCAGGGTCAATTGCAGGTTGTAGCGCAGATCCGCGCCGCGGTTCACTCGTCCGCCCTGACCGGCCCGTCCCCCGACGCCGAAGATATCGCCGAAAAGGTCACCAAAGACGTCGCCCAGACCCGCCCCGCCAGCGAAACCGCCGCCGAATCCTCCAGCCATGGAAGGGTCAACGCCGGCGTGACCGAACTGATCGTAAGCGGCCCGTTTTTGCGCATCGGTCAAGACCTCATACGCCTCCTTGACCTCCTTGAACAGGTTTTCCGCCTCAGCGTCATCCGGGTTGCGATCCGGGTGATGTTTCATCGCCAAGCGACGATAGGCCTTTCTGATCTCGGCCTCGCTCGCATTCTTGGTGACACCCAGAACTTCGTAGTAATCCCGCTTTGCCACTGATCAATCTCTCGTCAACCACAGAATCCGTTACCAAAAATAAGAAAAGCGCGCAGACACGGCTTTACCCGGCCTGCACGCCTTCGGTGGCGCCATACGCCGACCGCTCAGGATGGGTTATTTCTTGTCGTCGCGAACCTCTTCAAACTCGGCGTCGACCACATCCTCGCGCGCGCCCCCACCGGACTTCGTCCGGCCCTGAGCCCCGGTATCGCCCGGCCCATGATGGCTGTCGCCCGCGCCCGGCTGGGCATAGAGCCGTTCCGCCATCTTGCCGGACACCTCGCTGAGGGCCTGGGTCTTGCGTTCGATGGTGTCCTTGTCGTCGCTCTTCATCGCCTCTTCCAACTCCTTGATCGCCCGCTCCAAGGAGTCCTTTTCTCCGGATTGGACCTTGTCGCCGAGTTCCTTCATGGTCTTACGGGAGGCGTGAATGAGATTGTCGGCCTGATTGCGGGCGGTCACCAGTTCATGGAAACGCCGGTCCTCCTCGGCATGGGCCTTGGCGTCATTCACCATCCGCTGAATCTCGGCCTCGGCAAGACCGGACGAGGCCCGAATCAGGATCGACTGCTGCTTCCCGGTAGCTTTATCCCTGGCCGAGACGTTGAGGATACCGTTGGCGTCGATATCGAAGCTCACCTCGATCTGCGGCACCCCCCGGGGGGCGGGTGGGATGTCGCTCAGATCGAAGCGGCCCAGGGATTTGTTATCGACCGCCCGTTCGCGTTCGCCCTGGAGTACATGCACGGTGACGGCGGTCTGGCCGTCCTCGGCGGTGGAGAACACCTGGGTGGCCTTGGTCGGGATGGTGGTGTTCTTCTCGATCAACTTGGTCATCACCCCACCCAGGGTCTCGATACCCAGGGACAGGGGGGTGACATCGAGCAGCAGGACATCTTTTACCTGCCCGCCCAAGACACCGGCCTGGATGGCGGCGCCGATGGCCACCGCCTCATCCGGGTTGACGTCCTTGCGCGGGGTCTTGCCGAACAGCCGCTCGACCACTTCCTGGACCTTGGGCATGCGGGTCTGACCGCCGACGAGGATCACATCGTCCAGCTCGCCAGGCTTGAGCCCGGCATCCTTCAAGGCGATCCGACAGGGGTCCAATGTGCGCTCGATCAGGTCCTCCACCAGGGATTCCAACTTGGCCCGGGTCAGCTTCAAGTTCAGATGCTTGGGGCCGGTGGCGTCCGCGGTGATATAGGGCAGATTGATGTCGGTCTGATGGCTGGAGGAGAGTTCGATCTTCGCCTTCTCTGCCGCTTCCTTCAGCCGCTGCAGGGCCAGCGGATCGTTGCGCAGGTCGAAACCCTGGGCCTTTTTGAACTCGGCCACCAGGAAATCGATGATGCGCTTGTCGAAATCCTCGCCACCCAGGAAGGTATCCCCATTGGTCGACAGCACCTCGAACTGATGCTCGCCGTCCACCTCGGCGATCTCGATCACCGAGATATCGAAGGTCCCGCCACCGAGATCATAGACCGCGATCTTCCGATCCCCCTTCGCCTTGTCCATACCATAGGCCAAGGCCGCGGCGGTGGGCTCGTTGATGATACGCTTGACCTCGAGACCGGCGATGCGACCGGCGTCCTTGGTGGCTTGGCGCTGGGAATCGTTGAAATAGGCCGGGACCGTGATCACCGCCTCGGTGATCGTTTCGCCCAGGTAGTCCTCGGCGGTCTTGCGCATCTTTTGCAGCACCTTGGCCGAGATCTCCGGCGGCGCCATCTTCTTACCGTTGACATCCACCCAGGCGTCGCCGTTATCCGCCCGCACGATCCGATAGGGCACCATGTCGATGTCCCGCTTCACCACGTCGTCACCATAACGCCGACCGATCAAACGCTTGATGGCGAACAAGGTGTTGCGGGGATTGGTCACCGCCTGACGCTTGGCGGACTGTCCTACCACGACCTCGCCGTCACCGGTGAAGGCGACGATGGACGGCGTGGTGCGATCACCCTCAGAGTTTTCGATGACCCGGACCTTGTCCCCCTCCATTACGGCGACGCAGGAGTTGGTGGTGCCCAAGTCGATGCCGATGATCTTTGCCATCTCTTCAAGTCTCCAGAATTCTTTTTTGATACCGTTGATTAGTGACTCAGATGGGGTGAAACCATGCCTCATTCAAGGCTATTGTTCACCGGAGGCATGGGTTGTTGGGACACCAGCACCATGGCCGGGCGCACCAGGCGACCGTTCAGGCTGTATCCCTTCTGTACCACGGTCACCACCCTGTTGGCCGGCAGATCCGCCCTGGGGACCATGGACATAGCCTGGTGGAGATCCGGATTGAATGGCTGTCCCTGGGGATCGATCGCCTGGACCCCGAATTTCCCCATCGCGTTTTCGAACAGCTTGACGGTCAGTTCGATGCCTTCACGCAGCTTGGTGGTGTCGGTCTGGGCCTCGTTGGCCGCGTTCAGACCCAGTTCCAGGCTGTCCCAGACACCCAGGAGCTCACGCACGAAACCGTCCAGGGCGAACTTGCGGGTAGCCTCCAGGTCCCGCTCATGGCGGCGACGCAGGTTTTCCAGTTCAGCCCTGGAGCGTAATACCTGATCCCAGTTTTGTTCCGCCCGTTGGCGGGCTTCTTCCAACTGGGCCCGCAGGTCCTCGAGGCCGGGACCCGCGGAGTCGGCGGGGGAGGGAGTGGTCCGAGCTTCCCCGCTGATCCCGGTCTCCGCTGGAGCCGGGGTGGTCCGGGGTGGGTTGGGCGCTTCACCTGTTGTTGACATCGTCTCTTTACTTTTCACCTCTTGTACCATGGCGCACCGGCCTGAAAACGGCCTCATCTATAAATGCCCACATGGTGGGGATGGTTATCTCGGTTTCAAGGCAGCCCCAAGGAGTTTGGCGGTGATATCCACCAGGGGGATCACCCGGTCATAGGCCATGCGCGTTGGACCTATGACCCCGAGCACACCGACGATCTGGTCGTCGATTTTGTAGGGGGAGGTCACCAGGCTACAGTCGTCGAAGAGTTCATAACCGGATTCCTCGCCGATAAAAATCTGTATCCCATCGGCTTTCAAGCACTTGTCCAATAATTGCAGGATCTGATGGCGATCGGTGAAGGCGTCGAAGAGCTTGCGCAGGCGTTCCAGATTGGCGAGTTCGTCGAACCCCATGAGATTCGTCTGCCCGGAGATCAGCAAGTCTTCCTGGAATTGGGAGGAATCGATCACCAAGCCGGTCATGTCGAGCGCCTGTTGCATCAGGCGATCCATGTTCTCCCGCGCCTCCTTCATCTCCTTGATCAGTCTGTCGCGGACCTCCTTGATGTCATGGCCGCGAAAGGCCTCGGTCAGATATTCCGCCGCCCGGGCCAGCTCGGAATCCGAGAGGTCGCGCTCGGTGAACAGCACCCGGTTGTGCACCTCGCCATCATTGGTCACCAGGATAGCCAAGATCCGACGACCCGAAAGCCTGAGAAACTCGATCTGATGAAACAGCATGCGTTCATGCTTGGGCAAGGTCACCAGACCCGCCATGTGGGTGATGCTGGACAAGAGGTTGGTTACGGCCACCAAAGTTTCGGCGGCGTCTTGATGCGTCTTGAGTCGCTGCCGGATCTGCTCGATTTCATCATCCAGCAAGGGTTTCACCGTCAGCAAGGAATCGACGAACAAGCGATAACCAGTCACCGTGGGAACCCGACCGGAGGAAGTGTGGGGCGAGACCACCAGGCCCATCTCTTCGAGATCCGACATCACGTTGCGTATGGTCGCCGGGCTGAGTTCCAAGCCCGAATCCTTGGCCAGGGTACGTGAGCCGACCGGTTGTCCCTCGCGGATATAGCGCTCCACCAACACCTTGAGAAAGTGCTGCGCACGCTCGTTGATCATCAAGGGACCCAGCGTTTTTCTCGGAACCACTTCCCAACCTCGGCACTCGAAAAAGGCGGCAAATTGATTAGCACTCTTTATGTTTGAGTGCTAACAGCACGTTAACAAGCCATTTTCCCAGTGTCAAGAAAGCCTGTAGAGAGCAAATACAGTGTCCGAAGTTGTAGCCGGGCCGGATCCGCTCTCCGCTACCCGGACCCTATCGACTTGTCTGGCGATCATCCGGTGGTCCAGACAGCGGAGCCGAGCGGGCTTGTGCCAACACCCGTCCGCTGGGTTACAGCGCTTCACGCCTCGAGGCCAGTTTTACTTCGCCCCGGATGTGACTGAGCGGCTGCCGGGCCTGGGCCTTGTTGCCGGTTTTTATGTTCTTTATAGGAGAACAATACCTCTTAACTTTGGCGCATTGTTCTCTTTATAAGAACGAAAATCGAGCATTTTCAGTCGATGCCCGGAGCCCCACAAGCACACCAGCCGGATAGATCGAGCAGCGGAAAATTCCTGCTTATTTCGTCTTCCCCGAGGCGAGGGAGGGACTGAGCCTGAGGGCCAGATCCGTGTAGTGCCGGGCCTCATCCTCGCGACCGAGGGCGCGGAGCGCCCGTCCCAGGTTGAGATAGATTTCCGGACGGGGTTCGAGGCCGAGGGCCTTGAGGTAACTGAGCCGGGCGGCCTCCGGGTGGCGCAGCAACAACTGGTAGCTGCCGTAGGTCAGAGGGAGGCCGACTTCGAGCGGATCGGCTCGCATGGCCGTCTCCAGGGCCGCCAGATTGGCGTTGAACACCTGGACCGGGGCGCGCCCGAGACGGGCCGCCGCCAGCAGGTCCGCGTCGGCGACCGCCAGGGTCCGGCTCGCCGCCAGGCGGTGATAGCTGCGCTGGGCCTGCCAGCCCAGCCCCAGGACCAGCAGCAACAAGAGCCAGATCGCCGCCGTACGACCGCTCATGTCCCTCTCCGACCAGCGGCCAAGATCCAGCTCAGAAACAAGAGGAAGGGATAGGCCACCAGGGCCACCCGCCAGGGGAACCAGAACAGGCACAAGACCAGCAGGGCGACCACCCCGGCCCAGGCCAGCTCACCCCGCCGATCCGGCGTCGCGGTCGGTCGACCCAGCACGCTGAGCAGGCGCCACACCGCCCAGCCCAGGGCGAGCAGACCCGGCAGTCCCCATTCGGCGGCCACCTCGAGGAATTCGTTGTGGACATTGGCGAACACCACATAGGTCTGTTCCGGAAAGAAGCGCACCCCCTGTTCCAGTAACGCCAGCTTGGTCGGGATGAATTCGGCGCGGAAGGCGCCATGACCGACCCCGGTCCAGGGATGGTCGAGAAACATCTGGGAGGCGACGACCCAGCCGTCGAGGCGTCCGGTCAGGGCGGCGTCGATCTCGCCACGGACGATCTGCGCCGCCTTTGCGGCGATACGCCCGGCCAGTTCCGGTAGCAGAGCCAGACCCAGAACACCGAGCAGGAGAAGGATCGTCAGCACGCCCAGACGTCGCGGCCAGCTCAACGGCAGGGTCCAGAACAACCCGAGGGCGAGGAGCAGGGCCAGGATCGCCGCCAGGGTCTGGGTCAGCGCCAGGGCGTAGGCGCATAGCGCCATGGCCGCCATCAACCCCCAGCGCTGGGTCGCTGTCGCCTCCCGCAGTTGCCATTGGGCGACCAGCAGCGGCAAGACCAGGAAGGCGGCCAGATCGCCCGGGTTGCCGGCGGTCGCCGTCAGGGCATAGCGACCCTGACCCTGGATCCGCAAGGGCTCCAGCAGGCCCAGGAGGTGGTGGTGTTGGTCGATGACCAGCACCGCCAGCACCACCGCCGGCCAGATCAGGAGTCGCAGCAAGGCTTCCAGTCGCTCTCGTCCCAGCCCCAGGCTCCAGCCGATGAGACAGGCGCCGCCGATCCAGAGGTCCAGGATGGCGTCCTGGAAATGTTCGCCGTGCCGGGTGAAGAAGAGCCCGCTGGTAGCGACCAGCCAGAGCGGGACCAGGGCCTGTAGCACCGGCAGGCGGACCAGGTCCCGCCACTCCAGACGCGGCCGGGTGCGGAGCGTCCAGACCAGGGGCAGCAGGCTGAGCAAGGCGAGGCAACCGCCGATCAACAATTTCGGCAGGCGAAAGGCCTCTTTTGCCGGCGGCCACAACAGCAGTGGCAACACCCAGATCAGCATCCGCAGCACTTGTGTGGAAAGCTCGCTCGAATGCCTGTCGAGCCAGGCGGACAGGGATCCTCTCCCGGTGACCTCCACGGCTGGGGAGGACTGGCTCCGCATGGGTTTGGACCTGGTCATGGCCGATGTCCGCCGCAAGGCTCGGAACGATGACAGGGCAACAGGTCCTGGTAGATACGCTCCAGTTGTTCCACCGCTTGTCGCCAAGTGTATTGGGACTCGACCAGGGTCCGGGCCGAGGCGGCCAAGGTCTGGGCACGGAGCGGGTCTTCCAACAGGCTCAGGACCTGATCGGCGAAGGCCCCGGGCTCCCCGGCCAGCAACAGATGCCGACCGGGTTCGACCGCCAGTTCGCGCACGGCAAAGGGGGTGGCGACCAGAGGCGCGCCCGCGGCCATGGCCTCCAACACCTTCAACGACTGACCGGAGCCGGTGCGGATCGGCGCCACGGCGACACTGGCCCGGGCCAGATAGGGGTGCATCCGCTCCACATCGGCGCGCACCTCGATATCTGGGTCGTTCCGCGCCAGGGACAGGAGACTTCGATGGGGTCTGGCGCCGACCAATCGCCACTTCACCCCGGGTCGCTGTGCCCGGATTCGCGGAAAAACCTCCCGGTGGAACCAGACAACGGCCTCGACATTGGCGAAGTAGCCCAGGTTGCCGGTGAAGAGGATCTCGTCCCGGGCGCGACCCTCGGCCACATAGGGGAAGTCCTCCGGATCGACGCCGTTGGGATTGAGGCAGAGATTGGCCCGGGGACCGATGGCCTCGCGATCCTGGGCCGAGACCAGCGTCAAGCGGTCCCATTGCTGGCACAGTCGAGACTCGTAACGGCGCAGTCGGCCCGCCTCCAGCCCCGCCAGCCAACGCGCGGGACCCCTGTCATGACGGTAGCGCTCCGCCATATTGACCGAGAGGGCGTCGATCAGATCCAGCACCCGGGGGAGAGTGACCTGGGCCGGGACATTCAGGGTCGAACGCGCCAACTGCATGTGCAGCAGATCGTAGTGCCCGCCGGCGAGCAGGGCTTCCAGGGTGGCCCGCAGTTCCCGGCTCTCATAGAGCGCCACCTGCAAGGGGATGGCGGAGAACAGGCGGCGGGCGAGATGGCCCAAGCCCTCCCACCAACGGAAGGGCACCAGCTTCAGCTCGGCACAGTAGGGTTTCAGGGCCGCCATGGCCGTCGGCGTCGGTGTACCCTTGGCCAGGCTCACCAGGGTGACCCGGTGGCGGCGACTCAACCATTTGAGTTGTTGCAGGGCACGCAGGCGATCTCCGGTAGTCGGTGGATAGGGAAAGCGGCTGGTGACGAACAGCAGGTTCACCCGGATCAGTCGCTCGAGGCCGCCGCATCCGGCGGCCATTCCCCGCGCCCCGCCATCCGCCGCCGCTCCCCCTCGACCATACCCTGGATGACCCCGGAGAAGTGGGTAGCGGCACGCCATCCCAGCGCATCCGCGGCCCGGGAGGGGTCGGCCCGACTGGTGTGGAGATCGCTCGGGCGCCTCAAGGCCGGATCGATCTCCAGATGCCGTCGCCAATCCAGTCCCACCGCGGCAAAGGTCTCGGCGACGAACTCCCGCAACGAGCGGGTCTCGCCGGTGGCGATCACCAGATCCATGGGTCGCTCCAGTTGCAGCATCCGCCACATGGTCGGGACATAGTCCGGCGCCCAACCCCAATCGCGCTGGATGTCCAGATTCCCCAATCTCAGGGTCTCGCCGCTGCCGGCCGCGATCCGACAGGCGGCGCGGACGATCTTCTGGGTCACGAAACGCTCCTGGCGCAGGGGGGACTCGTGATTGAACAGGAGGCCGGTACAGGCGAAGAGCCCATAGGCCTCCCGATAATTGGCCACCTGCCAGTGGGCGGCGGCCTTCGCCACCGCATAGGGACTGCGCGGGCGGAAAGGGGTGTCCTCATTGGCGGGAGAGCCGCCCGTATCACCAAAACACTCGCTGGAGCCGGCGTTATACAGACGGATATCCCGGTTGAGAAAGCGGAGACCTTCGAGCAGATTCAGGGTGCCGACACTGATGCTTTCGAGGGTCTCGACCGGCTGCTCGAAGGAGAGCCCGACCGAGGTCTGCCCGCCGAGGTTATAGACCTCCTGGGGCGAGCCGCGGGCCAACACCTGAAGCACGCTGCGAAAGTCGTTGAGCGCCATGGAAGTGACCTCGATTTGGTGACGGAGGCCGAGTCGGGTCAGATTGTCGAAGGGGTTGACCTGGGCATCCCGGGAGGTGCCGATCACCCGATAGCCGCGGTCGAGCAGGAAGCGGGCCAGATAGGCCCCATCCTGACCCGAGAGGCCGCAGATCAAGGCCGTTTTTCGCGACATGGGGGCTAGGGCTCGCAGCCGCCCAGGGCCGTGTTTTCATCGCAGGGCACTACTTCGGCGAGCTTGGAGAGCTTCTCAATAACCTGGCCGCCACAAGGAAGCTCGGTGGTATTGACCCGTACCCCGGTTTCTTTCCTCGCTGGCTTCAGTTCAGCCTCATAGTCGCTATAGACAGCATATTCGAAGCCATTATGCCGAAAGCTCAGCTCGGTCCTATCGGTCTGAAAGCGGAAATAATGGCTATATCGAAATTGTTGCTGAGTCTTTGCCTTCTCCTGGGGGAATTCGAGTTCAACCTTGCCCGGGCGACCGAAGCGATACTGGAGATAGCCGCTGGTCGCGCTGAGTTCCCGGGCCGCGCATACAGAAAGGATCTTTGTGGAATCCCGCATCCGGCAATGAAACAGGATCTGTTCGGAGGGGGCGCAGTGGCTGGGCGTTTCGGCCAGGGCGGCGCCGGCGAAGAGGGTGAGACCACAGGCCAGACAGAGACATTTCATGGCGGATGGTTCTAGGAATCGGGGCATCGAGTGGATCGCCTGGAGAAACGCCGGTAGAACCTCAACTATCCCCAGCCGCCGGGCCTGGGTCAATCCCAATCCGGCTTGGCGGATGGGTGAAGAATGCTGGCCGATTGGCCCGCTGTGGCGGGATCTCTTCTTCGCTACACCATCCGGCGGCTCAGGGTGGCCATCCATGGCCACCCGTTCGCCGGGACAATGCTTATGTTTCAGCCCGACCCCGGGTCCGCAAGGCGGGCTGGCGCAGGCTGGGAAACCGCGCCGACAGTGAACCAAGGATCAATGCCGGATGCCCGGCACGCTCATTTTGAGGCCGTTGTTGCGGTTCATGAGATACAGCTCCAGTTCACCGTACTCGGCGGCATCCGGCGGCAGTTCGTTGGCGCGAATGGCGACGTTACACCACTGGAAACGTTTGCGGATGTCCCAGATCTCGCCCCGGCTGGTGCGATAGGTGGGGAAGTGGTCGACCATGCTCTCCATGCCGGCCAGATACTGACCCCGGATCCAACGCCGGGCGGCGATCTGGTGGCAATCGGTGCAGGAGAAATTGAGCTGGCCCAGCTTGCGCTTGCTCAGGTCCTCGCCGCGCTCGAGGGCGGCCTTGGTCTTGGCGTCCTTGATGTCAACATTGATGCGCTCGCCATTGGCGAGATAGCGCATGAACACCGCCAGGGCGATATTTTCCTTGCCCTCCATGGGATACTCCTCTTTCGTCGTCGCCCGGGTGTGTCGGGTAATGAATTCTTCCACGCCGACCATCTTCTTCATCTTGGCTTCGTACTTGGGCATGGTCACCGCCCAACCCTTGTATTTGTTCTTGTCCTTGTGGCAGGAGGCACAGGACTTGGCATAGAGGGTCTCCCCCTCGGCCACGGCAAACATGCCCGGATTCTCCACATCGTCCAGATTGTCCCGCTCCTCCTTGGGGATGGGGCGGCGCTCGGGATCGTCGTTGGCGCTCTTGAACTCCACCGGCTTGGAGAGGGTTTTCAGATAGGCCACGATGTCGTTGATCTCTTCCCGGGTAAAGATGCCGTGGCTACCCCAAGGCGGCATCACCGAGTAGGGGTTCATGGTGCGGGGATCGTAGATGTAGTTGAACAGATACTCGTCCGGCCGTTGGGCCGCGCCGATGGTGGCCAAGCTGGGGCCGACATTGCCGGGCAAATCCGCTCCCGGGAAAATGTGACAGGCGATACAGCTCCCGCCCCGATTGCGATCGGCGACCAGTTTCTTGCCATTTTCCGCATTGCCCTGGATCGGAGCATCCAGCTTCTGCAAGGCTGGGGGTGTCGAGGAATGGTTCGCGGTCAGGGTGCTGAAGTGGGACCAGTCGTCCTGAGCCCAGGAGGAATACCTTTGCCAGGGGGTCTTGTAGGCCGGTTGCTTGGTTTCCAGAGGCACTTTCGGCGACATCACCGCCGCGGCGAGCGACAGGGGCGCGAGCGTCAGGGCCATGATTCCGAGCTTTCGCATCATCTGCGACATTATCTAGCTCCTTTCGCCTGTGTCAGGTCGAGGTAGGTGGAACAAAAGGGTTGAGGTCTACTTAGTATTCAGGGAAACAGCGGCCTTTCCACGCAGAACGACCGTTCTTCAATCCTATACGATCATAAGCTTTCCGCCATAGTCCATCCGTTGCTTGATGCACCGAAAGGCGTGCGCTCCGGGACGGTGCCATCACCTGGAAAACTCGCGGAATACCACGATCGGTCTTGCAGCGCTTGGCTCCGCTCGCTCTCGGGCGGACATCCCGGGATCGTCCGCAAGGCCAGGATGGCCATCGAAGGTACCGTCCATGGCGCTGGATTCCGACTTCCCGTCCGGCATGACGGCCCATCTCTTTCTCGCTGAAATCACTGGCTCATCAGAACAGCGGTTGCACCTCGGCGGCTCCGGGCCTGGGGTGTTTGAGCGCGAAATCGTTCTCTATATGAGAACAATATCCTCTCATAACGAGCCATTGTTCTCTCAAAAAGAACGATTATAGGCCTTTTTCCGCCCCGGCCCGGCGCGTTGCCGGCAGACCCTCGTCCTCAGTGGATCCACTCCCCCAGCGCCGCTCGGCCCGGGCATCGCTTTCCCGCGCCTCCACCCAGCGTTCGCCTGCCGGGGTGAGTTCCTTTTTCCAGAAAGGGGCGCGGGTCTTGAGGTAATCGATGACGAATTCGCAGGCAGCGAAGGCCTCGCCCCGATGGGCGCTGGTGACGCAGACCAGGACGATGGGATCTCCGGGGTGGAGTGCGCCGATGCGGTGAACGACCCGCACCCCATCCAACCGCCAGCGTCGACCCGCCTCTTCGAGGATGCGTTCGAGAGCCTTCTCGGTCATACCTGGGTAGTGTTCCAATTCCATGCCGAGCACCGCATCGCCCTGGTTGAAATCCCGCATCAGGCCGACAAAGCTGACCAGGGCGCCGCTGCCCGTCTGGCCGCTGACCAGTTCGCGCTGGATCGACCAGGGGTCGAGGGGCTCGCTTTGGATCTGGATCGAGCTGTGCATCTTCAGCCGCCGGTGACCGGGGGGAAAAATCCTACCTCGTCACCGTCCCGCACCTGGGTCCCGGGGCCGGCCAGCTCCTGATTGACCGCGGCCAGCACCCCCCGAGCGGTGCCGAAGACTTCGGCCCAGGTCCCGCCGCGTTGGCTGAGCCAGGAGCGCAACTTGGCCACATCGAGTTGGTCGATGTCCGGGGCCACCTCTTCCGTGGCGAGGCCGAGACGGTCCCGCAAACTGGCGAAATAGAGCAGGCGGATCATCCCAAGAGTCCTTCAAACGGCAGGAATTCCAGCCTGTCGCCGGGTTGGATCACCCGGGACGCCGGGATCACCACCAAGCCATCGGCCCAGGCGACCGAACTCAGCACCCCCGAGGAGCGGCTCGGGTACACCTGCACCACCAGCTCGCCGGCATCGTTCCGCCGGCGTCGTGCCCGGACGTACTCGGGCCGCTTATCGGGCTTGGGCCAGGCGAAATCCGCCCGGGCCTGGAGACTCAGGGGGGCGATGTCACCGCTCCGGCCCTGGAGCCGGAGGATGAAGGGGCGGGCGAAGAGCCAGAAGGTGACTATGGCCGAGACCGGGTTGCCGGGAAAACCGAAGAAGGGGATCCCCTGGATCGAGCCGAAGGCCAGGGGTTTGCCCGGTCGGATAGCGACCTTCCAGAGTTCGAGCGTACCGAGCCGTTCCACCGCGGCCTTGACGTGATCCTCCTCGCCGACCGAGACCCCGCCGGTCGCCAGCACCAGATCGGCCGTCCCAGCGGCTGCCGCCAGGGCCTGACAGGTGGCTTCCAGACTGTCCTCGATCACTCCCAGGTGCCGGACCTCGCAACCCAGACCCTGGAGCAGCCCGCCGAGGACAAAGCGATTGGAGTTGTAGATCTGGCCGGGGCCCAGGGGCTGACCGGGCAACACCAGTTCATCCCCACTGCATAGCAGGGCGACCCGCGGCCGAGAATAGACTTGAACCCGGTCGACCCCCACCGAGGCGGCCAATCCCAGGTGCTGGGGCTGGAGTCGGATCCCGGCCGCCAGGATCTCCTGGCCGCGACGGATATCCTCGCCGGCCCGACGGATATTGGCGCCCGGCGTCAGGGTGGCGCCGACCTCCACCCAGTCGCCATCCCGGCTACAGACCTCCTGCACCACCACCGCGTCCGCCCCCTCCGGCACCGGGGCACCGGTGAAGATCCGGGCGGCGGTACCGGGTTCCAGGGGCCAGGCCGGGCGGCCGGCGGTGATCCGCTGACTCACCGGCAATCTGGTGCCGGCTTGCGGGACCTCCTGGTGACGTATTGCATAGCCATCCATGGCGCTGTTGTCCCAGGGCGGCACATCCATGGGACTGACGACCGGGTCGGCGAGTATCCGCCCCAGGGCGGCCTCCAGCGGGAGCGACTCGCTGGGCGGCGGTGACCAGTGTCTGGTCAGGAGCCGGTCCAGGGTCTCCTCGATGCCGAGGAGGTCCGATTTGGCCGCGTGGCCGCAGCAGTCGGCGTTCATGATTGGCTACCTCCGTCGTCAGATTTCCAGCAGTCGCGGCAACAGCTCGACGAAGTTGCAGGGATGGGTGCGCTTGTCCAACTGGGGTTGCAGGATCGTCTCCCAGGCGGTCCGACAGGCACCCCTGGAGCCGGGCAGACAAAAGATCAGGGTACCGTTGGCGAGACCGGCGATAGCCCGGGACTGCACCGTGGAGGTGCCGATCTCGGTGAAGGAGACCCAGCGAAAGAGTTCGCCGAACCCGGGGATGGTCTTGTCGAACAAGGGGGCGACGGCCTCGGGGGTGGTGTCGCGCCCGGTGATGCCGGTGCCGCCGGTGCTGATCACCACCTGCACCTCTGGATCGGCGATCCAGTTGGAGATCACCGCCCGCAGTTGATAGATATCGTCCCGCACTATGGATCTGGCCACCACCTGATGACCGGCGCCTTCCGCCAGGGATCGCAACAGGGCGCCGGATTGATCGGTCTGCTCGGTGCGACTATCCGAGACGGTCAGGATGGCCAGGCGTAGGGGGACAAAACTCGCTTCGGGATCATGATGGGACATCGAGGTGACCTTATCGGGCTTGGGTGGATCAATGGAAGGCATAGCCGAAGATGTGCTGGAATTGCTGGGCAAACCCCTCCGGCGTGAGGACATGATTCTGGGTGCCGGCATGGGCGATCTTGATCGAGCCCAGCAGCGAGGCGAGGCGTCCAATGGTTTCCCAGTCCATCCCCTGCATCAGGCCATAGAGCAGACCGGCGCGATAGGCATCGCCGCAGCCGGTGGGATCCAACATGACCTCCGCCGGCACCACGGGCACCTCCAGACATTGCCCCGAGGTGTAGATCAGGGAACCACTGGCGCCCCGGGTGATGATGAGGGCCTGCACATATTCGGCCAGATGGACGGGGGCCAGGCCGGTACGCTCCTGCATGAGTTTGGCCTCGTAATCGTTCACCACCACCCAAGTGGCCTGATCCAGAAAGTGGAGCAATTCCCGCCCATCGAACAGCGGCATGCCCTGACCGGGATCGAAGACGAAGGGGATATCCGCCTGGGCGAATTGGGCGGCGTGGTCGATCATACCCTGGCGTCCGTCCGGGGAGACGATCCCCAGGCGGATATCCGTGGCCTCGGTGACCTTGTTGAAATGGGAAAAACTCATGGCCCCGGGATGGAAGGCGGTGATCTGGTTGTCGTCCTGGTCGGTGGTGATATAGGCCTGAGCCGTGTAGCTATCCGGGATGGTGCGCAGGTAGTCGCGGCCTATCCCGCAGCGGTCGAGCCAGTCGGCATAAGGCCCGAAGTCCATGCCCACGGTGGCCATGGGCGACCCTTTGCCGCCGAGGAGGTTGAGGGTATAGGCGATGTTACCGGCACAACCGCCGAACTCCCGCCGCATCTCCGGCACCAGAAAGGCGACATTGAGGATATGCACCTGCTCGGGAAGGATGTGGTTACGGAAGCGGTCGTGGAACACCATGATGGTGTCGAAGGCCATGGAACCGCAGATGAGCACAGACATGGGGATACCTCGTCAGATTCTCGGGCAGGCCGCCGGTGGTTCGGCCCCTGGCTCTTGTAGTGTTCGTTGCGTTCTGTAGGGGGGATAAGCGGAGCGCATCCACCATGAAAAAAACCATCTGGCGCGGACTTCAGGATTCATTCCTCATCGCCAAAGATATATTTCAAATCGATCTCGATGGCTTCAAATGGTGGAATTTTCGCTTTGTCGCTATCCGGCTCGCTTCCATACTCCACGGAAAAGGTCACATGATATTTCCCGTCAACCAGCCGATAGGCGATCAAGGTTTTATCCTCTGGAGAAATCACCCAAAAATAAGGAACTCCGCTGCGTTGCAAAAGTATGAAGTTATGAAATAGGTCCTTCCGTTCGTGCCTTGGTGAGGTAATTTCACACACCCAATCCGATATAACATTCATTATCCCGGTCGGTCTGACCGGCAGGCGCTCTTTCCGCCAGCCGGCGAGATCATGGGTGGGACATTGATGTTCGTTATACTTCACACCGATCTCGGGCATGATCCACCATCCTCCCGGGCCCGACTTGCGCTTGAACAGCGAAACCTCATCGGAAAGACTCGACTGGACGAGGGCGTGCTCGCAACGCGCCATCGGGCGCTTGACGATCTCCCCGTCGATCAGCTCGACACGCTCCTCCGCGGATTCCAGCAAATCATCGAGGGTTTTGAGTTTTCTTGCTTCCAAGAGGACTCCGGAAAGAAATCGGATCGAGCTATGGCAAGGCTGAGGATGATCACCTGGCCAAGCGGAAATCAGCTTTTCGGGTAAACCCCGAACTACCTCGCCTCATTCGGGCAGCAAAACCAGCGTCCAGACCAGGATCGCCATCCCTATGGCGATCAAGACCGCCGCCGAGCCCATATCCTTGGCCCGAGCCGAGAGTTCGTGGCGTTCCGGGCCGATGCGATCGACCACGGCCTCGAGGCCCGAGTTGAGGAGTTCCACCACCGGGACGAGGAGCCCGCTGCCGACCAGCAACGCCCGTTCGATGCCGTTGCGACCCAGCCACAGACCCAGGGGAATGAAGAGGAGCAGCCCCCAGGTTTCCTGCCGGAAGGCCGATTCATGCCGGTAGGCCGCCCGCAACCCGGCCCAGGAATAGCGGCAGGCCCGCGCCAAGCGGGCCAGGCCGCTCGGCCCCTGGTCCGCCATCAGGGCCGGGGCGGACGCCAAGCGAGATCCGGTTCGCGGGCCGCCCGAACATCATCCAGACGCCGCACCGGCAGGCTATAAGGCGCCCCCTTGAGCCGGTCGGGATGCTCCTCCGCCTCGCGACGGATCTGGGCCATGGCCTCCACAAATCCATCCAGGGTGGCTTTATCCTCGGTCTCGGTAGGCTCGATGAGCAGGCATTCGGGCACCAGCAGCGGGAAATAGGTGGTGGGGGCGTGATAGCCATAATCCAGCAGACGCTTGGCGACATCCATCGCCGACACACCAAACTGCTTCGCCTCGGATTTGAGGGTCAGGATGAACTCATGGGTGGCGAGTCGCTGGGGAAAGGCGGCTTCGTAGCCCTGTTCCCGGAGCCGTGCCAGCAGATAGTTGGCGTTCAGGGTGGAGAGTTCCGCCACCCGCATCATCCCCTCTCCGCCCAGCATGCGGGCATAGACATAGGCCCGCAGCAACACCCCGGCATTGCCGGCAAAGGCCGAGAGACGCCCGATGCTCTGGGGGCGGTCGCCTTCGGTCAACCACTGGTAGTCACCCCCCTGGAAGGCCACCATGGGCAGGGGGAGAAAGGGTTCCAGGCGCTCACTCACCCCTACCGGCCCGGCCCCCGGACCACCGCCGCCATGGGGAGTGGAGAAGGTCTTGTGCAGATTCATGTGAATCACGTCAAAACCCATATCCCCCGGTCGCACCTTGCCCAGGATGGCGTTGAGATTGGCGCCATCGTAATACAAGAGTCCGCCGGCGCCATGGACGCGACGGGCGATCCCCTGGATGCGGCGCTCGAACACCCCCAGGGTGGAGGGATTGGTAAGCATGAGGCCAGCGGTCTGGGGACCCAGACTCGCCTCCAAGGCGGCGAGATTCACATCCCCATCCGGCCCGGTGGGGACTTCGCGCACCTTGTAACCGCACATCACCGCCGTCGCCGGGTTGGTGCCATGGGCGGCGTCCGGCACCAGCATCTCGATCCGGGCGTGATCGCCGCGCGCCTGATGATAGGCCCGGATCATGGCGACCCCGGCGAATTCCCCTTGGGCGCCCGCCGCCGGGGTAAGAGAGACGGCCTGCATGCCGGTAACGACCTTGAGAATCTCCTGGAGTTCGTAAAGGCAGGCCATGAAGCCCTGGCTGTGGGAATCGGGCGCGAACGGGTGGCGACCGAGGAAACCCGGCAGCATGGCGAGGGCGTTACAGGCCCGGGGATTGTATTTCATGGTGCAGGAACCCAGGGGATAGCACTGGGTATCGACGGAAAAGTTCTGCTGCGACAACCTGGTGTAATGCCTGACCACCTGGAGTTCGGACACCTCGGGCAGTTTGGCCCGATTCCGTCGACGCAGATGGGCCGGGATCGCCGCCGGTTCCGGCACCGCAGGCGGAATCTGGGCCTGGGCCCGCCGCCCCGGCTGAGACTGCTCGAAGATCAACATGGACTCATCACGCCTCAGTGTTGGCTGGAACGCCGATCATCCGTCCGTCCAGCCGGGTTCCCGGGTTTTGCCTCGATACCTCCTCAGCCCAAGGCGGCCAAAGCGGCGGCGTAGTCGGGCTCCTGGGTGATCTCGGGGACCAGTTGGGTATAGACGACCTTATTGTTGGCGTCGGCGACCACTACCGCCCGGGCGGTGATGCCGGCCAGGGGGCCATCTTCGATCAGCACCCCATAGTCCTTGGCGAACTTGCGCGAGCGCATCATGGACAGGGTCACGGCGTGGCTGATGCCCTCGGCGCTGCAAAAGCGCCCCTGGGCGAAGGGCAGATCGGCGGATACCACCAGGACGGCGACGTCCGGACGCTCGCTCAGCGCCTCGTTGAACTTCTTGGTCGAGGTGGCGCAGACACCCGTGTCCAGGCTGGGGACGATATTGAGGAGTTTGATCTTGCCGGCGTAGTCGTCCAGGGTCCGATCCGTGAGGGTGCGGTCGGTAAGCACGAAGTCGGGCAGTTTTTTTCCGACCTGGGGCAGGTCGTCATTGGTATGGCAGGGGTTGCCTTGCAGAGTGATCTTCGCCATGGGGGGCTCCTTTGGTGTGAAAGTTGAGGGTTGAGGCGGAAACCTGTGCCGTGCCGAGCGTTAAAACTTGGGCTGCACCGGACACTTGGCCTCGGTGCGCGCGGCGATGATGCGGGCCAGCTTGGCCGCGTAGTTGTCGAGGTCCTGTCGGGTGCGTACCTCGGTGGCGCATACCAGCAGGCCCTGGCCAAGCTCGGGATAGTCGCCGCTGAGATCGTAGCCGCCGAGGATATTGTGGGCCGCCAGGGAGCGAAGTACCTCCTTGACCGGGGCCGGCAACCTGAGTGCCTGTTCGTGAAAGACGGGACGGTCGAACAGGGGGGTGACGCCTGGGATACGGCTGAGCTTGGTCACCAGCTCCCGGGTGTTGGCGTGACAGCGTTCCGCCACCCGTTCCAGGCCCTCGGCCCCGAGCAGAGAGAGGTAGATGGTCGCCGCGGTGACCATCAACCCCTGATTGGTGCAGATGTTGGAGGTGGCCTTGGAACGCCGGATATGTTGTTCCCGCGCCTGCAACGTGAGGGTATAGCCGGGTTTGCCGTCCAGATCCAGGGTCCGCCCGACGATGCGCCCGGGAAGTTGGCGCATATGTTCTTCCCGACAACACATGAAACCGAAATAGGGGCCGCCCGAGGAAAGAGGGATGCCCAGTGGCTGCCCCTCGCCGCAACAGATGTCGGCCCCCTGTTCGCCCCAATCACCTGGGGGGCTGAGCATGGCCATGGCGAGCGGGTTGACCACCCCGATAACCAGGGTCTGGTGTCGATGGGCCCAGTCGGTCAGGAAATCCACTTCCTCCATGACGCCGAAGAAATTCGGCTGGGCGATCACCAAGGCCGCTATGTCCTGCCCTTCGTAGGGGGCCAGCGCCGCCGGAGTGAGCTGACCACCCTGGGGATCGAAAGGCAGCTCGATCAGCTCGACCCCCTGGTTGCGAGTGATGCTCCTCGCCACGGCCCGGTAGACCGGATGGAGCGCCCGGGGCAAGAGGACCGCCTTGGAGCGGGAACGGCGATGGCTGCGGATCGCCATGAGGATGGCTTCCGCCAGGGCCGAGGCGCCGTCGTAGAGGGAGGCGTTGGCCACATCCATGGCCATGAGGGCGGTCATCATGGACTGATATTCGTAGAGGAGTTGCAGCGTGCCCTGGCTCGCCTCCGCCTGATAGGGGGTATAGGAGCTGTAGAACTCGCCCCGGGTGGCGATCTGCCAGACCGCGGCGGGGATGTGATGTTCGTAGGCGCCGGCGCCGATGAACCCCAGCGCTCGCCCGTCCTCCTGGGCCCGGGCCGTCATGAGCTGGGTGATCTCCAGTTCGGTGAGGGCGGGGGGAATCGGGTCCAGACTCAGGCAGAGCAGCTCCGGGGGAATCTCGGCAAAGAGATCATCCAGTTTGGCGACACCGATCCGTGCCAACATGGCGCGGATCTCATCTCCGGTGTGAGGGGTGAAGGGCATGCTGGATAGGCCTGCGTCGGTCAATCCGAAGCAATGACGTCTTCGTAGTCGTCGGCGTCGAGCAGGCTCTCCAGCTCCTCCACATCGTCGAGTTGGACCTTGAACATCCAGCCATCGCCGTAGGCATCGGTATTGATCATCTCCGGGGCGTCGGCCAGTTCGGTATTCACCGCCACCACCTCGCCGCTCACCGGGCTGTAGACATCGGAAGCGGCCTTGACCGACTCGACCACGGCGCATTCCCCTCCGGCCTCGACCCGTTCCCCGGGTTCGGGCAGCTCGACGAAGACCAGATCGCCGAGCAACTCCTGGGCATGATCGGTGATACCGATGGTCACCAGACCGCCGCCTTCGTCGCGCACCCATTCATGGGACTTGCTGTATTTGAGTTCAACCGGGATGTTTTTCATCGTCTCTCCTCGTGATCTCAGTCATCGCGGGATGTCGGTCCCAAGCCGGGCGGGCACCCCAACATCATCAAAGAATACAGCTCTTGCCGTTACGAACGAAGGGGGGAACCACCACCCGGGCGGGAATACGCTGGCCGCGGATGTCGATCTCCACTGCGTCCGGGGCCTCCGCCGTCAGCCGGGCAAGGGCGATGGAGACCTCCAGGGTCGGTGAAAAGCCTCCCGAGGTCACCTCCCCCAACAAGCGGTCACCGCTCCATACCTCCTGATGGTTGCGCATGACCCCCCGGCCTTCCAATACCAAGCCGACAAAGCGGCGCAGACCGCCTTGACGACGTTGCTGCTCCAGGGCGCCACGTCCCACGAACTCGCGTTCCATGGGATCCCAGGCGATGGTCCAGGCGAGACCCGATTCCAGCGGACTCTGCTGCTCGTCCATATCCTGGCCGTAGAGATTCATCCCGGCTTCGAGTCTCAGGGTATCCCGGGCGCCCAAGCCGCAGGGGTTGACACCGCGATCCCGCAGCCGCCGCCAGAAATCGGCCGCCGCCTCGGCGGGCAGCATGACCTCGAAGCCGTCCTCGCCGGTATAGCCGGTGCGGGCGACCACCCAGTCCCCGGATTCCAGGGCGAAGAAACGTCCGAGCGATGCGGCGCCAGACGGCATGACGGTTGGCAGGAGGGGGAGGCCCTTGTCTCTGGCGTTGGGTCCCTGGACCGCGATCATCGCCAGATCGGAACGGCGCAGGATTTCCACCTCCATTCCCTGCAACCTGGCCCGCATCCAGGCCAGATCCTTCTCGGCGGTGGCCGCATTCACCACCAGGCGATAGCGGTGGGGGGCGAAGTAATAGACGATGAGATCGTCGATCACCCCGCCATGGGCCGTGAGCATACAGCTGTAGAGGGCCTTACCCGGTTGCCGCAGGCGGGCCACGTCGTTGGCGAGGAGATGACGCAGATAGGCTTGGGCGTCTCTGCCGAGAATGTCCACTATGGCCATGTGCGAGACATCGAACATACCGGCATCCCGCCGCACCGCATGGTGTTCCTGGATCTGGGAGCCGTAGTGCAGAGGCATGTCCCAACCGCCGAAGGGAACCATACGGCCCCCCAGTTGTTGATGCGCGGCGAACAGCGGTGTGCGTAAACCCATAAGCTCTCATCCCGATCAATAAAACAAAGACGGTATCGGGGATTCCCCAACACCGTCCCTCTGTATTGAACCTGAGAGTTTCGGGCGAGATGGAGATCGGCCCTGCCCCTACGGTGGACCCCGCCCTATGTGGTCGGGATCGCTCTCCAGAGTCGACCCTATACCCTCCGGTCCTTGTGCCTGAGCGTTTGCGGACGGGCTTGCGCCAACGGCGTCGGTGGTAACCGAACTCTCCCGAAGGGTCCTGGTCGAGGTGCAGACTATAGCCTTGTTGATACGCCTTGCCAATGCGCGCCGTCCGCGGCCAGGCTCCTTCGCCACCAGCCTTTCCGGATACCCAGGCTCGGTTCCGGACGCTCGGGGGCGGAGGCTGGCCGCGAATCCGCCGCTGAGGATACAGCCCGATGAGGCATCGGCTTCCGGGCCCGCCCGTTCCGGGCATGGATGAAAAATGGCTATTTTTGTTCTTTTTTGGAGAACAATGAGCCGATATTGTTCTCTGCATGAGAACAAAAACGGGTAAAAACCGCCCAGGCCCGGGAAGATTGAGAAAGGGATCGGTCAGCCGCGATGCCTTGCTTGTCTCGCGGTCGACCTCATGGTCGTTCCGAACGGATCCTTGGGCTCAACGATGGCCGCGGTGGGCTTGGCTCACCACATCTCTCGAGCCAAAATCAAAATGCTGGCGGTTCGGTGGTCGTCTTCCGCCTGGTCCGGATCAGAGTCGGAGATCGGACGAACCTGGGGGCAGCACATATTTCAGGTCGTAGAGCACATGTCTGGGCTTGCCCAGGGCGCGGATCGCTTCTTCCCCCAGGACGCAGAATTCCCGGTGGGCCACGGCGATGATGAGGCCATCATAGGTCAGGGGCTCGGGGCGGCTGAGGAGGCTGAGGCCGTACTCGCGGCGGGCCTCTTCCGCCGACACCCAGGGATCATAGACCGCCACGGTCACGCGATACTCTTCCAGCTCCCGCAGGATGTCGATCACCCGGGTGTTGCGCAGATCCGGGCAGTTTTCCTTGAAGCTGAGCCCCATGATCAGGACCCGTGCCCCTTCGATCTGAATCCCCCGACGGGACATGGCCTTGATGAGCTGGGAGGCGACATGGACCCCCATGTTGTCGTTGAGGCGGCGTCCGGCCAGGATGATTTCCGGGTGATAGCCGATGGCCTGGGCCTTGTGGGTAAGGTAGTAGGGATCGACGCCGATACAGTGGCCGCCGACCAGGCCGGGACGGAAGGGCAGAAAATTCCATTTGGTGCCGGCGGCCTGGAGCACGGCCTCGGTGTCCAATCCCAGCCGATTGAAGATCAGGGCGAGTTCATTGATGAGGGCGATATTGACATCCCGCTGGGTGTTCTCGATCACCTTGGCCGCCTCGGCGACCTTGAGGCTCGGCGCCTTATGGGTGCCCGCGGTGATGATCTCCCGATAGAGGCTGTCGATGAGTTCCGCCGCCTCCGGAGTGGAACCCGAGGTCACCTTCCTGATGTCGGGCAGACGGTGTTGCTTGTCTCCGGGATTGATCCGTTCCGGGCTGTAACCGACAAAGAAATCCCGGTTGAACGCCAGGCCGGAATGTCTTTCCAGTATGGGCACGCATTCCTCTTCGGTGGCACCTGGATAGACGGTCGACTCGTAGATAACGATATCACCTGGCTTGAGTACCTGGCCCAGGCTGGTGGAGGCCCGGATCAGCGGCGAAAGGTCCGGGCGTTTGTACTTGTCGATCGGTGTCGGCACCGTGACGATGAAAACATTACAACGACGGAGATCGGCCGGATCGCGGCTGAATTCCAGCCATTCCGCCTGAGCGAGTTCCTCGGGCTCCACTTCCAGGGTATGGTCACGCCCTGACTTGAGTTCAGCGATGCGGGCTGGATCGATGTCGAAGCCCACCACGGATCGTCGCTTGCCGAACTCGACCGCCAGGGGGAGTCCGACATAGCCGAGCCCGAGAACGGCCAATCTGACCTCGCTCAGAGCCAACATCATGCCCCTTTCTCTCCTGGCGTCTCAGACCCGATAGAAATCCCGATACCAGGCGACGAAGCGCGCCACCCCTTCGGTTACCGGGGTGGCGGGGCGGAAGCCCACCCAGGCGTCCAGTTCGTCGGTATTGGCCGCGGTGGCCGGCACATCCCCCGGTTGCATGGGGAGCAGATTCATTTTCGCCCGCCGCCCCAGGGCGAGTTCCAGCGCCTCGATATACTCCATGAGTGTGACGGGCCGGTTGTTGCCGATATTGAAGATCCGATAGGGCCTATTGCTGGTGGCGGGGTCTGGGGCCTTGGGATCGAAGGCGGGATCGGGCTTCGCCGGGCGATCCAGCACCCGGATCACCCCCTCGACGATATCATCGATATAGGTGAAGTCCCGGATCATGTCGCCATGATTGAAGACATCGATGGGCTGATCTTCGAGTATGGCCTTGGTGAACAGAAACAGCGCCATATCCGGGCGGCCCCAGGGACCGTAGACGGTGAAAAAGCGCAGTCCCGTGGTCGGCAACCCATACAGATGGCTGTAGGTATGGGCCATGAGTTCGTTGGCCTTTTTGGTGGCGGCATAGAGGCTGACCGGATGGTCGATGTTGTCGTGTTCCGAGAACGGCAGGCGGGTATTGCCCCCATAGACGCTGGAGGAACTGGCATAGACCAGGTGTTCGATAGCCCCGTGTCGGCAACCTTCGAGGATGTTCATGAAGCCGAGGACATTGCTCTCGATATAGGCGTGGGGATTGACCAGGGAATAACGCACGCCGGCCTGGGCGGCCAGATGGATGACGCGATCTGGTTGGTAGCGGGCGAAGGTCGCCTGCATGGCCGCCCGGTCGGCGATATCGGCGAATACATCGACGTATCCGGGATGATCCGCCTGTCGCGCCAAGCGTGCCCGTTTCAGGGCGGGGTCATAGTAATCGTTGAGGTTGTCCACGCCGATCACTTCATCGCCCCGCGCCAGTAAACGCAGACAGATGGCGGAGCCAATAAAACCGGCGGAACCCGTAATGAGAATCTTCATGGATCGACATCCTGTGCTTGCGGGGAGACCGGCAGTGTAGGCATGGGGTGGGCCCGGCGTCAAAACCCCGAACGCTCGGGCGGGATGAAGCGGGAACCGGAACAGAGGTATCCTTGGCCGAGCATCCCAAACGAGGCCGCGCCATTGCCGATGAGGAGGTTGTCACTCTGGATACCGCTGATCCTGGTCGGCACCTGGGCGGTCGCGGCCCTGATCGGCCCTTGGCTCCCCTTGGACCCGACCGGCATCGACCTCGAACACATCCTGGAGGGGCCCTCCGCTGCCTCGCCGCTCGGTCGGGACGATCTCGGGCGAGCGGTACTGGATCGGCTGATCCTGGGGGCGCGCACCTCGCTGCTGGTCGCCTGCTCCGTGGTCGCTCTCTCCGCAGTGGTGGGCACCCTGATCGGTTGCATCGCCGCCTATCTGGGGGGGCTGGCGGATCGGCTCGTGGTGCGCCTCATCGATGTCTTTCTGGCCTTTCCCGGTATCCTGCTCGCCATCGCCCTGGCGGGGATCCTGGGGCCTGGTCTGGACAATCTGGTGATGGCCCTGGTGGCCGTCGGTTGGGTGGGTTATGCCCGCCTGGCCCGGGCCCAGGTGCTTTCGCTCAAACATCGGGATCACGTCCTGGCCAGCCTCGCCCTGGGGAGCGGGCCGCTCCGGGTGATAGCGCTTCACCTGCTCCCCTTGATCTCGGCGCCCCTCATCGTCGAGGCCACCTTCAGCCTGGCGGGAACCCTGGTCGCCGAGGCCGGGCTGTCCTTCCTCGGGCTCGGGGTCCAGCCCCCTACCCCCTCCTGGGGCAGCCTGATCCGCGAGGGGGCCCGCTACATGCTGGTCGCCCCTCATCTGGTGTTGGCCCCGGGGCTGGCCATCTCGCTGGCGGTGCTGGCGGTGAACCTGCTGGGTGACAGACTCCGTGACCGCATGGATGTACGCGAAATCGGTTGATCGCTTACTAGATAGGCTGATGATTTTATGATCAGACATAAGATATAATTTATGAATCAACCGAGAGAATGAAGCGGAGGGGACACCGATGACACTGGGACCCGTGATGCTGGATCTGACCGGTCTGGAGCTGACCGGCGAAGAAGTCGACCTGCTGCGCCATCCGGCCGTCGGCGGGGTGATCCTGTTCAGTCGTAATTATCAGTCGATCGAACAGCTCCAGGCCCTCTGTCTCGCCATCCACCAGCTCCGGCAACCGCCCCTGCTCATCGCCGTGGACCAGGAAGGCGGGCGTGTGCAACGCTTTCGCGAAGGTTTCACCCGACTGCCACCCGCGGCCTGGTTCGGCCAGATGCACCAGCGTCATGCGGCCTCCGCCCGACACGCCGCCGAGCGGATCGGCTGGCTGATGGCGATGGAGTTGCGCCTGGTCGGGGTGGACTTCAGCTTCGCGCCGGTGCTGGATCTGGATCGCGGCCTCAACAGTGTGATCGGCGATCGGGCCTTTGCCGCCAAGCCGGGGGCGGTGGCCGACCTGGCCCGGGCCTGGATGGCCGGGGTACATGCCGCGGGCATGGCGGCGGTGGGCAAGCATTTTCCCGGTCACGGTGGGGTGGCCGTCGATTCCCATGTGTCCCTGCCGGTGGACGAGCGCGAGTTCGAGGACATCTGGAACCAGGATCTGGCGCCCTTTCATCGCCTGATCGACACCGGCCTGGAGGCGGTGATGCCGGCCCATCTGGTCTATCCCCGGGTGGACCCGCAATTGGCGGGATTTTCCAAGATCTGGTTGCAGCAGGTGCTGCGTCAGCGCCTGGGTTTCCAGGGGGCCATCTTCAGCGACGATCTGTCCATGGGGGCGACGCTCGGGGAGGGCGGCTACCCGGAACGTGCCCACCTCGCCCTCGGGGCGGGCTGCGATATGGTGCTGGTCTGCAACAACCGAGCGGGGGCGGTCGAAGTCGTGCAATCCCTGCAAGACTACCAGGATCCGGTAGCCCATACCCGCACCCTGCGGATGCATGGCCGTCACCAGGTCACCCCCGCCCAGTGGCTGAGACATCCCTATCGGCTCGAAGGCCTGCGTATCCTGAGTCGCTTCGACTCACCGACGCCGCTGGAATTGGATTTCTCCTGAGCGGCATCAGCCACTGGCCAGAGAAATCAGGTCCGCGGTCGGCTATGGCGGTGTTGGACGATCCCCTCGGATTCCACCGGCACCAGGTTCAATTGTCCATGACGCACGCCACGCTCGGCCGCAAGCTTCTCGGCAAAGGCCCGCACCTCCGGGGTGGCGCCACGGAGTATCAGGGTCTCCAGGCAATGATCGTGATCCAGGTGCACATGCATGCCGGAGACCACCAGGTCATGGGCCTGGTGTTGTAGCTCGGTGAGCCGCTCCGCGAGTCGCCGTTCGTGATGGTTGTAAACATAGGAGAGGCAGGCCACGGCATGGGGCGCCTCCTGGCGTTCGACACGTTGAGTCTCCAGCTCCCGGCGGAGCAGATCCCGTATCGCCTCCGAGCGGTTGGCGTAGCCGAGTTCGCGGATGAGGGCGTCGAAAGACTCGGCCAGGTTGGTATCCATCGAAACTGTTATACGCTCCATAAAGCACGACCTCCTGCTTCTATCCTGATGAATTGGACCAGGAATGTATTTTCTCTAAATCTTGTCCTGGCCGCCCTATCTTGGGTCAATGTCGGATGCACATGGCTGGAAACGATCCGATAATATTGTATCCACAGGCCGGATCGGTTCTGTCAAGGGTGACGCTGTGTTGCCTCGACCGGTATTTCGCACCGCCATCGATGGGCGGCGCCCGGGTTTTCACCTCAATCGGGAGTCAGTATTCCATGGTTGCTCTTACCACCCCTATCTGCGATTTCGGTCAACCCGCGATAGATTTCGCCCTTCCCGGGGTCGATGGTCGCCTCTGGACCCTCGATCAATGCCGCGGTGAACAAGGTCTACTCGTGATGTTCATCTGCAATCACTGCCCCTACGTCAAGGCGGTGCGGGATCGCCTGGCGCGGGACTGCCGTGAACTCCAGAACTACGGCATCGGTTCGGTCGCCATCATGTCCAACGATCCAGCCGATTATCCCGAGGATGCCTTTCCCAACATGGTTGAGGTGGCCAGGCAATTCGCTTTCCCCTTCCCCTACCTGTTCGACGAGACCCAGGAGATAGCCAAGGCCTATGGCGCGATCTGTACGCCGGATTTCTTCGGCTACAACGCCCGCCTCGAACTCCAATATCGGGGACGGCTCGACGAAAGCGGGCGGAATGCCGCCCCTCCGACGGCCAGGCGGGAACTCTTCGAGGCCATGAAGCTGGTCGCCGAGACCGGACAGGGTCCGTCCGAGCAATACCCGAGTATCGGCTGCTCCATCAAATGGCGCTAAGCGCTCGGATCTCGGGGCCGGTCTCCCGGAAACACTGACACCGGCGCCAACCCATGACCCCGGCCATCGCCGTCGCCAAACAGGCGGGGATCGCCTTCCGGATCCACGAATACCAGCACGATCCCGCCGCGCCTTCCTATGGTCTGGAGGCGGCCCAGGCGCTCGGATTGGATCCCCGGCGGGTGTTCAAGACGCTGGTGACGGTCCTCGACGCCAATCCCAAACACCTGGCCGTCGCTCTGGTCCCCGTCGCCCAGCAACTCAATCTCAAGGCCCTGGCTACCGCCTTCGCCGTCAAGAAGGCGGCCATGGCCGAGGCCAAGAATGCCGAACGCGCCACCGGCTATCTGGTCGGCGGCATCAGCCCCCTGGGGCATAAAAAACGCTTGCCGATGCTGATCGACCGCCGGGCCGCCGACTTCCCAAGTATCTTTGTCAGCGCCGGGCGGCGGGGATTGGAGATCGAACTCGCCCCGACCGATCTGTTGCGCCTCACCGGCGCCGGATTCGCGGACCTGGCGACGAGCTGATCCGCGTCGGAGCCGTCGACCCCGAAGCCCTCAGACTTTCTCCAGCACCAGATATTTCTGCGCCACCCAGAAGGGACCGGTGGGCACCAGGGTGCGTAGAACCCAGCCGCAGGCCGCCGCTTCTTCCTGGAACTGGACCAGGCTCGGATAGTTCTCATGCCCGAGGCGACGCCCCTGGAGCTTTTTCAGCCAACGACGCGGGGTGGCAAAGGCCTGATAGTCGAAGAAGGAGATCACCAGATAGCGGCGACTGACGCGCCGAAACTCGCCGAGGATACGGATACGCAGGTCGGCGGCGAGAATGTGATGCAACAGCCGATTACAGAACACCGCATCCACCACCCCATCCGCAAAGGGCAGGCCGGCGGCATCGCCCTGGACGAAGCCCGGGGAGGGCTCCAGCCCGGGAGAACGGTCACGACCGATATAGAGCATCTCGTGGGCGGAATCCAACTCGATCACCAGGCGCTGACCAGCCGCGTTGAGATTGGCGAGAAAGCGACCCGCTCCCGAAGGGACGTCGAGTATCGACCGACACTCGGGTAAAGCGGCAAAGATCTTGCGGACGGCCCGTTGCTCCCGTCGGTCGATGCGCGCCCGGGAGCCCTGCTCGAAGCGACGGGCGTATTTCTCCGCCGCCGCCCTGGCCTGAAAACGATGTTGATAGTCTTGATCGATGGTCACGGCGCGACATCATACCCCCTCGCGTTGATGAATCAATCCCAACAAAGTGTCCGGCGTGGGTCCGCAAGGACTGGGTAAGGCCGTGCTAGGATAGCGCCGTAGTTTTTCCTGTATCCCGGATCCTGCGATGGAGCTGAACGGCGAGCTGTTTTCCTCGACCTTCCGCTGGTGGGCGGCGGGGCTCTATGGCCTGAGCCTCTACCATGCCTTCCGCCTGGCGCCCTGGGCGAGGCTGCGCCACAACGAGCAACTCCATGTCTTTCTCGGCGCCTGTCTGGTGCTGATGCTGTTATGGAGCCTGAGGGTGCCGGTGACCCAGGGACTGGTCTTCCACTTTCTGGGGGTCACCGCCCTGACCCTGATGTTCGGCTGGTCCCTCGCCATGTTCGGCGCCAGCCTGGCCTTGCTGGGGGTAACCCTCAATGGTCTGGCTCAATGGTCGAGTTTCCCGGTGAACATCATCACCCTGGGGATACTCCCCATCAGCCTGACCCAGACGATTCTGGTCCTGGTGCGTTCACTGTTGCCGAAAAACTTTTTCATCTACATCCTGGTCAACGCCTTTCTCGCCGGGGGACTGGTGGCGACCCTCTCCGGCTATCTGGCCAGCGGACTTCTGGTCCTCAGCGGTGCTCATACCTCGGAGGCCCTCGGCTCGACCTTCCTGCCCTTTTTCCCCTTGATGTTCCTGCCGGAAGGGATGTTGAATGGGTGGATCATGACGGTGCTGGTCTGCAACCGCCCTCAATGGGTGGGTTCCTTCGACGACGATCTCTATCTGCGGGGAAAATAGCTCGGTGCCCGATCGGCCCGACAATGATCCGAGATGTTGGGCTGCCCTTCGTTCGGCCCAACCTGCCAAAAATCACTCTCTATCGAGAACGGGATAAATCATGGGTTGGTGGGGAAAACTGGTTGGTGGGGCCTTCGGGTTCGTGCTCGGCGGACCCATCGGGGCTCTTCTGGGCGCGGTGCTGGGTCATCAGCTCGATCGCGGCCTGGGGGGTGGTGTCGACTGGCCGGGCGGGGATCTGGCACACACCCAGGCCGAACGGGAGCGGGTACAGACCGCCTTTTTCACCACCACCTTCGCGGTGCTCGGCCATATAGCCAAGGCGGATGGGCGGGTGACCAAGGACGAGATCTCCCTCGCCGAGGCCGTCATGGCCCACATGGATCTCGAACCCGAACTGCGGCAGGCGGCGATCCGCCTCTTCAACCAGGGGAAAAACGAAGATTTCCCCCTCGACGCCATCCTCTTGCAGTTCAAACAGGAATGCCACCGGCGGCAGGATCTGATCCGTATCTTTATCGAGATCCAACTCCAGGCCGCCTATGCGGATGGAAATCTGGCGCCGGAAGAGGAACGCCTGCTGCTGCATATCTGTCGTCGGCTGGGATTTTCCGTCACCCTGTTCCGCCAACTGGAGGCCATGGTGCGGGCCGAGTACGGGATGGGCGCCGGGACGGCTGGCGGGACGCCGCCGTCGCTCGGTCGACCCAGTCTCGAACAGGCCTACGCCATCCTCAATCTTTCTCCCGAGGCGACCGACGAGGAGGTCAAACGGGCCTATCGCCGCCTGCGTAGCCAGCATCATCCGGACAAACTGGTCTCCAAGGGTCTGCCGGAAGAAATGATGCGGCTGGCCAACGAGAAGACCCAGGAGATCCAGGCGGCCTATGAACGCCTCCGCGAGGCCAGAGGTCTCTAGCCCCTGCGTCCGTTCCCGGCCCCGCACCCCGATCCATCATCCATCCTGAGGAACCACCATGGAGTATCGCCCACTGGGTAAAACCGACCTCCGCGTCAGTGCCATCTGTCTCGGCACCATGACCTTCGGCGAGCAAAACACCGAGAGCCAGGCCCACCAGCAACTGGATCGCGCCCTGGCGGCCGGGGTCAACTTCATCGATACCGCCGAACTCTATCCGGTGCCGCCCAAGGCCGAGACCCAGGGGCGCACCGAAAGCCATATCGGCACCTGGTTGAGCCGTCGGGGCGGGCGGGAGCGGCTGATCCTGGCGACCAAGGCGGCGGGTCCCGGCGACTGGCTGCCTTATCTGCGGGGTGGAGCCAACCGCCTGAATCGGGTCAATATCGAGGCGGCGATCGAAGCCAGTCTGCGCCGCCTACAGACCGACTACATCGACCTCTATCAACTGCACTGGCCGGATCGGGAGACCAATTTCTTCGGCCAACTGGGGTATCAGCCCCCCAGACGGGATCGCAGCGTGCCCATCGAGGAGAGTCTGCGGGTCCTGGACGACTTGGTGCGGAGCGGCAAGGTGCGTCACATCGGGGTGTCCAACGAAACCCCCTGGGGCGTGATGCGCTTTCTTCAATTGGCCGAACAACATGGACTGGCCCGCCTCGTCAGCGTACAGAACCCCTATAACCTGCTCAATCGCAGCTACGAGGTCGGTCTGGCGGAGATCTCGCACCGCGAAGGCTGTGGCCTGCTGGCCTATTCGCCGCTCGGCTTCGGGGTCCTCAGCGGGAAATATCTCGACGGCGCCCGCCCGGCCGATTCCCGACTGACCCTGTTCGAGCGCTTCAAGCGCTATTCCAACCCGGAAGGCGAAGCGGCGACCCGCGCCTATGTCGAACTCGCCCGCCAGCATGGCCTCGATCCGGTCCACCTGGCCCTGGCCTGGGTGATCAGCCGTCCCTTCGTGACCTCCGCCATCATCGGCGCCACCACCATGGAGCAACTCGAAGCCGATCTTGGCAGCCTGGAGATCCGGCTCGGCAAGGAACTCATCGAGTCCATCGAGCGCATCCACACCCGACAACCCAATCCCTGTCCCTGAATACAGCGCCCCCTGGGCTGGGTTCGGAAACAGCTCAAGCTTGATAGCGAAGGAGAAGCCGTCATGCTTGGTCCCTTCTGGCTATCGACGCTTCCGGGCAGGGGCCCTTTTATCCGGTTCTTTGTTCTCAAAAAGAGAACAATATCTCTTTAATTATGGGTAATTGTTCTCTCATAGAGAACAAAAAATGACCGTTTTCCGGCCATGCCCGGAACGGCTGCGTGTGAATAGAGCCCTTCCGCTGGAGTCTTTCTTGCCTCGACGGCTTCAAGGTCAACGTCCGCGGACGTCTGGGCGCTACTCCTGTTCGTTCCGCCCGGCCAGGGCCCGGCGGATGCGCTCACGGGCCTCGGGGGTGAGATCCAGGCCTTCGATATCCTGATCGGTGTTCCGGCGCAACTGGCGCAGGGCCAGCCGCATCATGGAAAGTTGCCGTTCAAAGCGTCGGCAATAGACGCAGATCCACAGATGCAGTCGCAGACTCCAGCGTTCCCGCAGCCCCAGGGGTCGTTCCTGGCGTTCCGAGATCAAACGAGTGGCCTCCTTGCAGGTCAGCATTGTTCTTTCACCCCCGGGCGATCACACCACCCAGTTCTTCTCGAGACAGCGCCGGAGCCCCATCCGGGCCCGATACAACATCGTCCAGAGATTGGTCGGGGTGATCGCCAATTCCTTACAGATGGTTTCGCTGTCTGCTTCCATGACCTCGCGGAGCCAGAACAGACGCGCCAAAGGCTTGGAGATGGTCTCCAGACAGCGTTGCAGGATGCGCATGAATTGCTGGCCTTGCAGCACCTCCTCGGGTTTCCCCCACTGGGCCGGCAGGTCGCGCCAGTGGCCGGCGGCATCGAAGAGTTCCGGCTCCCGATCGTCTCCCACCTCATCCGCGGCTTCCAAGGGCAGCTCGCGGGCATCGCGGCGGAACATATCCATGATTTTGTGCTTGAGGATGCCGATGAGCCAGGTCCGCACCGAGGCACCGCCGATAAAACGGTCGCGGCTTTGTAACGCCGCCAGGAGTGTCTCCTGAACGGCGTCCTCGGCCCGATGGGGGTCCCGGGTATGGAGCATGGCGTAGCGGTAGAGCGCATCGCCATGCTCCTCCAGCCAATATTGCGGGGAATGACTCTTGCCTTCGCTCATGTCGCTCCTCGGGAGGACTTCAACCGAGATACAGGTATCGCTTGCTCATGCGAGTCTCCCGGAGCCGGATCGCTACCGTCTGGTTTTCCCCGGTGGCGCCCGCAAGAGCAACGACTCCTGAACTCAAGGCTGGAAAGGTACTCGGCGATCCCCCCGACCGAGACAGAAATCGCCTTACTTCGCCGCGGCCGGCTTATCGCCTTCCTTCGCCTTGGCGAGCTCTTCCTGACTGGCGATATGTTTCTCGTTGGCCTGTACATTGGCGCCCTTCTGCAACTCCGAGACATATTTGCTCAGGACTTTCTGCCGCATCTCCGCCAACAGCTTGGGTTTGACCTGATCGAGACTGGGAGGCGGGGATTGGCGGCTGTCGTCGAGGATGATGACGTGCCAGCCGAATTGGGTCTGCACCGGCTGTTTGCTATAGCTTCCCTTGGCCATGGTGGTGACGGCGTCGGCGAAGGGCTTGACCATGCTCTTGGTCTGGAACCAGCCGAGATCGCCGCCACCGGGTACGGCGGCGTGGGCCTTGGCGACCTCGTCGAAGTTACCGCCCTTATCCAATTCAGCGATCACGGCCTTGGCCTCTTCCTCGGTCTTGACCAGGATATGTCTGGCCTTGTACTCGGTGATCGACTCGGAGCCGAAGCGCTCCTTGTACAGGGCCTCGACCTCTTCGTCCTTGGGCTCGTAACTGCTGGTGATATCGTTCGCCGTCAGGCGGGCCAGGAACTGCAAGCGCTGCAACTCCAGGGCGCTCAACACCTCCGGACGACCGGCCAGACCCGTTTTCTCCGCCGCCTGGGCCATCAAGACGATGTTGATCATCTCATTGAGGGCGGCGGACTGGACCTTGGGGCTGATCTCGCTGCCGGCCTTGACCGAACGGGTGCGTTCGGTAACGAAGATCGCCAATTGCGTGCGGGTAATGGGCAGACCGTTGATGGTGACCAGGGTCTCATCGTCCAACGCGGACGCATTGGCGGCTTCTTTGGGCTGAACCGCGGTGAGCGGCGGACCGGCTTCCGGACCGGCGGCCAGGGCGGAATGAGCGGCCCCGAGGCACAGCCCGGTCAGCAGGAGAGGAAGCAACTTTTGCACAGACTTCATTCAAATTTCCTTCGTATATCAATAATCAAGGATTGACCATCGAGTTGGCGTCCGACCCCGGTCCCGCCCTTGGTCAGGGAAACACCTTTTTGAAAGGCTTCACCTCGACCTCTTCATAGACCCCGGCGATCCGATAGGGATCGGCCAGCGCCCAGGCTTCGGCGCTCTCGAGATCGGCGAATTCAGCTACTATCAGACTGCCGCTAAAGCCGGCGGTTCCCGGATCTTCGGTATCTATCGCCGGATGGGGTCCGGCGAGGACCAGTCGGCCTTCGTCCCTGAGGGCCACCAAACGTTCGAGGTGAGCGGGACGGACCTGGAGACGAATGGCCAGGGAGTCCGCCTTGTCCCGGGCGAGAATGGCGTAGAGCATCGGCATCAGTTCCCCAAATCGGTGGCGGCAGGATCTTCCTTCATGTGTCTGGCCAGGTAGATGGCCTGGGCGATGACGAAGATCAGAGTGAGGCCCATGAGCCCGAAGAGTTTGAAATTCACCCAGTTCTCCTCATAGGCCTGGGCCGTCCGGCAGAGTTCGAGCACCTCGCCGGTGAAGAGGTTGGCGCATTGGCCGAGGTCGATCTCCTTGAGCCCGGAGGCCGCTTTCAGCGCCGCCTCGGCGGTGAAGAAATAGCTGGCGACAAAGAGATTGAGCGCCCCCAGAAGCAGGAAGAACAGCACCCAAATCGTGTTCAGGCGGCTCCAGATGACCTTGGGCACGCTGACCGCATGCCCCATCATGCGCTCGACCAGGCTTTTCTCGCCGAAGTAGCGACTGAAAAAGAAAGCGGCGGCAAACAGCCAGTTGAGCACGGATGGCTTCCACATAACGAAGAGCGGGTCGCGCAGGGCGATGGTGAGCCCGCCGAACACCACCAGGAGGCCGAGGGTGACCCACTGCATGTTCTCCACCCGGTGCTTGGTGAACCAGTGATAACCGACCTGGATCAAGGCGGCGGCGATGGCGATCGCCGTGGCCACATAGATGCCCCACAGCTTGTAGCCGACAAAAAACAAAATGATCGGAAAGAGATCCGCGAGGAACTTCATCTTGGGGACCGCGAGTCGTTAAATGGGCGGGGTCAATGCAGGAGGCGGGGCTGGTTCCAGAATCCGAAGTATCTTTCCATGACCTCGCGGACATGGGGCGGATAGGGGAGGGCCGCCATCTGCTCCATCCCTTCGCGAAAGAACGAGGGGGCGTCTTCCGGAAGCTGCTCGATAATCGCATCAAAGGCCCTGGTCATCAAGGAAGGACGGAGACTGCGGGTGGCGATAATCCCCCAATTGAACAGCAGCAGGCGCCAAGGCTGGCTGGGATCCTGGGCACCGCCCTCCTGGATCGAAGCCGGACTCACCGCCTCCAGAATTTCCGTGGTCTGATGCCAGAGTTGCTCCAGTTCGAGGGGATCGGAGGAGCTGTTGGCCAGCACGGACAAACCATTGACGATGGGCGCCAGGGCGCGGAGTTCGCCACCCTGACGGGCGAGCCAGAGGGCGAGGGGGAAGACCATGGCCTGCATCTCCCGACTCTGTCCAGGAAGACCGAGATCCATCGCCAGCCCGGCCAGCTTGGTCAACAACTCGAAGCCGTATTCGATGAGATCCGAGAGTTCGGTCTGGACCGAGACTTGGTGGTAGACACTCCCGCGCCGGGACGAGGTCGGGATGTCGAAGCGCTTCAGGGAATCAAACAGCCGCCCCATGGCGTCGATCAGCGGATCGGCGCGGCCAGACTCGTCCCCGGCCTCTCCGGCCTGGCCGCTCCACGCCTCGGTCAGATCCTGGGCCACGCGGGCAAAGTGTTCCGCAAGAGAGAACAATTCATCGTTGAGCCTGTTCATGAGACCAAATTCTAGCATGCCGCCGGGGAAGGGCGCCGGGCCTCGGCTGAAAATGCCCATTTTTCGTTCTTTCTACGAGAACAATAACCAAGAAAAAGGCGCATTGTTCTCTATTCGAGAACGAAAATCGGGCTACGGCGCCCCGGCCCGGGAGGCGCCTTTCGACAGCCGGGGCAAGGCCGGATAAGCCCACGCCCCGCCAGCCTGCATACCCCATCGGACCTTTCCCCTGGCCCGATGGGTTTCCGACTCTCAAGGCCGACCGGCAGCCGGACAATTGGTCCGCATCAGCACCGTGCGGCTCACACTGGTACCACTGGGGGTGAAGACATCCTTGTAGGGCAGGAAGCCTTCCGCCCAGCTATAGAGTGTCACCTTCCCGCTCTGGTCCACCGGAACGCCGGTGAGGTGGAAGTTCCCCGCCCCATCGCAACTGAACTGGCTCTGGCCATTCGCCAGCACCATGGCGCAGACCGGAATCGTGGTGCCGTTGAGCAACACCTGTCCCGAAATATCGAGCTGGGTCAC
>JBPOHE010000049.1:0-9134 GCA_052035915.1 Pseudomonadota bacterium
GTGGCGTCCGGCCCGGCCAGTCGCCCAGCTGCCGGTTTGCAGAACAGGCATGCGGCTGCCCACGTTTCTCGCGAAGGAGACACATCATGCAACTCAAAGGTTCGAAGACCGAGAAGCACCTGAAGGATGCGTTTGCCGGCGAATCGCAGGCCAATCGCCGTTATCTGTACTTCGCCAACAAGGCCGACGTCGAAGGCTATGCCGACGTCGCCGCGCTGTTCCGCTCCACCGCCGAAGGCGAGACGGGCCACGCCCACGGCCATCTCGAATATCTCGAGAAGTGCGGCGATCCCGCCACCGGCCTGCCGTTCGGTGCCACCAGCGACAATCTCAAATCGGCCGTCGCCGGCGAAACCCACGAATACACCGACATGTATCCAGGCATGGCCAAGGATGCGCGCGCCGAGGGCTTCGACGAGATCGCCGACTGGTTCGAAACCCTGGCCAAGGCGGAGCGCTCGCACGCCAACCGCGACCAGAAAGCCTTGAACGACCTGGGCTGAGCGGAGTCAAAGTCAGCCATGACGGCGCGGCGGCAATGGCCGGCATTGCCGCCCCGGCAAGCCGGCCGCCGCCAACCCCGACAGTTGCCATTACCGAGACAAGCACAACAGTCAAGGAGAACACGTCATGGCCAGTCCCGCGCGCGAAGGCAATCTCCAGGCTCCGATCCGCCACCCGATCGACTGGCGGAATCCGGGGTTCTACAGCGAAGCAGCGCTTTTCCACGAGATGGAGCGCGTCTTCGACATCTGCCACGGCTGCCGGCGCTGCGTCAGCCTGTGCCAGGCGTTTCCGACGCTGTTCGACCTCGTCGACGCGTCGGCAACCCTGGAAGTCGACGGCGTCGAGAAGGCGGATTACTGGCAGGTGGTCGATCACTGCTACCTGTGCGATCTTTGCTACATGACCAAGTGCCCCTATGTGCCACCCCATGAATGGAACCTGGATTTCCCCCATCTCATGTTGCGGGCCAAGGCGGTCAAGTTCAAACAGGGCGAGGTCAAACTGCGCGACAAGATCCTCACCTCCACCGACGCCATGGGCCAATTGGCGAGCCTCCCGATCGTCTCCGGGATAGTGAACAGCGTCAACAAGATGGGCGTGGCCCGTCAGGCCATGGACAAGGTGCTGGGCGTCCACCCCAAGGCCAAACTACCGGATTTCCACAGCGATACCCTGAAGCGGCGCTGGTCGAAACAGGAATCACCGGCCCTGACCGCCGAACCCGCCGGCCTCACCAAGGGTCGCGTCGCCCTTTTCGGCACCTGTTACGGCCACTACAACGAACCACACCTGGGCGAGGATCTGCGGGCCGTCTTCGAGCACAACGCTATCCCGGTGACCCTGGCCAAGGATACCCGCTGTTGCGGCATGCCCAAGCTCGAACTGGGTGACCTCGACTCGGTGCAGCAGGCCAGGGATGTCAACATCCCCATCCTCGCCGGGCTGGTGGACCAGGGCTGGGACATCGTCGCCCCGGTGCCTTCCTGCGTGCTCATGTTCAAACAGGAATTGCCGCTGATCTTCCCCGGCGATCCCCTGGTCGCCAAGGTGCAGAAGGCCATCTTCGATCCCTTCGAGTACCTCATGCTGAGGCACAAGGAAGGCAAACTGCGCACCGATTTCCCCAATTCCCTGGGCAAGATCGCTTATCAGACCTCCTGCCATCTGCGGGTGCAGAACATCGGCCTCAAGACCCGGGACATCCTGCAACTGGTGCCCAACACCAAGATCGAGGTGATCGAGCGCTGCGCCGGCCATGACGGCACCTATGCGGTGAAGAGCGAGTTCCACGCCTTCGCCATGAAGATCGGCAAGCCCGTATTCGACCGGGTGGCCCGGGCCAAGGCGGATCATTATTGCAGCGACTGCCCCATCGCCGGACACCACATCGAAAACGGGCTCGGCGACGGCAGCCATCCCACCCATCCCCTGAGTCTCTTGCGCCAGGCCTACGGAATCTGATCCATGAGCAAATTGAACCGACGCGATCTTTTTACCCTGGAAGACTATGCCCGGGTGCGCCGGGAGTTCCGTAACCAGGTGCTGGCCCATAAAAAGAACCGCAAACTGGAGCTGGGCCCCATCGCCAGTCTCTATTTCGAGGATCGGCTCACCATCCAGTACCAGATCCAGGAGATGCTGCGCATCGAGCGTATTTTTGAGTCCGAGGGGATCCAGGACGAACTCGACGCCTACAACCC
Source organism: Pseudomonadota bacterium (assembly GCA_052035915.1). Taxonomy (GTDB): domain Bacteria; phylum Pseudomonadota; class Gammaproteobacteria; order Chromatiales; family Chromatiaceae; genus JBPOHE01. Next base: position 2,208 of record JBPOHE010000049.1, read on the forward strand.
GCTCATCCCCGACGGCAGCAACTGGAAGGCGACCTTCATGGTGGAGATCCCGGATATCGAGGAACGACGGCGTCGTCTCGCCGAACTCATCGGCATCGAAGATCGGATCTGGGTGCAGGTGGGGGACCAGGATCGGGTCTATGCCATCGCCGATGAGGACCTCGATCGGGAGAACGCCGAGAAGACCTCATCGGTGCATTTTCTGCGCTTCGAACTCAGCCCGGGAATGCGGGAAGCCGTCAAGGCGGGGACCGCCATCACTATGGGCCTCGATCACCCCAACTACAGCCAGACTTGCGCCCCCGTACCTCAGTCGCTACGGGATTCCCTCGCCCAGGACCTGCTCTAGTCGGCCTCTCCCAGGTCTCGCCCGGGACCTGGGAGAGGATCCGCGCCCGGATGAGGTGGCGCTTCGGCTTCGCCCCTCGACACCGGCCTCGCGCTCTCCCGATGTCGATAGACGGCGCCCGGGCCTGGGCTTTTTGGTCCGGGTTTCCGTTCTCGTACAGAGAACAATGCCATTTATTTTTAACTCATTGTTCTCAAAATGAGAACGGAACCGGCCATTTTCGGTCAATGCCCGGAGCCCACCGAGTGCTGATACCCAGTGTTCCTAGATCTTGCCCTCACCGCACCCAAGGTTGTCAAAAGAGTAATTCCCATGACTGGCGTTCGGATGAGGGGCGAAAATATCCGACGATATAGCAAGCCGACATCATTCGTAGAATGATGTCGGCTTGCTATGGCCGGGGAGAATCAGTCCCCCAGGGTGTCGAGGATGAAATTCCGGCCGGGAAAGTGGCAGATGAAGGTGCTGCCCTGGTTCAGCTGGCTGTGGATTTCCAGGCTCCCGCCCAGGGTGCCGAGGGCATGCTTCACGATCGCCAGCCCCAGCCCTGTTCCCCCGCTCTCACGCGAACGCGCCTTGTCGACCCGGTAGAAACGCTCGGTCAGACGGGGGATGTGCTCGGTTGCTATCCCCACCCCCGTATCCTTGACCGAGAAATGGGCCCCTTCAGCGTCCAACCACCAACGGAGCTGGATATCTCCCCCCGCCGGGGTATAACGCACCGCATTGGAGACCAGATTGGTGAAGATGCTGCGCAGGTCCTGGAGGTTCCCCTGCAGATAACTCCCCGGCTCGACCATCAGGTTGATCCTATGCCCGCGTTCGCCGCTCAGGACCATGGCCTCCTCCCGCACGCTTTCCAGCAAGGCCGGGATATCGATGAACTGGGCGCTCTGCACCCGGGAGCCGGATTCGATGATGGACAGGGTGAGCATGTCCTCGATGATGTTTTTCATCCGGGCGGTCTGCTTGAGCATCTGGGCGATGGCATGATGCCAGCGGCTGCTGCGGACATCTTCACTCTCCTCCATGGTTTCGAGATACCCCAGCATCACCGTCAATGGCGTACGTAACTCGTGAGAGGCGTTGGCGACGAAGTCCCGGCGCACCTGCTCCAGCAGGCGTACCCGGGTGACGTCCCGCGCTTGTAACAGCATCTTGCCCCTGGCGTAGGGGACGATGCGGACGGCGAGCAGCCGTTCCGGATCCGCCGGGGAGGGGATCTCCAGCACCTGCTCATAATCCCCCGCCTGCAAAAAGGCGGAAAAATCCTCCCGCTGGATCACCTCCTCGATCCGAGGCCCGCCTTCACCCACCCTTCCCAACCCCAGCAGGGGTTCGGAGACCGGATTCCACCACTCGGCCTCCAGTCGCTTGTTCAAGACCACGGTGGCATCGGGGAGCGCCGTCATGGATTCTTGAAAACCTTCGAGCACCTGGGCCAATTTGCGTTCGCTCTTGCGACTCAGGCGCGCCAACTGGTTGATGGCGGACGAGGCCTCACCCCAGAGGCCGAAACTGGGGGGGAATTCCCCCTCCCGTCCCCCGCGCAGCCAGATATGGAGACGAATCAGGTGATATTGGGTCCAGATCAGGTAAGCGGCGAGCCAGACCAGCAGGGCGATCCCCGGAGCCTCGATCCGCCAGCCGACCAAGAGCGCCGCGAGCGTCCCGACGGCGACGATAACCAACTCCCTGTGCCAGGGACTACCGAGAACCATGGATCAGAGGCGGGGCGAAAACCTGTATCCGGAGCCCCAGATGGTCTGGATAAAGCCATCGTACTCGAAAGGCGCCAGGGCCTGTCTCAAGCGGCGGATATGCACATCCACCGTTCGCTCCTCCACATAGACACTCAGCCCCCAGACGTTATCCAGGAGTTGGGCGCGGGAATAGACCCGTTCCTGATGGGTGGCGAAGAAATGCAGGAGGCGGAATTCGGTCGGTCCGATGTCGACATTCTTTCCCTGGGCCAGGACCCGATGGCTGGTCGGGTCCAGAACCAGACCTTCCACTTCGACCGGGTCGTCTGAGTAATGAGGCGAGGTCCGCCGCAGGTTGGCCTTGACCCGCGCCAGGAGTTCCCGGGGTGAAAAGGGCTTGGTGACGTAATCATCCACCCCGCTTTCAAAGGCGAGGAGTTTGTCCTCCTCTTCCACCCGGGCCGTCAACATGATGATGGGGATTTCCTTGGTATCCACCCGGCGCCGCAGGTTTCTGGCAAAACTGATACCGCTCACCCCGGGCAACATACAATCCAGCAGGATCAGATTCGGATGTTCTCTGGAGATCTTTTGTTCCGCTTCATTCACATCAGCGGCTTCGTCCACATTGAAACCGTCCACACAGAGGGTGAAACGCACCATCTCCCTCACTGGTTCTTCATCCTCGACCACGAGGATACGGGCTGCGGCCATTCTCTGCCAACCTGAACAACGATATTGACTGGCTGTATTCGAGCAAAAGCCTATTACAGGGAAATGACAAGCAGGTCTCAGGGTTGGCCCGCCTTTCTCACCAGTCGTCTCGTCCCGGGCCTGGGTTCATTGATCCGGCTATTTGTTCTCCTATGGAGAACAATAAGGCTTTATATTGACAATTGTTCCCGCCATGAGAACAAGAATCGCCCCGAAATGGCCGATGCCCGGACGGCTTTCGACCAGGGAAGGGTGCCCAACCGAGTTCATCCGCTACGAGTGAAGCAAGTCGTCGGCCGAAGCCTGGTAGCGCGCCGAATGAGAGGTATTGATCATCAAGCCGCGACCATTACACTTCGATCCATGGTCAGCCACGATCCCGCCTACAAGCAACTCTTCTCCCATCCCGAGATGGTGGCTGATCTGCTGCGCGGCTACGTCCGCGAGGAATGGGTACAACAAATCGACTTCTCCACCCTGGAGCGGCTGCCGGACAGCTTCATCACCGACGACCTGCGTGCCCGGGAGGATGACATCATCTGGCGGGTGCGCTGGGGCGAACGCTGGCTCTATCTCTATCTGCTGATCGAATTCCAATCCAGCGTGGACGCCTTCATGGCGGTGCGTCTGCTCGCCTACGTCGGGCTACTCTACCAGGACCTCAAGCGCACCGAACGGCTCGCCCCCAAAGCGCCCCTCCCGCCGGTGCTGCCCCTCGTCCTCTATAACGGCGATGCCCCCTGGAACGCCGCCACCGAACTCGCCGAACTCATGGAACCCGATCTTCCCGCCACCTTGGCCGGGTTTCAGCCCCAACTGCGTTACCTGTTGCTGGACGAAGGGCGTATCGCCAACCACCCCGACCCCAGTCTGCGCAACCTCGCCGCGGCCCTCTTCCGGCTCGAATTCAGCCCCACGCCCGGGGACTTCAAGGCGGTGTGGGACCGCCTCTTTGCCTGGATAGACCACCCCAACCAAGAATCGCTCAGACGCGCCTTCCTCATCTGGGCGACCCGCATCGGCCTGCGCCGACACCTGCCCAACCTGAACCCGGGCGAACTCCACGACGCACAGGAGATCAGCACCATGCTTGCCACCCGCACCACCGACTGGACCCTGGAGTGGAAACAACAGGGCCTGCAAGAAGGCCTGCAAGAAGGCCTACAAAAAGGCTTACAACAAGGCCGACAACAAGGCCAACAACAAGGCGAAAGCCGGTTGCTGCGCCGCCAGCTTCAGCGCCGCTTCGGCCCCAACCTGCCCGACTGGGTGGACGAGCGGCTGCGGCAGGCCGATATCGACCAACTGGAGGCATGGGGTGAAGCCTTCGTGGAGGCACCGACCTTGGAGGCGGTGTTTGAGGCAGGGAAATAACCAGACCCTATACCCTTGATATCTAGGGTGCTGAACGCGCCGGGGTTTAGGCGATTGCCGGATAAAGAAATCGTCTCACACCCCATCGGGCCGTTCCCAGACCCGATGGGTTTCCGACTCTCAAGGCTGGCTGGCCGCGGCAGGACAATTGGTCCGCATCAGCACCGTTCTGGATAGGCCGCTGTCGCTGGGGGTGAAGACATCCTTGTAGGGCAGGAAGCCCTCGGCCCAGCTATAGAGCGTCACCTTCCCACTTTGGTCCACCGGAACCGCGGTGAGGTGGAAGTTCCCCGCCCCATCGCAACTGAACTGACTCTGGCCATTCGCCAGCACCATGGCGCAGACCGGAATCGTGGTGCCGTTGAGCAACACCTGTCCCGAAATATCGAGCTGGGTCACCGTCCCCGGCCCGCTGCCGCCGGGACCGTTCACCCCGCCGCAGGGGGAGACGGTCATGGCGACATTGCGCTGCTCGTTGGTGGCCAGGGGAGTGAAGACCAGCTTGTAGGGGTTGAAGCCTTCGGCCCAGGTATAGAGGGTGACCTGGTGGTTCTGATCCAGAGGGACGTTGGCGAGGTTGAAGTTGCCGGCCCCATCGCAACTGAACTGGCTCTGTCCATTCGCCAGCACCATGGCGCAGATGGGGATGGAGGTGTTGGCAAGCAGGACCTTTCCTGAGAGGTTGATCTGGGTCAGCGGAGGCAGCCCCAGGCTATCCAGCGCCGCCTTGCAATCGATGCGGGGAGTGATGAGGCCATTGCGCCAGTCGGTAACGGCTTTGCCGGTCGTCTTCAAAGCCGTCTCGATCCCGCTTACCGTGGCACTCGGTGCCGCCTGTTTCAATATCGCCCAACAACCCGCCACGTGGGGCGCCGCCATGGAGGTACCACCGTCCTGTCCATATCCTCCGCCTGGAACCGAGGAATTGATGATGACGCCTGGGGCGAGGAGATCGAGGAAACTGGCCGAGTTGGAGAAACAGGCCACCTTGTCGACCACCGAAAGATCGGTATCGCAGTCAAGTTTCCAACCCGAGACATCCCAGGTCGCTCCGACGCTGATGGCGGTGGAGACACAGGCCGGACCTGACAAAGCGTTGACGTACCCCTCGTTCCCTGAAGCCACCACCGTGGCTATACCCGCCGAACGTAATAGATCGATCTGTGCCTTGGTGGAAGCTCTATCGGAATCGCACAGGGATTGGTCGCTATACAAGCCACTCCCCAGGCTCATATTGACCGAGGCGATGGCATGGTTGCCGCGTAGACCATACACATGACTCAGTCCCTGGTTGTAATCGTCTCGAAAAGTGCGACCGCAAGGAACTGTCTCCCCGCACTCCTCGATCAGCGTAAATTCGGAAAACACCTGCACGGCAATCACACTGGCCTCTTTGGCCACCCCGGAAAAGGCATCGCCCTTGCCCGCGGCGATGCCGGCCACATGCGTACCATGCTCGCAGCCGTCGATCGTCGCGCTACAGTTCACGCCGGCGCCGCTGCCGGTCTGCTGATCCTGGCCGTTGGGACAGAGAGAGAAAATCCCGTTACTGAAATCAGTCGTGGAAAAGCAGGCCTCGGCAACCACCTTGTCGTTCAGAAATGGATGCGTCTTGTCGACACCCGAATCGAGAACCGCCACCGTCTGACCAGATCCAGTGTATCCCGCCGACCAAGCCTCGTTAGCTCGTATGATAGGCACACTCTCGGCCAAGGTCGGGCGGTCGGGCCGATTTTCCTCGATACCCGCCACCAACGGATGTCGTAGCAAGCGATCGAGGTCTGCCGCGTCGACGCGCATGGAGACAAAGGGGGTGTAGCTGTAGGGACGAACCCGCTCCTGTCGCCCAGACAAGGCCGCGACCACTTCCTGCTGGGCCGCCGCCAGGCGGGCCCGCTGGGCCGCGATGCGATCGGCACCATCCGGCAGCCTCCCCAGATTGGGCTCAAAGCTGTACGACTGGTTGAGCTGCACGATGATCGAGACCCGGCCTTTCTTCTCCGCCTCTGTACGCAGGGTCCGAGCCTCTTCAAGCCGCGCCGTCGACGCGGAAAGGGCACCCAGGGCCAGGCGATCCGGTTTGAAAGGAGCGGTTTCCATCGCCTCGATCAAGGGGTGTGTGGTTTCAATTGGCAGGAGTTGCCAAGGGATGAGCATGGCTTCAGAGCCAAAATCCCGCTGATCCGCACAGAGCGCCTGAGCAGGAATACTGGCTAGCGGGGCGTCACCCTCTATCCCGGCGGCCCCTTCTCCTTGAAGGCCCGCCGCAACGCTTCCCGCCAAACCGAGCGGCCCCAGCAATCCCAATCCACGCCACAGTTTCTTACTCATGTCGAGCACCGCAAAACCCTTAACCGATGTATGAACTCTCTTCCGACCATTGTTGTACTACGACTGACGGACGGGCACCACGGCCTCCTCCGCTACCAGGCATGCGGAGTCGGCCAGTGATAGCCGGGAGGGGTTCCCGGAAGCTGGGTTCTGTTCCTCAACCCAGCGTTCCGCTCTTTAGCGTCCGGTTTCCGCGGCGGCACAGTTGGTCCGCATCAGCACCGTCCGCGATACACTGCTGCCGCTGGGGGTGAAGACATCCTTGTAGGGCAGGAAGCCCTCGGCCCAACTGTAGAGCGTCACCTGGCCGCTTTGGTCCACTGGAACCGCGGTGAGGTGGAAGTTCCCCGCCCCATCGCAACTGAACTGGCTCTGGCCATTCGCCAGCACCATGGCGCAGACCGGAATCGTGGTGCCGTTGAGCAACACCTGTCCCGAAATATCGAGCTGGGTCAC
>JBPOHE010000105.1:0-12901 GCA_052035915.1 Pseudomonadota bacterium
GAATAGGCCACCCTGATCGATACCCCAAGCCGATGGGCCGGCTAAGCCTTGCCCATCCTCCAGAATCCAAACGGAAAATCCCCGCTCGGCGCTGGCAGCGGCGCCGCCTCCCGGGGTGGTACGGCGAGCCGATGGATCGATTCGCCGTCGACATAGATCGCCTTGTGGGGGCGGACCGGGCAGACATGCTCGCAGGCACCGCAACCGACGCAAACATCAGGATCCAATTGTGGGAGCTTCAACTCGCCCTCGTAGGGCGCCATGGCAACCGCCCGGGTAGGACAATGTTCGGCACAAGCCCCGCAGGCGGTGCGATCGGTAACGACGACGCAGTTGTCGCGGATGAAATGGACCTGACCCAGTTTGAGCCGCTTTTTCCGCTCCACCGTCAACGGCTGCAAGGCCCCGGTGGGGCAGACCTGGGTGCAGCGCAGGCATTCATGGGTGCAATAGCCCATATCGAAATCCAGCCGCGGTTGCAGTAGATGCCGCAGATCGCCGTCGAAACCCGCGGGTTGCAGCACCTGGGTGGGACATTGACTGACGCAGAGTTGGCAGGCGGTGCAGGACCTTTGCAGTCGTTCGGTGGAAGCGGCCCCGGGCGGCGTCACCCGCTGGGTCTTGATCACCGGGATCCGGGTCGGGGTCTGATTCTGCGGCAAAGGTTTGGTGGCTGGTGGAAGGGGAACCAGTCCCACCGCCACCAGCCCCCCGGCCCCACCGATGCGCAACACCTGTCGACGCCGTCGATCCGTCGCCGGCTCGTCCTGTCGGGACAGGCCCGGTCGCTGTCGCCGATAACCGACGCCGGATTCCGGGCAGGCCGGCAGACAGTTGAAACAGGCCACGCAGCGGCTGAAATCGATACTCCGGCTCCGCAGGTCGATGCAATTGGCCTTGCAGGCGGCGGCGCACTGGGTACAGAGATTACAACTGGCCCGGTCGATCTGGATGGTATAGCGAGACAGGCGGGCCAACAGCCCGAGCAGGGTCCCCAGGGGGCAGAGCGTGTTGCAGAAGAGGCGCCCATGCCTGGTGGCGATCCAGAGGATGGCGGCCAGAGAAAGACCGGTGATAGTGAGCACCGGCCAAGCCGCCAACCAGAGTCGTAGCGGATGCAGCCAATAGGTCCCGCCCAGCTCCAACAGGCTGGTCAATCCGTTGTTGAGTATCACCACCAGGGGACGCAGCAGCAGGACGAGAAAACGCCCAAAAAGGCTGAAGGGATCGAGCAATTCCACCAGCAGCAGCGACCCCGAGACCAGACTGCCCAGGGTCAGGGCCAGCACCAGATAACGCAGGGCGTTATGGGGCGGTCGATATTTGTAGCGCAGCCGAGGCCGCCTGGTGGCCAGCTTTTCCCCCAGACGGGCGGCGATATCTTGTAGTGTCCCCAAGGGACAGAGGCTGGAACAGAAGACCCGCCCCCACAACAAGGTCAAGAGCAGGACGAGGGCAAAGCCGCTGGCCAGCCAGCCCCCCGCCTCGATGAAGTCGATCAGGGAAGGGATGAACTGGGGATAAAGGATCCCTTGCTGAAGCCCCCTGGGGATCACCCCGTACAAGTCGAGAAAGATCCCCGTGAGGGCGATCAGTACCAGGAGTGAGACGAGCACCCGCAGCCGCTTGAGAGGAGACGGCGCCATCCGGAGTCGAAGCCCGGGATATTCAGAGCCGGATGCGCTGGATGCGCAGCTTCTCCAGGTCCAGGCGCCCAGCCCCCTGGGCCGCGGCGAGACGAATATAGGGGATGCTCTGGGGCTCCGCCCCGAACAGCCTGGCCGCCGCCGCGTCGACCGCGACCATGTCCGTGGACAGGAGTTGGGTCTGCATCTGTGCCACATCCTGAGCCGAACCGCCCCGGGGACCGTTGCGCAGCATGACATTGTAGGCGTCGACCACGTTGAGGCTGGGTTTGCGATAACAGGCGAAATCGGCGATGCACTGGTGCAGGTCGTGGCGATGCCAGAAGCGGCGATCCCAGATGATGCCCATCAGATTCTTCATGGCGACCGTCAGGGTGGCACTGCCGTGGCTCTTCAACACCGGGACGTTGATGAAGACATCGGATCCCAGGATCAGCTCGTGTTCCTTGGCGTCAAGGAGGTTGCGCCCTCCGACCTTGACCGGATGGAAATATTTCTCGCCGTCCCCCGGCGCCATCTTGGCCCCGGCCTGGCGGGCCGCGGTCTCGATGCCGCTGGTGCGATAGCTGCGCTGCCAGTCGTCGCAGGTGTAATCGAAGACATAGACCGCTTTCGCCTTGGCCTCCAGGCAGTGCTCGATGATGCGCTGCACCAGGCGGGGATTGGTGTTGGCGGCCAGTTCCGGGGGGACATCCCAGCCAATGTTGGGCTTCACCACCACCGTCTGCCCGGGTTTGACGAAGGTGCCCATGCCGCCGAGAGCGGCGATGCCGGCATCGAACATCTGTTCCGGCGAACCGTTCTTTACCGCCACCAGGTCATAAGGAAGACTGTTGGCGGGCTCGGTGGCCGCCCAGAGCGCGCCCAGGGGATTGAGGGCGCAAAGACCGGCGTTGAGACTGGTCTTGAGAAAATCGCGACGGTACATGATCCACCTCGGGGTAGCCCCAGCAACGAGACCTCCCCTCAATTATCGCTCCCTCAAGGAAAGGGCAAGTGACCTGGATCAATGGTCGGTGGTTTGGCGACAGATCCGCTGGGCGAGACAGGCCGCCCCATAGCCGTTGTCGATATTGACCACACCGATGCCGCCAGAGCAGTTGTTGAGCATCCCCAGGAGCGCTGCCAGCCCGCCGAAGCTGGCGCCGTAACCCACGCTGGTGGGTACCGCAATCACAGGTTTATCTACCAGACCGGCGACCACGCTGGGCAGCGCCCCCTCCATGCCAGCGACGACGATGATCACCCGGGCCTGGCGCAGCACCTTGAGGTGGGCGAAGAGTCGATGCACCCCGGCCACGCCCACGTCCTGGATGCGCTCCGTCCGTAGTCCAAGGATGGCCGCCGTCTCCGCCGCCTCCTCCGCCACCGGCAGATCCGCCGTGCCGGCGGTGAGAATGGCAATGAATCCCGCCCCGGCTTCGATGGGACTACGGGCGAGGCTGATGGTGCGGGCCACCGGGTTGTATCTCAGCTCGGGATGGAGATCGGCGACGGCCGCGAAGATCTGCCCGCCGGCGCGGGTCACCAGCAGGTTGTGGTTATGCTCGCGCAGCATATACCCCAGGATGTCGCGCACCTGACGGGGCGTCTTGCCCTGGGCGAAGATGGTCTCCGGATAGCCCTGACGCAGCGAGCGATGGTTGTCGATCTTGGCATGGCCCAGATCCCGGTAGGGCAGATCCCGCAGCCGCTCGAGCGCCGTCGGGACATCCGTCTCGCCGTTCTGGATGGCCTGGAGGAGTTCGATCAGATCCCGCTCGTCCATGGGCTTAGCCGGGATTCATGTTGCCCGAACGATACCCCGCCAGATCCAGGGTGACATGACGGAAGCCGAGCGCCCTCAGCGCCGGTAGAATCTCATCAGCGACCCCAAGCAAGGCTTGCCTCGCCTCCGGCGCCACCTCCAGCCGCGCCAGATCGCCATGACAACGCACCCGCAGCGGTCGGAACCCAAGCGCCGCGACCAGGGCCTCCGCCTGTTCGACCCGGCGCAGATCGGTCTCGCTGATGCGGGTACCATGGGGAAAGCGGGTCAGCAGACAGGCATTGGCCGGCAGGTCCCAGGTGGTCAATCCCAGCTCCCGGGATAGTGCCCGCACCTCGGCCTTGGTCAAGCCGACCTCCGCCAAGGGGCTGCGGATACCCAGCTCGGCCAGGGCGCGTAGTCCGGGGCGATAGTCGCCGAGATCGTCCTGGTTGGTGCCGTCGAGCAGATGATCGTAGCCCGCCTTCCGGGCGATCTCCCGGAAGCTGGTGAATAACAGCCGTTTGCAGAGATAACAGCGTTGTTTCGGGTTGTCCTCTAGCGCTGGATCCAGCGGCCGCTCGATCAGGCGATGGGCCACGCCCAGGCGCGCCGTCAGGGCCTGGGCCTGTTCCACCTCCCAACGCGGGATGTAGGGCGTGACCGCGGTCAGAGCCAGGACCCGGTTCCCCAAGGCTCGATGAGCGACCGCCAGCAGCAAACTGCTGTCCGTCCCGCCGGAGCAGGCGACGGCGACCTGGCCCAACTCGCGCAGGACCCTTGTCAACTCGACGAAGCGATCATTCATCGCTGGGGACATGACGATAGACCTCGGTGTAGATCTCCTGCAGCGGCACGGAGTTAGCCTGGGCCAGACGCTGGCATACCTCGTACTCGGGTTTGGCCTTCAGCCGCCGCCCTTGCGAATAGGCCAGCTTCACCGGCACCGGCCCAAAGCGGGTCGACACCTCGATGATCCTCCGCTCCAAGACCTCGCGCTCCACCTCCTGACGCCGCACGCCCAGGGTACTGGTCTCGCGCAGCAGGAGTTCGGTCAAGGGCGAGGCCAAATGATCATCGCAGAGCACGCCGATCGCCGTCCCCGGCCGCCCCTTTTTCATGATCAAGGGCGTCAGCCAGGCGTCCCGCGCCCCGGCGGCGAACAACCGCTCCAGCACATACTGGTACCACTCCGGGTTCATGTCGTCGAGCTGGCATTCGAGCAGGCTGAGCCGTTCGCGGGCCGTCTGGCTGGGACGCTCGCCAAGGATGAGCCGCAGTGCGTTGGGCAGCGACCCCGCCTTCGCCCCGATGCCATAGCCGATGCGCTCGGGGATGAGTCGGGGTTGATCATCGAAGGTATCGACCAAGCTGGTCAGGATCGCCGCGCCGGTCGGTGTCGTCGCCTCGAAGGGCTGACCGCCACGGCGGGTCGGCGCCCCGCGCAGGAGTTCCAGGGTGGCCGGGGCCGGTACCGGCAGCAGGCCGTGTTCGCACCGCGCCACGCCGCTCCCCAGTTCGATACTGGAACTCAGGATGGACCTCACCCCCAGAGAATCGATGGCGATGACGGCGCCCAGGATATCGACGATGGCGTCGGTGGCGCCTACCTCATGGAAATGCACCGCTTCCGGCGCGATTCCATGCACCCGCCCTTCCGCCTCGGCGAGCCGCCGGAAGATGCGTCCGCCAAGCTCCCGCACTGGGGAAGACAATCCCGAGCCCTCGATCAGTTCCAGGATCTTGGCAAGATGGCGATGAGGCTGTTCGGCCTGGGTCACCACCTCGACCCGGGTACCGCTGATACCCCCGCGGCTTTCGCGGCGGATGTCGAGACGATATCCCGACAGCGGCAGCTTGGCCAATTCGGCGCGCAGGTATTCAGGATCGACGCCGAGATCCATCAGGGCGCCCAGGTTCATATCGCCGCTGATGCCGGAAAAGCAGTCGTAGTACAGACAAAGGCTCATCTGGCCGCTCGATCCGCTCTGAGGTGATAGACCAGTTCCCGCAAGCTCTGGAGCCCCCGGGCGCGGAAACGCGGACTCTCTTGGAGGATGTCTTTTTCAAACAGGGGCAGAACCCGGTAGCGGGCGACATAGAGTCGCTCGACTTCCTCCTCGGTCAGGCTGAAGGGCGGGCCCGGCATCTGCTCTTGGGGATAGTTCATGGTCACCAACAGGATCTGGGCCTCGGGTGGGAGGATCTCCAGCAGGTGCTCGGCGTAACGCTGTCGCATCGGTGGCGGGAGCGCGATCAGGGAGGCGCGATCGTACACCCCGACGATTCCCCGTAGATCGGCGGCCTGGAGCTGGAAAAAATCGCCGCGGAGGATCTCCAGGCCGTCCACCGCGAAAGACTCGAGGGCTCCCCGGGTCCGACGTTCGGGGACCAGGCCATTCTCGGCGAAAAAGCCGTGCACGGCGAGGGGGCTGATCTCCACTCCCAACACCGGATGTCCCCGGGAGCGCAGCCAGAGCATGTCCCGGCTCTTGCCGCATAGAGGGACGAAGACCGGATCCCCATCGGCCAGCCCCAGCCGATCCCAGAATTCCTGCAAATGGGCATTGATCTCGGCCTGATGAAAACCGATATCGCTACGTTTCCAGACATCCAACCAGAAATCGGCTTCCATCTTCGTCATGCCTCGGCGGTCGTAGTTGGGTGAAAGTCGCGGCGACCCCGGGGTCAGCCACGGCAGGAGAGTGTTCTCAGCGTCTGACTCCAGTCGGTCAGGCGTTCGCCGAGATGCTGCTGTTGCTCGGCGTTGAGATGCTGGACCAGCCAGCCCAGCCGTTCCAGGATCAAGCCCTCGTTGTGTCGGTACACTTCCCGGAAGGCGGGAAGCCAGTCCTCCCGCTGGTAAGTCAACCAGCGCCTCAGCTTGGGTTCGAGGGCGGAAGCGGCGGCCCCCGAAGACAACCATTGCCGCAGAAGTTCGCGCCTGGCCTTGCGGTTGGCGGATTTTTCCTGGGCGATCGGCCGCAGCGACTCGCCCAGGTCGTGCAATCGCTGCTCCTGTTCGGGGTTCAGGCCACCGATCCAATAGCCGAGGAGCTTCTGGATGCGTTTGAGCTGACGCTTCCGATCGGCCGCCTCCGGCTTGATCTGACGTTGTTCGTCGGCGGTCTTGCGGGCAAAGGTCTGGGCGATTTCCTCGATCTGCTCCGGGCTGAGATCGGCGGCCAAGGGGGCAAAGGCCTGGGCGAGGCGTTCCGCCAGACGGTCCCAGAAGAGGTAAAGGTCCCTGACCCGTAGATGCAGGCGTTCAGCGGTAAGCTGACGGGATTCGATCTCTTGCTGGAGCTGCTCCAGCCACTCGGCGTACTGGGGAAGCTGTTCCCGACAGTGCCAGTCGAGCAGCGCTTGGCTTTGGCGATCGATCTCCCCGCGTTGGCTGGCGGTGGGAGTGAAAAAGGAGTCGATCAGATGCGCCAGTCCCCAGTCCAGTCTCGGGTAGGCCAGCCTGGCCAGGGTGGTGGTGCAACCAGCCAGCAACAGACTCAACCCCAAGGCGATGAGCCAGTCTGGCCTTCCCCGGAAGGGGATGATGGGGTGTTTTGCCAAACTACTTCTCCGGGTTGCGGTCGAGGCCGGCGCTCAACTCAATACCCCGTAGACGGCCCCCGTCATCAGGGTGGCCAGGGTGCCGGACAGGATGGAACGCAGGCCCAGTTCCACGATCTCGTTGCGTCGCTCCGGGGCCATGGCCCCCAAGCCGCCGATCATGATGCCCAGGCTGCCCAGGTTGGCGAAACCGCACAGCGAATAGACCAGAATCAGGCGGCTGCGTTCGCTGAGCAGGCCGGGTTCGAGTCGGGAAAGGTCGATGTAGGCGATGAATTCGTTGAGGATCGTCTTCACCCCCATGAGGGATCCCGCCAACTGGGCCTCGGACCAGGGGATGCCGGTAAGCCAGACCAGCGGGGCCATCAACCAACCCAGTAGCCGTTGCAAACTCAGGGGAGCGCCATTTAGGTCCGGCAACATCCCCAGAAGCTGATTGGCGAGGTGAACCAGGGCGATGAGAACCACCAGCATGGCCAGGATGTTGAGATAAAGTTTGAGCCCGTCGAGCGTCCCCTGAGTCACGGCGTCCATGGAACTGGTGGCCTCGGAGATGATATCGCGGCCGCCGGTGGGGATTCGGCCCGCTGTCTCCGGGACCATCACCAGGGCAATAGTCAGGGCGGCCGGGGCGCTGAGCAGCGAGGCGATGAGGATATGCCCCATGGCATCCGGAATCACCGGCCCGAGGATCTGGGCATAGAGCACCATCATGGTCCCGGCGATGGTGGCCATGCCGGCGGTCATGAGGGCAAAGAGTTCGCTGCGGGAGAGGAGTCTGAGATAGGGACGGATCAAGAGTGGCGCCTCGGTCATGCCGACGAAGACATTGGCGGCGGTGCTCAACCCCAGGGCGCCACCGATCCCCAGGGTTCGTTCCAGGACCCAGGAGATGCCGCGGATCACCAGGGGCAGCAGGCGCCAATAGAACAGCAGCGAGGACAGGGCGCTGACGACCAGCAGCAACGGCAGGGCACGGAAGGCAAGCACGAAGCCATTGGCCGGCTCGGTAAGGGTGAAGGGAAGAGGACCGCCGCCGAGATAGCCGAAGACGAAGGCGGTGCCGGCCTCGCTGGCCTGTTGCAACCCCAGCACCAGGGTATTGAGGCTGAGAAAGAAGGCCCTGGTCGCGGGCAGTTTAAGGATCAACACCCCCAACAGGAGTTGGAGGCCGATCCCGGCGGCCAGGATACGCAGACGGACGGCGGCGCGATTCTCGCTCAGCAGCCAGGCGAGGCCCGAGAGGGCGAAGATTCCCAGGAGTGACTGCAAGGTGTCGATCATGTGCCCCTTTCCCCCTGAGCCAAGATCACCGTCGATCGGAAAAAAACTTTTCTATTCTGACCCATGGATGGGTATTGAGCTAGGTCGGAAACCGGGCAGCGATTATGATATCGCCAGCATTTTCCGGGTATCCGGATGCCTGCCGCCCTGGATTCGCAACCCCCCATGAGGAGTACGAAACATGCTTGGTGAACACCACGATATCGACCATGAATTTCCCCAGTATCACCATCTCATCGAAGCCCTGAAGGGCTCGGACGACGAGTTCGCCCAACTGATGTGCTCCCATGATGGACTGGACAGCCGCATTCGTGAACTCGAGGAGCATGGCCAGCCGGTATCCGACTATTACATCGAAGTGCTGAAAAAAGAGCGCCTACTCCTCAAGGACAGGATCTATAACCGCCTCCGCGATATGGCGGCCAAATGAGATATCGGTAGGAATCCTTCCTGATTTCCGGGCTGGGGAAACGACCAGCCCGTTGCGGCGCGCCCGCTACGGCTCATGCTCGCTGTTGAGGCCGTTTTCCAGAGCTTGGCCAGCCTGTACCATCCCGACCCATGTTGGCCGTCTGCATCGAAAACCTGCGAAAAACCTATGCCAGCGGGGTCTGTGCCCTGAACGGCATCGACCTGCAAGTCGCGGAGGGGGATTTTTTTGCCCTGCTCGGTCCCAACGGGGCGGGCAAATCCACCGCTATCGGCATCCTGAGTTCCCTCATCACCAAAACCTCCGGCAAGGTCGAGGTTTTCGGTCGGGATCTGGATCGCCATACCGAAGAGGTGAAGGCCGCCATCGGCCTGGTGCCTCAGGAATTCAACTGCAACCAATTCGAGCCCTGCGTCGAGATCCTGGTCAATCAGGCCGGTTATTATGGTATCGGTCGGCGTGAAGCCTACCAACGGGCCGAAGTCTGTCTGCGTCAACTGGATCTCTGGGACAAACGCCGCACTATTTCGCGCCAACTCTCCGGGGGGATGAAACGGCGCCTCATGATCGCCCGCGCCCTGGTGCACCATCCGCGCCTGCTCATCCTCGACGAACCCACCGCCGGGGTGGATATCGAGGTGCGCCGGGCCATCTGGCGTTTCATGCGGGAGATCAACCGGGAAGGCACCAGCATCATCCTCACCACCCACTACCTGGAGGAGGCGGAGACCCTCTGCCGTACCATCGCCATCATCGACGACGGCCTCATCATCGCCCATAGCCCCATGGCCGAGATGCTCAACAGGCTGCAACGGGAGACCTTCGTGCTCAATCTGCGTGAGGCCATCCCAGCCGCGCCCGAGTTGGAAGACTATGAGATCCAACGGCTGGACGCCACCACCCTTGAGGTCTCGGTGTTACGGGAACAGAGCCTCAACGGGCTGTTCGAGGCCCTCACCCGTCGGGGCATCGAGGTCATCAGCCTGCGCAACAAACAGAATCGGCTGGAACAGTTATTCATCGATATGCTGGACCGTGGTCAGGAAGCATGAGCCGGGTTTCATGCCGCTGGTATCGTTATTGGGTGGCCTACCGCACCATCCTCACCAAGGAGGTGTTGCGTTTCAGCCGGATCTGGATCCAGACCGTACTGCCCGCGGCCATTACCAGCCTGCTCTACTTCATCATCTTCGGTCGCCTGATCGGTGATCGCATCGGGAGCATGCATGGGCTGGGTTACCTCGACTTCATCGCCCCCGGTCTCATCCTCATGACCGTGATCACCAATTCCTACGCCAATGTGGTCTCATCCTTCTTCAGCAGTAAATTCCAGCGTTTTGTTGATGAAATCCTGATCGCCCCGGTGCCCGACTGGGTGATCCTGGCCGGTTATGTCAGCGGTGGGGTAGCCCGGGGGATGGTGGTGGGGATCGTCGTGACCCTCGTCACCAGTCTGTTCACCGATCTCGACCTTGCCCATCCGCTGTTGACGCTGTTGGTGTTTCTGCTCACCGCCACCCTTTTCGCCCTGGGCGGTTTCATCAATGCGGTCTTTGCCAAGAGCTTCGACGATATCTCCATCATCCCCACCTTCGTGCTCACCCCCTTCACCTATCTGGGCGGGGTGTTTTACTCCATCGATCTACTGCCGCCCTTCTGGCAAGGCCTGTCGCTGGCCAACCCGGTGTTGTACATGATCAACGCCTTTCGTTACGGCCTCTTGGGGATCTCGGATATTCCGGTGGTGACGGCCTTCACGATCATCCTGGGATGTATCCTGGCGCTGGTCTGGATCAGCCTGTTTCTGCTCGGAAAAGGGGTGGGGATCAAGAGTTGAAGGTCGCCCCTACCCGGTTTGAGTCGCTCCTTGAAAAAAGATCCTCTCTCGTAGCAAACAGGTACGGGTGTCGCCTCTTTTCTCAATCGTCGAGGAGAAATGGCCCAAGAGGAATGGATATCCACCCTGAGCCGTTCCGGGCATCGACTGAAAATAGCTGTTTTTCGTTCTTATCATAAGAACAATGCGTCAGTTTTGAACGGTATTGTTCTTCTTATGAGAACAGAAAACCGGACCAAAACGCCCAGGCCCGGAAGTGCCGACAGAAGAACGGGCAAGCCCTGATGGCTACCCTATCTCTCCTGGTTAGCCTCGTGGTCTTTCTGGAGGCCGTGTTCATGCTTCAGCGGATGCGGTTCAGCTCGCTCACTACATCTACGAACCGAACCCATCTTCAGGTTCCGAAGGCGAACGCGGGGAAGGGCGCCAGCCTCGCCTTCGCCGACAAGAAAAAACCGAACAGGTGTTGGTATAACATGTGGCTCGGGCTAAGACTCTCCCTCCAAACCCTTTAACAGAGAGCGAGCCTGGGGAGCGAATATAGACGATTTCTTACTAGCATCAAGTAATAAAAACTATTTTGTTATTCTTCATCAAATAACCATGAAATATATTCTTCGCCACCTGTCCCGCAAAAATTTTATGTTAGATTTGAAAATGGATTTATTGTTTTCATCTTCTAGGAGGGAAAAATGTCATCCATCAAGCGAACAGGCCGAAGATATCTTTTAGCGGCGGCGGTAGCCTGCCTTTTGCCTTTGACATCCGGCGGCCAAGGTGTCAAACAACCCGAAATTGGTGCGTCCATCACGGTGGACAGCGAGGATTACGATTCGACCACTCTGACTAAATATATCCCCGGTTCGGCCTTCATTCCGCTCAATGCGGAAGGCGTCAATCAAGATGCGCTCACCTATGACAGCGGGGGTTGCGTCTATCCCAGCTCGAGTTCCGGGGGCACCACGACCATTGCCTATGCGCCCATCGAGCTGCCCGATCAGGCCAAACTTACTTACATCATCTTCCACGTCGTCGACAGCAGCGCCGATCACAATATCACGTTCGAACTTCACCGGGCACAGATAGGGGATGATCTGGAGCTCGAGACGAACACCCTGGAAACGGCAAGTACTTCGGGTAACGCGGGGCCAAACATCGTATTGATGGATGTCGGCCCGGACGATGTTACCGGCCATGTGGGTCTCTTCGGCGCCAGGTATTACAGCTTGAGGGTGGAGTTTGACAATGCGGCCGGTTCGGCTAACAAGGTCTGCGGCGCCAAGCTTCTTTATCAAGTGCCCGCCTCCGGCGCCAACCAGACCTTCACCCCTGTTACTCCCTGCAAGATCTTCGACTCCCGTCCGGTACAGGGCGGCACCGGGGTGTTCGCGGCCAACGAGACGCGCACCATCCTGGTCACCGGGGATACCGAAGCCCAGGGCGGGGCGGATGGCGGCTGTGGCCTACCCTTCGCCGCCACGGCGGTGCAGGTGAACTTCGTGGTCATCGACCCTGTGGCGACCGGATCCATCAAACTCTGGGCGCCGGTGGATGACGAGCCCCAGGGCCTGCTGGCCTTCAACAGTGGCATCATGAGTTTCTGGAACGGTTCCGGCACGGTGCCCATTTCCGCCCAGAGCGGCCAGAAACGGATGAAGGTGAAAATCAACGGCGGCGGCGCCCATGTGCTGGTTGCCGTGACCGGCTACTTCTCGCCGGTATCCAATATGGGGAACTGAACAACAAGGCTGACGGGGCGCGGGATTTCCCAGCGCCCCACCTTGGAAGCCACGGGCTCAGGGCAAAAAACTTCCCGCACCCAGATAACGTTCCGCCCAGTAAGGAGTGTCCAACTCGGCGATCCGCACCCCTTTTCCGCTCCCTGGAGCATGAACGAAGCGCCCGGGATCGACCAAAATGCCGACATGGTATTTGGTCTCGGCGATGCGGAAAAACACCAGATCCCCAGGCTGCCTCTCGGTCTTTCCCACTGGTTGGGCGGCGGCCCATTGCTCCTGGGCCAGGCGAGGGATCCGGATACCTACCGAGCCGTGGACGTAGTGCACCAGACCGCTGCAATCGAAGCCCTCGGACGGCCGGCCGCGACCGGCACGGTAAGGGGCTTCGAGCTGGGACAGGGCGATCATCACCAGCTCCTGACGCCGGCCAGCCGGCTCTCCGGTGACCCGCTTGTCTTGAGTGCCGCAGCCGTGGAGCGCCCAGGAGAACCAAAGCAACAAGCAGAGGCACCAGAGCGGTCTGCCGCCGGACATCAATGCCCCTCCCCTCCCCAGGTGGGCCGTTCCACCATCGATTGGCGTGGATTCGTCAGGAGTCGACAATTCGAACAGCCCACCATATTGCATCGCAACATCTTACCCCTATACGAG
>JBPOHE010000108.1:0-41892 GCA_052035915.1 Pseudomonadota bacterium
AGGGAGCGCGCCGGCCACGGAGCTGATCCAGTTGGCGAAACAGCTTTGGAGTCCCTTGGGCGAGAGCGAGATCATGACGACTCGGATTCGGTCATGGGAAGGCACCTCATTGGTAAAGGGTAAGAAACGCCGCAACCACTCGATCTTGGCTTTCCCAAACTCCTCAATCGCCTCCCAACCGGCGGCACCGCTTACCACGGCCGCGATCGTCAGAAAGAGGATGTCCAGGAGGGCATGAAGCTTGTTTTTGTCGTCTCTCGGATCGTTCAGCGCCGAGAAGTGTGTGAAGAAATCCACCGGCATCGCTCTCTACCTCCGCGGAAAAGGATAACAATGCCAGGTATCCCATTGATGTAAAGCCTCGGATTGCGCGTTTGCCCTGGCCGCTCACCGAGCTTCCGACCTGTTTTCAGCGCCGACAGGGAGCGACCAAGGACAAGATCCGGGCCAGGGGGCGTCTCGACCATCCTCTCGACTCCCGTTAGGTTTTTTACTCATTGAGGGTGAGGGGCGGTTCCGTCCGCCTGTCGAGGCTGCCGGGCCTGAGCGGTGTCAGCCGGTTTTTGTTCTCTAATAGAGAACAATGACGATATTTATTGCTTTATTGTTCCAAAAATAAGAACATAAATCGACCATTTTCAGTCCAGGCCCGGAACCACTGAACGCCCACGCCGATTCCTCTTCGATCCTGCTCATCGGCAAAGGGGGGGCTGTCGGCTCGTAGGCCCACAATGTATTCAGAAAGGCTGGAAAGTCGATGCTGCCCCTTGATTCAGGATCTCTCTATAATCCCTTTCTCGCCGAACCGCCCGAGTGATTGAACATGGACACCACCAAGGACCAGCTGCCGATTCTTTCCTCGCGGAGATACCGCAGCCTCTTGCTCGGCCATGGCTGGCCCCTCGCCCTCTATCTGACCGCCGCCATCCTCGCCGCATGGCCGCTGTGGCTGATCGAGATACCCGGGCTGGTCGACTATCTCAATCATCTCGCCCGCATCCATATCCTGGCCAACCTCGAAACCTCCCCGGAACTCCAGTGGATCTACCGTATCGGCTGGCCACCCCCTCCCAACGTCCTGGGCGACCTAGTACTGCTGGCCCTTGCCAAGGTCTCCAATCTCTATCTCGCTGGACGACTCTATCTGCTGTTGTGTTTCACCCTCATCATCGGTGGTCTGATCCTGCTCACCAAGACCCTCCAGGCCAGGGTCGGCCTCCTCCCTCTGGCCGGTTTCCTGCTGCTTTACAATGCCAATCTCGACTACGGCTTTCTCAACTACCTGCTCGCCCTTGGTCTGGTCCTGATCGCTTTCGCCCTCTGGTTGCGGATCCGCGCCCTCACACTCATCCGGCGCCTGCTTCTGTTGTCATGCTTCAGCCTGATCCTCTTCTATGCCCACCTCTTCGGTCTGGCCGCCTTGTTCCTGTTGATAAGCGCCTATGAGATCGGCGCCGCTATCCAGGATATCCGGGCTCAGGGATGGCGTGCCTGTTCTCGCCCCATCCTGCGCCAATGGCTCGCCATCGGCCTGGCCCTGGCGCCCATACTCGTCTTGGCGGTCCTCAGCTATGCACCGGCGAACGAAGCTGGAGACTTCACCTATGGGCGTTGGCAGCACAAGATACAGGCCTTTCTGTCGCCGGTCGGGATGGGATTGGACTGGCTGGATCCCTTCACACTCCTCGTCATCCTGGTGCCGCTGCTTGTCTGGCTGGTCAAGGGCCGGGTGGTGCCATCGATGCGCTTGGTGCTCGGCATCGTTTTTCTGGTGGCGATCCTTCTGCCCCATTCCTTTGGCGGCGACAGTTGGTTCGTGGATTTCCGTCTCCCCGTGTTATGGCTGTTGCTGGCTCTGGCCAGTATTGAAACAGACCTCGGAGGGAGGCGAGAGCGGGCGATCTTCGTGCTATCCCTGCTGGGGCTGCTCAGTACCCGCGGCTTTTTCATCCAGGAGCAGTGGCTTCATCATGAGGCCCGTGTTCGGGAACTCATCGCGGTCTCACCACAGATCAAGAAGGGCTCCAGTATCCTGGTGGTACGGAAGACTCCCATCGAGTTCAGCCAGCGCCAGACCCTGATGCAACAGGTCATGACAACCGACAGCGATAGATATGATTGGCATCTGGCCAATCTCTTCGTCATCGAACGGGATGCCTTCACACCTTCGATTTTCACCGGCATGAACCTGCTGCGAGTGCAAGAGCAATACAGGGATCGCAACCAGGCATTGGCGAAACCCATCACCACGGAGATCTTCATGGATCCACGATGGCTTTCCACCACCCGGTTCAATTACCAGGGCAAGGCGAAAAATATCTACTGGGGACGCTGGCCGGAGCGATTCGATTATGTGTTGCTGCTGAACGATCGCTGGGACAGGAATCCCTATCCAAAATCACTGACCAAAATTCATCAGGGATCCTTCTTTGAACTCTACCAGGTTGTCTCGCAGAGCCTCCTGAGATACCGCTGATGGCGGCATGCAACCTCCAGGCGGCGGGACCCGATCCGATATGACAACAACAAACCAGGAGCGCAGAACCTTGACTCAGTCACCGGGCTGTCCGGAATTATCCATCATCGTGCCCACCTACAACGAAATCGACAATGTCGCCGCTTTCGTCGCCAGCATTCATCAAGCCCTTCCCGGTGTCGACTGGGAGGTCGTTCTGGTCGATGACGATTCCCCAGACGGCACGGCCCAACGGGTGCGGGAACTCGCGAGGGCTGATCGCCGGGTGAGATGTATCCAGCGCCTCGGGCGGCGGGGTCTCTCCTCGGCCTGTATCGAAGGGATGTTGTCTTCCTCCTCACCCTATCTCGCCGTCATGGATGCCGATCTACAGCACGACGAGACCCTGTTGCCGCGCATGCTGGAACGACTTCGCACTGACTCGGCGGAGATCGTCGTCGCCAGTCGCTACATGGAGGGAGGCGAGGTGGGTGATTGGGACGGAAAAAGGGTTCTCGTCAGCCGTTTTGCCACCAGATTGGCCGCCTTGGCGACCAAGACCGAGCTCAGTGACCCCATGAGCGGATTCTTCATGCTACAGCGCCCCCTGTTCGAGCGGTCGGTTCGCTCCCTGTCCGGTATCGGCTTCAAGATCCTGCTCGATATCCTGGCTTCGGTCCCGGAACCCGTGCGTCTCGCCGAGCTGCCCTACAGATTCCGCACCAGACAACAGGGCGCCAGCAAATTGGATGCCCAGGCGATCTGGACCTATGTCATGCTGCTCATCGACAAAACCTTCGGACACCTGGTGCCGGCGCGCTTCGTCGCCTTCATCCTGGTCGGCGCCATCGGCATCCTCATCCATTTCTCCGTGCTCACCATGCTCTTCCATCTCTTCACCTTCGATTTCACCTCCAGCCAGACGGCGGCCACCCTCACCGCCATCGCCGGCAATTACAGCCTCAACAATATCCTCACCTATCGGGATCAGAGACTGCGGGGCTGGCGCTGGTGGAGGGGACTGCTGTCTTTCACCCTGGTGTGCAGTGTCGGGGCGGTAGCCAATGTCGGCATCGCCGCCTATCTGTTTTCCATCGAGACGGCCTGGTTCCTGGCCGCCATCGCCGGGATCCTGCTCGGCGCGGTATGGAACTATGCCGTCTCCACCGTCTATACCTGGAAGGCCGGCGGGGCGAGCGGCAGTTTCTGAATCAATCGGGGCAAGGGGCGACCGGCCAGCCGCGGGGGAACGCCATGTCATACCAAGACAAACAACACAGACTGGTCGAGGCACTCACCGGCGCCCGGACCCAGGCCCCGCTCGGCCTGCGCAAAGACAGCTCCAATCTTTTCCGCGACCGACGCGAGCCACCCAAGCACCGCCTGGACGTGCGCGCCTTCAACCAGGTCATCGAGGTCAACACCGACCAAGGTTGGGTGGATGTGGAAGGCATGACCCCCTACGACACCCTGGTCGCGGCCTGTCTCTCCCAGGGGGTGATGCCGACGGTGGTGCCCCAGTTGAAGTCGATCACCATCGGTGGGGCCGCCGCCGGGGTGGGGATCGAGTCCTCATCCTTCAGATACGGGCTGGTCCACGAGACCCTGCTGGAGATGGATATCCTCTTGCCCGATGGGCGGGTGGTCCTCGCCAGGCCGGACAACGAACACCGGGAGCTGTTTTACGGTTTCCCCAATTCCTACGGCACCCTGGGCTATGCCTTGCGGCTCAAGGTACAAACCATCCCGGTCAAGCCCTTCGTCGGCTTGAGACACATCGCCCATAGCGATCCCCGCCGCTTTTTCCGCGACCTGGAGCAGAGATGCGGCGGCGATGCCGACTTTATCGACGGGGTGGTCTTCGATGCAGAGCGGATGTTCATCAGCGAGGGTCGCTTTCTGGAGCAGGCCCCTTACACCAGCGACTACAGTTTCGAGCACATCTACTACCGCTCCATTCCGGCGCGGGCCATGGACTATCTCCGTACCCAAGACTATCTCTGGCGCTGGGACACCGACTGGTTCTGGTGCTCCAAGAACCTCGGACTGCAACAGCCCCTGCTGCGCCGTCTGGTCGGGCGCGAACGCCTGAACTCCCGCTTCTATACCAAGGTTATGCGCTGGAACAGCCGCTGGGGCCTGAGCCGGGGGATCGAGCGGCTGCTGGGACGGCATCTGGAATCGGTGATCCAGGACGTGGAGCTCCCCATCGAGCGGGCGCCCGAGTTTCTCGACTTCCTGCGGCGGGAGATCGGCATCCTGCCGATCTGGATCTGCCCCATCCGCCCCTATCGGGGAGATGTGCGTTTTCCCCTCTATCCCCTCAACCCGACGAGCCTCTACGTCAACTTCGGCTTCTGGGATGTGGTCCGGCGCCCCCGGCCATTTCCTCCCGGCCATCACAACCGGCTGGTGGAACTCGAGGTAGCCGCGCTCGGCGGGATGAAGTCCCTGTATTCGGACGCCTATTACCCGGAGGAGGAGTTTTGGCGCCTCTACGACCGCGCCGCCTATCAAGCCCTGAAGACCAAATATGATCCCCAGGCTGTCTTGAAGGATCTGTATCGGAAATGCGTGCTCAGGGAATAAGGCGCCTGCCGGAAAAGATCCACCGGAGTGGGCTGGAGGTTTGTTCGTCTTCCAGGTGCGCCAACCGGGTTTTCCCGCATCGGCTGGCCCGTCTTCCTGAATCAGCGTTCCGGGCCTGGGCGCGGTTACCCGATTTATCGTTCTTAATAAGAGAACAATGTCTCTATATATAGCTTATTGTTCTCGAAACAAGAACAAAAACCGGCCATTTTTCGTCGAGGCCCGGAACGGATAAGCGTTCAGGCCGATTCCTCTCCGGTCTTCCTTTCCTCGGCGAGGGAGGGGACGGCGCCCGTGCCCGACCACCCACCAGCCGCGCTGGGCGCGGAACCGCAAGGGTGTTCGGGCCATACGCCTACTACAGGGCCAACACAGGTTTTTTTACTCCATGAGGCCCTCCCTCATACACAGCACCGCCCCGCTGGGCTACACTTTTTGCTCCCGCGGGAAACTCAGGTCCCCTGGCGCGACAACCCCATCGGAATGCCCCGCGACACCCATTCAAGGTACAGCGATAAGGTCTCACCATGAACCCAGCCGGAAACATCATCGAAAACCGCCTTAAAAACCTGGAAAACCACCTGGCGCAGGAAAATCCGGTCTTGCTGCACACGGTCCAAAGTGTCCGGCTGCTGGATCGGGTCGCCTATGATATCGGTCTCCTGCCGCGCGAGGCCTCCTTCTCCACCCATATCCCCTGGTGGCCGCTGATCTCGGTGCTGGGCACCTTTTCCTCGGGCAAGTCCACCTTCATCAACCATTATCTTGGCCATAAGATCCAGCGCACCGGCAATCAGGCGGTGGACGACAAGTTCACCGTCATCTGTTTCAGCGGTGAACAAGAACCCCAGGTGTTGCCGGGCGTGGCGCTGGACGCGGACCCCAGGTTCCCCTTCTATCAGATCAGCGACGAGATCGAATTGGTGGCGGAAGGCGAAGGCAAACGCATCGACGCCTATCTCCAGCTCAAGACCTGCCCGAGCGAGGTGCTGCGGGGCAAGATCCTCATCGACTCCCCCGGCTTCGACGCCGACGCCCAGCGCACCGCCACCCTGAGGCTCACCGATCACATCATCGATCTCTCGGATCTGGTGCTGGTCTTTTTCGACGCCCGTCATCCCGAACCCGGCGCCATGCAGGACACCCTCAGGCATCTGGTAAGCGACACCATCCATCGCGCGGATTCGAGCAAGTTTCTCTATGTGCTGAATCAGATCGACACCGCCGCCCGGGAAGACAACCCCGAGGACGTGGTCGCCGCCTGGCAACGGGCCCTGGGCGAGCGCGGCCTGACCGCCGGACGCTTCTACACCATTTACAATCCGGATGCCGCGGTACCCATCGAAGACCCGAACCGCCGCGCCCGCTTCGAGACCAAGCGCGACGCCGACCTCAGCGACATCCATCAGCGCATGCGCCAGGTGGAGGTCGAACGCGCCTATCGCATCGTCGGCTCGCTGGAAAAGACCGCTCACGACATCGAAGACAAGGTGGTTCCGATCCTGATGGAGGCCATCCAACGCTGGCGTCGTCGCGTGCTCTGGGGTGACGTGGCCGCCTACGGATTGCTGGCCACGCTGCTCGTCACCCTGAGCCTCCAGGCCGGTTATTGGAGCGGATTCAGTCTCAACATCCCCTGGCTCGGCCACCTGACCGCCTCCCCCATCTCCTTCTATCTTTCCCTCGGCTCGGCGGCCTTGCTGTTGTTGGCCATTCATTTCGGCGTGCGGCGGTTGGCGGCGAAAACCGTCATCTATTATCTTCGCCGTCTCGGCCCCGAAATGCGCTTGCGCGGCGATCTGGTGGCCGCTTTCCTGCGCAATACCCGTCCCTGGCGTTCCATCTTTGCCCAGAACCCCTCCGGCTGGGGTAAGGCCGCACGCCAACGTCTGAAGCAGGTCATCGCCGACACGGATAAATACGTTCAGACCCTGAACGACCGCTTCACCAACCCCTCGGGCTCCAATCAGGGCTGATCACTCAGACTCAGCCGGGTTTGGCCGGGCGGACCCGGCCGAACCCTATCTCTTGCCAATCCCGTGACTACCAACGAACACCTTCGCATCGGCCTCGACCTCGGTGGAACCAAGATCGAGGCCATCGCCCTTTCGGCGCAAGGTGTGGAGCTGTATCGAAAGCGGGTGAGTACACCGGTTGGCGACTATCAGGCCACCCTCGAGGCCATGGTCGCCCTGGTGCGGGAGATCGACTCGAGGTTCGGCGCCCAAGGCCGCATAGGTGTCGCCACCCCCGGCTCCCTATCGCCGACCAGCCGGCTGATCCGCAATTCCAATTCACTCTGTCTCAACGGTCGGCCCCTGGATGTGGATCTGGCGCGACTTCTCGGTCGTCCGCTCCGGCTGGCCAATGACGCCGACTGCTTCACCCTCTCGGAGGCGGTGGACGGCGCTGGCCGAGGCCATGACAACGTCTTCGGCGTCATCATCGGCACCGGCACCGGCGGCGGCTTGGTCATCAAGGGTAACCTGGTGCGTGGCCCCAACCGCACCGCCGGCGAATGGGGCCACAACCCCCTCCCCTGGATGCGCGAGGACGAGTACCCGGGGCCGCCTTGTTATTGCGGCCAGCGGGGCTGTATCGAGACCTTTCTCTCCGGTCCCGGGTTGGCCAGGGATCATGCCCAAGTGAGCGGAGAGACCCTGACCGCCGAGGAGATCGCCAGCCGCGCCGCCGCCGGCCATCCAGCCGCCATCGCGACCCTGCGCCGCTACGAGGATCGCCTGGCCAGGGCGTTGGCCTCCATCATCAATGTCCTCGACCCGGAGGTGATCGTCCTCGGCGGAGGGCTATCCAAACTTCCCAGGCTTTACAAGCTGGTGCCGCCGCTGATGGCGCGCTATATCTTTTCCGATTCCATGCTGAGTCGCCTTCTGCCACCCAGGCATGGGGATTCCAGCGGGGTGCGCGGGGCGGCCTGGTTATGGGGTATCCCTCAAGCCAGGCCCTGAGTCGCGCCTGATCCTGATCAGCGGTTGATATCGATGTCGATGACCACCCCATTCCTGGTCTCCCAGGGCATCGAGTTTGGCTGGCGGGCGCACTCTCCCGGTCTTTCGCCCAACATCGGGATGATGACCGATTTATTACATTCGCATTACATTTCCGTCATCTTGAAAAAATGCTGGCGGCTATGAATCTTTTTAATAAAATCAAACTGTTATTCGGTAACATAGAATTGCGTGGGGGAGATAACCTTATTACAATGCCTTCCCAGGCAAAGGGTGATCTTTTGCTCTCTCTAGGCTGTGCAAGCTTGTTGTAACCACTCTGGCGGATTGGGGAACCCAAAATGAAAAAAGCGATGTTTTGCGTGTTGTTTGCGCTTAGTTCAGCGGCCATCGCGGCTGAGGACGAAGCGGCTTTGAAGGCCCAGATGCACAAGGATTGCGCGGCCTTGTTCGCGGCCGGTGGTGCATGCGCCGATCTGGCCAAGGGCACCAGGAACTGCGTACGGCAGAACCTGGCCAAAGGCGGCGACGCCTGCGCGGCCTTTGAGAAAGCCAACGCGGCCTTCTTCGATGCCGGCAAGAACGACCCGATCATCAAGAAGTAAGCTTTGATCAACAGTTAAAATGGGAGCGACCCCGCCCGCTGTGGGGTCGCTCCTCTTGCCGAATCGGCGCCCCTCCAAGGGCGACCTTCACACCGACTCTCTCCTCGCCGCTTCCTCTGATTCATACCGGCCCTGCCTTCCCGGCCCGCCGTTGCTTCGATGTGATCGACCTTGCCACCGATCAGTTTGCTTCCCCCCTTGATAAGGGGGGATTGAGGGGGGGGCACAGCGGCGAAATCTCTGACGAAGCCATCCTGGCTGCGGGGCTCCAGGCCAGAAAATCCCCTTTCTCCGTCCTTTTCCAACGGGGAAGAGGTTTAGGAACCCACTCTCCCCAAGAGTGATGGGTGGTGAGCTGATCGACCTCCCGGGTTGTTCCCCGGCGCTCCCGGTGATACACTGGTAAGGCATTGAATTCATAAGATTCTTCTTCGCCCTTGTAGCTCAGTAGGATAGAGCGTCCGCCTCCTAAGCGGAAGGTCTCCGGTTCGAGTCCGGACTCGGGCGCCATCCCCCTCTCGCGCCCCTCGGGGAAACGCGACCTTCCATTGGCTCTCCTCGGTGCGCCACCCGCGAGTGATCGGACCCCTGATTTGCCGTTCAGGCGGTCTATCGGATGGCCTAAGACCGCCGAGCTTCGAGAGGGACATGAAGCCCGGTCTTCAGAGACGCTCATGGCGATGGCCATACCGATTCAGGTGAGCCGGCCAGGGTTCCAGTATTCGAATCGAAAGGCTATGTATCCCTTGGCGCATCGGCTCAGACTGAATTGACATTCGACGCCTGGCGGATTTCTTCTGTGGCGGTGCGGTGGGCATCGGTCGCTTAAAACCGATAGGCGTAGATGGGTGTTAACCCATCGTTATGCGAATCTGGCCTGGCCGGAAACGGCGGATGTCGATGTTGGCTCACCCAGTCCGGCGCATCCCCCAAGTCTTAATCCCCTCAAGTTCGGGTCTCAGATTTCTACCTGAGACCGCCGCGAATTGGCAGAGGGAGCCATTTGTCTTAATCCCCTCAAGTTCGGGTCTCAGATTTCTACTGGAAAAAAAATGTACAATTTTGTAAAAAACTCCGTCTTAATCCCCTCAAGTTCGGGTCTCAGATTTCTACCATTCCACAGAGTTACCTCAACGTGAGCGTACTGGTCTTAATCCCCTCAAGTTCGGGTCTCAGATTTCTACAAAAATTTCTGTAAGGCATTGGCGGAAAATGATGATGTCTTAATCCCCTCAAGTTCGGGTCTCAGATTTCTACATCAAAGTCTTTCTCGAATTGGTGGAGCGGCGAGTCTTAATCCCCTCAAGTTTGGGTCTCAGATTTCTACATGGAGCTCTGTCTAACTAGACGAGAGCAATACGTCTTAATCCCCTCAAGTTCGGGTCTCAGATTTCTACATGTATACTTAATGCATCACCCTATGCTAACAGTCTTAATCCCCTCAAGTTCGGGTCTCAGATTTCTACATGCTCAATATACTATAGGATACTCCGACCTAGTCTTAATCCCCTCAAGTTCGGGTCTCAGATTTCTACCAAGGCCCTGCCGCGCACCACACGGCGCGGTAGCGTCTTAATCCCCTCAAGTTCGGGTCTCAGATTTCTACTCAAGCCAGGGCAGAAGAAATTTTCCAGAATTGTGTCTTAATCCCCTCAAGTTCGGGTCTCAGATTTCTACATTACCGCCCCGATCAGTTCGAGTTTGAATGCACCTGTCTTAATCCCCTCAAGTTCGGGTCTCAGATTTCTACCCAGAAGCAGTAGCAGACGAGTTCTGCTACAAAGTCTTAATCCCCTCAAGTTCGGGTCTCAGATTTCTACACCCTCCCAGGAAGAAACTTTAGAAACTTGGACGAGTCTTAATCCCCTCAAGTTCGGGTCTCAGATTTCTACGATGAGACAGTTATTTCTTATCGAGCAAATTCAAAGTCTTAATCCCCTCAAGTTCGGGTCTCAGATTTCTACGATACAAGAAATCTGAACCTTTGAAAAAAAATCCTGGTCTTAATCCCCTCAAGTTCGGGTCTCAGATTTCTACTCTATGAGTCCGGATTATTTCGTGCTCTCCCTTCCGTCTTAATCCCCTCAAGTTCGGGTCTCAGATTTCTACCTTTCAAAGGTATTAGAAGTGATAGATACTCTAAATGTCTTAATCCCCTCAAGTTCGGGTCTCAGATTTCTACATCATCAATGATTAAAGGTATTTCAAGGTGGGAGTCTTAATCCCCTCAAGTTCGGGTCTCAGATTTCTACCGGGAAAAACAACATGGGCAGAAAGTTTCTGCTTTGTCTTAATCCCCTCAAGTTCGGGTCTCAGATTTCTACAGCTACCAAGACGGGATAATTAAATATTGAAAGGTCTTAATCCCCTCAAGTTCGGGTCTCAGATTTCTACGAACCCAAGCATCTAAAACCTTTTCAAACTGGTGGTCTTAATCCCCTCAAGTTCGGGTCTCAGATTTCTACATATAAATGTCGCCTTCTGTATTGAAGGGATTGGTCTTAATCCCCTCAAGTTCGGGTCTCAGATTTCTACACGGGCATGAAAAGAGTGCCCGTCAATCCGCGATAGTCTTAATCCCCTCAAGTTCGGGTCTCAGATTTCTACGCCCAAAAAATCTAGGATTTATGGATAGATATAGTCGTCTTAATCCCCTCAAGTTCGGGTCTCAGATTTCTACATATCTATCAAAAATAGATATCTAGCATGCATCTTGTCTTAATCCCCTCAAGTTCGGGTCTCAGATTTCTACCGGAATTATATCTCCATAGAATGGAGAAAAAATGTCTTAATCCCCTCAAGTTCGGGTCTCAGATTTCTACAATTGGTGGAGCGACGGGCACGAAAAAAGTGCCGTCTTAATCCCCTCAAGTTCGGGTCTCAGATTTCTACTCAACAACCAAGTATATATAAAAGGTTACGTAGGTCTTAATCCCCTCAAGTTCGGGTCTCAGATTTCTACCTGAAACGCCATGCTTGGTATCTGGGCTTGTTCTCGTCTTAATCCCCTCCAGTTCGGGGCTCAGATTTCTACTATGGTTAAGGGAAGAGGTGCAAAATTAAAAAAACGTCTTAATC
Organism: Pseudomonadota bacterium; assembly: GCA_052035915.1. GTDB lineage: Bacteria > Pseudomonadota > Gammaproteobacteria > Chromatiales > Chromatiaceae > JBPOHE01. Next base: position 11,697 of record JBPOHE010000108.1, read on the forward strand.
CCCTCAAGTTCGGGTCTCAGATTTCTACTGGAGACAACCATGGAAAGAGTACCTTTCTACGGGTCTTAATCCCCTCAAGTTCGGGTCTCAGATTTCTACGCCCCGTCAAAGCATGGACCTGATTCCCCAGAGCGGTCTTAATCCCCACAAGTTCGGGTCTCAGATTTCTACGGTTCACTATTAGAGGATATTACGATCCGCCTATGTGTCTTAATCCCCTCAAGTTCGGGTCTCAGATTTCTACTCCTCGTGTCTGGGGAGGGTTTCGATTCAATGGGTTACAAGGGGGGTTCGCGGATTTTCGGGTTTCCAAAAAGCGCTCGCTACGGACGTTTTTCGAGAATGGATAGCTTTTCCCTATCACGCCAAAATTCTCCTTTTGAATCAGCGAATTAGCCTTGATCGCCGGGGTCCGGGAAGGCTGTTCGCCCAGTGATCGATCCGTGCCCATTATAACAAAACCAGAGTCTGGACAGGCTTGGCTGAGCCGGCCTGGTCTCCATGCCTTCCATTCTCGGTGTCCGGACCACCAGGGATCAGGCCACTTCATGGAGGAGACCGGGAGGCAGGGCCGCGTCGTAGAGGCTCACGCCCAGGGGGAAGAGCTGCCGGCCGAGGTGGAGATAGTCGGGTCGCCGCGGCAGGGGATAGGCGCGGATGTCGTCGGAGCGGGGCTCGATCAAGGCATCGAGGGCGTTGAGGATGAGTTCCAGACCGGCGCGGTCGGTGTACACCAGAAACACCGAGTATTGGATCGGCAGGCCCTGTTTCCTCAGGTAGCGGTGAACCCGGCCCAGGCGCTTGGGATCGGTGATGTCGTAGCTCAGGATGTGCCAGCGGGGAAGGGCGTCGGGCATGATGGCGCTCCCTGTCAGGCCAGTTCGACCAGCCAGCGGTGCAGGGCGTTGGTGATCTCGCGCCCGAAACCGCCGAGCCTCGCGGAATTGTTTTGGTAGAGATCGATGAGGTCGCGGCGCGTGAGCTCGCGGAGCGGTTGGCCGGTGCGTTGCGCCCAGAGGGCGCGGCGACGCAGCCAACCGATGCGGATGGTTTCGCCGTACCAGCGATGGAGGCGGTGCAGATCGGTGACCAGATCCGGCCAGCCGTCCTGCAGCAACTCGGATTGGGCGCCCAGGCCCAGTTGTTGGAGATGGTTGAGCATCCAGGCGAAGAGCAGTTCGTCGAGCCAGGAGGCACTGCGGGCGGCCTGGCGTTCGCCGGCCAGGGCCACCGCCTGACCCTTCAACCAGGTGCGCAGCCCGGTAGCGTTATGGATCTCGGCGGGGGCCTGAAGACGCCGGTGCACGCGCCCGAGCGTGCGCTTTTCCTGGGCGTAGCGCCAGGTGGCGTAGAGATCGCGCCAGTCGGGGCGGACCAACAGATCCACCAGCCGTTGTCGCAACTCCTGCCGCTCACCCGGGGCGCCAAGCAGGCGCGCCCGCGTCTCCCCATCGCGGTCGACGAAGAGAAGGCTGATCCCCTGTTGGGCGCAGGCGAGCAGGGCGGGGGTGCTGAACTCGGCGCGCTCGTTGGCCAGTATGCGCGAGATCCGGCGTAGCGGCAGATAGCGGGGCGCCTGTCCGGCGACGAGCAGGGTCAGGGATGGCCCTTCGAGTTCGACCCGCGCGCTGGTCTTGGGGTCGAGGTAGAGCGGCTTGCGTTCGCCGGCGGCGAAGGGAAGCAGGCTCGGCGCGGTCTCGCTCATTGGGGTTGGCCCTCGACAAAGGGGGTGGGGAAGCGGGGCAGACGCACCGCGAGGCGCCCGAGGTAACGGCGCAACAAGCGGCGCGGGGGGCGGATCGCCATCTCGAAGGCGGGGTAGAAGATCGCCCGTCCCTCCTTGTCGAGCAGACAGGCCTCGCCTTGTCGCGAGAAATGGTGGCCACGCAGGGTTTCGTTGCGCAACAGTGTCCAGACCAGATGGTCGATGCGCGGGCGCAAGGGCTCGATCAGGTCCGCCGCCAGGGATTCGCGACCGAAATCGAGTTCGTGGAAGAAGCCGACCAGCGGGTCCAGACCGGCGGCGTGGCTGGCCAGGGTGGCTTCGGCGTGGAGCAGGGTGTAGCCGAGCGAGAGCAGGGCATTGACCGGGTCGCGGGGCGGGCGACGGTTGCGTCCGGTGAATTCGAGGGCGGCGGGAAAGAGGGTGGCAAAGGCGCCGAAATAAGCCGCCGCGCCCGCGCCCTCGAGGCCGCGTATCTGGTCGAGATCCAGTGTCCCGGTCTCCTGCAACCTTGTCCGCAGCCGGGCCAGGGTCTCCAGTCCCTGAGTCAGGGGGAGCCGCCGGTCGGGCCGTTCGCGGCGGGCGGTACGCAGCAGACGGGCCTGGGCGCCGAGTTTGTGGCTCACCAGACGCCGCGACCAGTACAGGCGCCAGGCCGGGTCGCTGTGCAGTCGGTACTGGGCGACGCGGCGTTCGGCGTCGTTGCGCGGGCTTCCGCACACCACCGCCACCTGGGAATGCGCCCGTCCTCCCAGGGCGACCAGGCCCACCCCGGCCTCGGCGAGAAATCCGAGCAGGGCGCTGTCGAGTGCCACCGAGCCGCGCAGCACCAGCCGATCCACCAAGCCGATGGGGACGCTGGTCTGCCGCTGGCCGTTGGCGTAGACCACCAGCGCCCGGCCTTCGCGCCGGAGGGCGAGATCCTGGCGATCGAGATAGAGGGTGCCCATGCGACTTCTCTCCTTCAGCCGATGTAATAGAACGAGGGATCGCTCGGCTTGAGGCCGATCCCCAGGGTGCGGACCTTGCTGCGCGGGTCCAGACGCACCAGAAAAAAGCGATCCTCGACCAGATCGAGCACGGCCTCGATCTCGCTTATCAGGGCGCGGTGTTCGCTCTCACTGAGAAAACACTCGAACACCGATTTCTGCCCCCCGGTGGCGTAGCCGCGCAACACATGCAGCGCCTGGATCAGGCGCTTGGGGTCGGAGACGTCGTAGGCGGCGAGATAGAGTTGGCGGTTCATGGCCGATAGCGTATCTCTCGGCCTCGCCAGCGGCAGGGATGGCAAGCTTGCGGAGGGGGGGCCATCGGAATTGGCTGATCCGATTGTCGGTGCTTCCGGGCCTGGCGGTTTTGATCCGGTTTTTCGTTCTCTAAATGAGAACAATTACTCATTCTGTTATCTTATTGTTCTCGTAAAAAGAACAAAAATGGGTCGTTTTCAGCCCATGCCCGGAACAACCGAGCCTGCCGACAGCTTCATGGAATGCTTGCGGAAAGCCATGGGGTAGGCTGGCGATGAGCGAAGCGAATCCCAGCGGTTCGCACAAGAAGCCGGGTTTCGGCGCTTCGCGCCTCAACACCAGCCTACGCATATCGAGAATGCCGTTTCTGAATAGATTTTATGTAACCGCTCTGTCCCCCTCACCCTCAGGGAGAGGGGTTTAGGCGTAGATGGGTGTTCACCCATCGTTAGGCGAATGTGGCCTGGTCGGCAACGGCGGATGTCGATGTTGGCCTTCATCCGGGTTTGCTGATCAGACCGGGAAGCGATAGCGGCAATGCTGGCGTACCAGACATTTCTCGCAACGAGGGTTCTGCTCCAGACAGAGGCCGGTACCGATTCCGAGATCAAACTCATCGCCAACCTGGCCGAATTTGACCAGTACGATGTCGACGAAGCGATGGCTGTAGCCGGTCTCGCGGGCGATGCGATCACCGACCCGGCGGGCGCCTTCGAGGTCTGCTTCGCTGTCGATGAGGCCGAGGCGACTGAAGACCCGCAGCAGTACTCGATCGGGTTTGACCGTGGGGGCGCCGATATCGGTCAGGAAATGATGGGCGGTGGCCTCACCGAAGCGCTTGAATCGCCGCTGCAGTTCCTTGGCGGCCCGCTCGATGACCGCTGGGCTCTCGTTGCCGCGCAAGGCCACCAGATACGCCTTGAATGAACCATGACGCTGGACCAGTTCAAGGACGGTGCGGGCGTTGGCGATGGCCGCCTCGATACAGGGACGATGGCGGAACATGGCCGGATCGTTCAGCATGCGCTCGATCATGGCTGGACCATGGGCGGCGGCGGTCGCGGCCTTGGGAAAGTAACGCTCGATGATCGGACGTCTGGCGCTGACGACGACGGCTCTTTTCCCAGCGTAGAAGGGGATGACCGCCAGCCGTCGGTACAGTTCGTCATCATCGAGGGTTTCCAGGCTGACCCGGCCGATGCGCTCGAAAGGGGCGAGCACCCGTTCCCGGGGGTGAACAGAGGCCGCGACCAGGGAATCCAAAATGCCATGAAAAAGGTTGGCGGCGTTGTGCATCGGGTTCTCCAACAGGCAATGGGATGGGGAAGGTGTTTCTATCAGGGGGGCGTGCGATCAGGGTTCCTCGAACTCGTCGAGGTCATGGTCGTGATCGCTGTCCTCTGGCCCCAAGAGCGCATCAAGCTCGGTGTTGAAGGGGTTGAGGTCGGCCAGTGGGTTGAGATGACTCCAGGGGGCCTGATCGCTTAACAGAAAGAGGTCGAGGATTTCGTCGTCCGGGCGTTTGGGATGCTTTTTGCGTGACATGATCTGGATCTCCTCGGGGATTGTCTTGGTAAGGACGCCGTCGCCTTGGATACTTGGGGTATGCCGTTAATTCAACTGGCTCCGCCGGTTTTTGGTCTCTCCCTCGGCGACCGGCACCAATACCTGGTAGATGTCCGGCGTGACATAGGCGAAGAGCGGGATCAGCCCGCCGGGGGTGACGGCCAGCACGACGGCGGTATCGAGTCCGGCCAGGCTGGCGTGACCGATGACATAGTCCAGCTCACCCGAGCCCAGACGCTCGATGGCCTGCAGCGCTTGTCGGAGCGCGGCTGGTGGGGTCTTCGCCCAGAGGCTGTCGTCTGGGGTCTCGTCCAGGAACTCGGGAAGATCGAGCGGGTGGGTCACGGCTGAGGCTCCGTATAGGTGCGTGAGAAGCCCATTGTGCCCCCGTCGGTAGCAGTTGGCTGAAGTCGCAAGCTTGCGGGGTGGGTGGTCCGCCCCTGGAAACTGTTTGAAAACCTGTGGCCCTGGGCTTCGAGCTGGAAGGCCCCGGGCATCGGGCGGAAAGGCCGGATTTTTGTTCTCTTATAAGCAACAAATAAAGAAATAAATCCTAGATTGTTCTCTTAATGAGAACGCTAACGGCGGGAATGGACCCAGGCCCCGAGCGGGGTGGGATGTGGTGAGCGGAGCGAACCGCATCAGTCGCGAAGAGAGAATATAGAGGAACGCGATGATAAAGCTTCATTTGTATTCCTTCACCCCAACCCTCTCCCGAAGGGCGAGGGAGCTTCATGTCGCTTTATCACCTCGCTGCTCAATACCTCGATCACCACATCCTATCGTTGCTTCTTGGGCCGCAACCTATGGTGGCACCGGGATGACGCGGAATTCCTCGACCTTGGCGCCACAGGCGCGCATGTCGGCGGCGCTCAATTCCTTGCCGCGTAGCTCGAAGGGGAGTTCCAGGCTCAGGTGCAGATAGCGTCCGCCTCGGGCGCAGACCTCGGCGGCCAGGTTGACCGGCAGCGAGCCGATGACGATATCGCCCGGGTCGATGCGGTCGATCTCCAGGTGGTCGATGACCTGATCGACGGCGATCCCCTCTTCGGCGGCCCAGTCCTTGGCGCCGGGATGACGGGAGACGAAATAAACGCTCATCGCCCCACCTCTTGCCAGAGTTGACAGGCTAACCGACTCCAGCGCTCCAGCGACAAGGCCGCCGCGGCGGCCGGGTCGAGCCAGCGCAGGTCGCGCAGTTCCTCGCCGGCGGTTGGGGGCTCAGGGGTTTGGGCATCGACACCAAACACCAGTCCCAGATGCACCCGCCCGACCGGGGTTTCGTCCTCGTTGATCAGCCCCAGGAACCGCAAGACGGCCGGTTGCGGCAGATCAGGCAGTTCTTCGGCCAGCTCCCGGAGCGCGGCCTGCTGGATGGTGTCCCAGGGGACGCTGGTCGCATCGGTGCGATCGATATGTCCGCCGATACCGACGGACCAGAGACCGTGCAACCGGTTCTCGGTCCCGGCCCGGCGGTAGGTGGCCAGTCGCCCCCGGTGATCGACCAGGAGATAGGGGATGAGCTGTTTGTAACCCGGATCGGGCTCCACCTCGGCGCGGGGTCGCCAGGCAAGCGGGGCCTGATTCAGCCAGCGGACCAGGTCGATTGCGTTCAGGGCGACCGCTCCCAGTTCCGGGAGCCAGGCTTGGGGTAGCGCCGCACGCGGCACCACCAGAATGGGGGCTTGGGTCATCGCCAGGACTCCGGTTGGGCCAGCCAGTCGAGCAGGGCCTGCTCGGCCTGACGCAACATCTGGGCGCGTTCGCGCAATGGACAGAAGGCGGCCTGAAAGCCGTTGCGCAGCAGTTGCAGGATCTGCCAACGAGTCAGACCACCAGGGGAGAGGCCGGCGGCTTTGTACAGCTCCGCGCTCGGAGAGGTACGCGAGATCCCGGGGTTGTCGGTGTTCACGGTCACCCGCAGGCCCTGGGCGAGATAAGCGGCGAGGGGATAGGCGCGACCGCCCCGTGAGCCAGCAAGCGCGTCGTCGTAGCCGACGATCTGGTCGTTGCTGGAGGGACACATTTCCACCGCGATGCGCCGTTCGACGAAGCGTTGCAGCAGGTTCAGGTTGTCGCCCAGAGTCAGGCCGTGACCGATGCGGTCGGCGTTGAGTTCATAGGCGGCTTCCCAGATGTTCTCGACCGGTTGATCCTCTCCGGCGTGGATGGTGATGGGGATACAGGCCTCCAGCAAAGGACGGAAGGTATCGCGCATCTCCGCCGGGCGGAGCCGAGCCTCGTCGCCCGCCAGATCGAAACCGACGAAGCGCCGCCGGAAGGGCTCGGATTCCGCGAGCCCGTGCTGCGCCAGCTCGATGTGTTGGCGGGCCTCGTTCTCACTGCGGTGACGGCTGGCGATGAACAGCAGGCGGATGTCGGCTCGGTCCTCCTCGCTCAAGGCTTCCAGCAGGATCTCGACCACCCGCCCGGGTGTCAAGCCACCGCGACTGTAGTTGATGGGGGAGCAGCGCAATTCAAGGTAGTGAATGCGGTCCCGGGCCATCTGTTCGCGCAGTACGGCGACGGCGGCGCGCAATGTGGCCTCATGCTGCAACAGTCCGGAACCTTGGAGATCACCCAGGCATTCATAGCGACGGATGCCGATGCCCTTGAAAGAATGTTGGTCGAGCAACTCGGCATAGATCAAGTGTTCCAACAGCTTGGCGTGGCCCTCGAAGGCGAGCAAGAAGGCGCAGACATCGTAGGGCTCGGGCAGGCGCCAGCCGCGCAAGCCCTTGATTCCGCCGGGAGGAAGCTGCGCCAACACCTCTTCTAGGTCGCCGCCTTGGACCGCCGCCCGCAAACCTTGCCGCCAAGCGGCGAAGTCGGGGTGGTGATCATCACGACTCTGGACCCAGAGTTCCTTTTCCAGGCTTCCGGCGACCCGGATCATCTCCTCGGGGGAGAGGAGGCCGCCGAGATGGCAGTGCAGATCGGTTTTCGGCAGGGGTTCCAGCCAGGCCAAATCGGCGGCTCGACGGGACGGATCGGCGCCGATCCGTTGTTCACGTAGCGCCCGCACCCGGTTGGGAGGCAGTGTGTAGAGGGCATGAAAATTGGTTTGGGAATCGGCGCCGCTGAGCTGCCGGCTGAAGTGGTAGATGAGGCTGTCGGCCTGGCGCAGACGCTCGCGGAGCTGGTCGTAGAGTTCGGTGCCGCCGGGTACCGCGCCACCTTCCGCCGTCAGGGGGAAATCCCGGGCGCGCATCGCTGGTTCCACCGCAAGCGCGGCATTGGGCGCGCAAGGACCGAGGATGACCAGGGGCTGGAAGCAGTCCGCCGCGTCCTCGGGCAGTGGTTCGACAAAGAGTTCCGGAGTGAGGTTGTCCGCTCGTTTGAGCCAATCGGGTTTGTGCCCTTGATCCACATCCACCACATGCAGCAGGGCGTCGCAACCGAACACCATGCCGGCTTGCTGCATCTCCGCGCTCATGGTTTTGCGGCCACCGGCAAGGGAAAGATAGAGCCGACCGCCGCTCTCTTGGGTAAGTGTTCGGGCATGGAAGACGACTCTGTAGATCAGATCCGCCATCCAGCGGTTCTCCGCGACACTGGCCAGTTCCTCCACCCCGGCGGTGCGCCAGAGAGTCAGCGGCAGGCACATGAGCCCAGCCCATCGCTCCAGCCGCCCCATGTCCATCGCCTCCGTGGTGACGACCCAGATAGCGTCGATCGGCTCGATGCCCTGTTGCTCGCGCAGGGATAGGATCTCGCTACGACTGGCACTGTGGGCGTATACATCCAGAGCGGCTGGATTGGTGAAGCCATACAGCTCAGGGACGATGGACCAGGAGGTGCCCAGGGTGGTGAGGAGGAGGTTCATGGCAAGCCGTGTTTCTGCTTTCGAGGTGTTGGTTGTACGAGATGACGACGGTTAACTGAGGATCGCGTGCATTGGCGGTGGTTGCTCCGTTGTTATTTGCCGCCAATGGCTCCCACCCAACTTGTGATTTTCTCGCTTAACCGCGCCAGTTCCGCGCCACACACCAGTTCGACGCTCAGTGCCCGGGCCAGCCGTTGTTCCGAATCCCTCAGCGGGCGATAACTGGCCAGCAAGCCCCGGGTCCCAAGTCCCCCTACCCGTTTGCAGACTTCGGAAAGCTTGAACAGGGTGTCGTTCGCCTTGACGGCACGCTCACCATCCATTCGCGAAGTTTTGCATTCGATGACGAACAGTCGGTTTCTTGCCATGAAGGCCACGTCCAGTTCGTTTTTGACCCCGGCTTGATCCACCAGGGTGAGATTGGCCGCCTTGTCACGAATACCAAGCTTGTCGGAAAGGTTGCAAACCATGCGAAAAACATGATGTTCCAGCCAACCGCCCTTGACGAACGAGCGATCGGCCTCGCTGGTGAATCGCAAGGTTTCTCCTTGAACACTCAGCACACCCGCTTCCTCAAACTGACACAGCAAAGCATGGAGACTGCGGCTATCCAATTGCTGTTCCGACAGCTTGACTTGCAATTGACCAGTGTCTTCGGCTTCCTGCGCCAGCCAATTCAACTGCCCGAGCGGCTGTTCGAGGCTGCCGACCTGTAGAATCAGGGTGCGCACCAACTCTTGTTGCTGGTGGCTGATGTGTGGTCGAGAAAAACTGTCTTCCGACTTAAACCCGTAACCCTGTAGGTAATGGCGTAGGCGCAATTGTTGGGTGAGCGGTTGCCGCTTGCTCTCCTTACCCAGCCAGATGACTTCGTCGGTATCCACGTCCACGTAGAACACCGGCCAATGGTAGTCCTGGGCTACGGATTGGGCGGCCAGGGCCATGAGCTTGGTACCGCCGGTGAGATTGAGGGTGATCTGTTGACCCTCTCGCTCGTCGGCGACTTCAAACAAGGTGGATTCGAGCTTATCGAAATCGTGTTCATCGTCCAGACCAACGCGAGTTGTCTTGACGCCGGCTTCGCGTAGTACGCTTTCCAGCGCGTCAGCCCGGGCTTGCATTTTGGCGGAGACCATGAGCACGGCTTCCTCCGGCTTCATGGTCGGATCAAGCGCCGGCAAAAGATTGGGGGCCGCCTGAGCGGAAACGAGGAGAATCTGAACCCTGGGTTTAGGAGGCATTGAAAGAGTCACCTGGATCGCAAAGGAGCCTAAAACATCGTGGCAAGGTTCGCGCCGCTCAACGCCCATCCGGCCGAATGCACTCGACCTGGAGGCCTAATTCCGGATCGAGCCGGGTCCAGGATCGGTCGGCGGTGACAGCAATGGCGTTGTGCTTTTTAGCCAGCGCCAAGCAGGCGCGATCGCCAAGGGACAGGCCAAGGTGACGGCAAGCTGGACGCAGTAAACCGGCTGCAAAGGCAAGTTCCTCATCCAGGTAGATTATCTCCAAGTCGAAGCTATGCACGATGGTCTCGATCTCCGCGCCTGTCATGCCTCCGTCGGAACATTTGGCGATAAATTCGGACAGATTGACCGCGCACATCAGGCAGTCGCCGGTAAGCAACAATTCATCTACCCGCTCCTTGCCCGCCTCCTCGTGCATCGAGGCAAGCAGGGCAGAGGTATCGATGACGTAGCGTCGCATCTTACTGATCTTCCTGGGCAGCTTCGGCGCGGCGCTCGGTGATGAGTTCATCCACCAAGGACCGGTCGGCTTGGGGAGGGAAATATTGCTGGAATAGCTTACGCGCCCGTTCCAACCGGGCCTTGCGCGTGGTCAGCACCAGTTCGCCGTTGCGCAACTCACCTAACAAAGTAGACCCTTCCGTGATTTCCAGCGCTTTGCGAACTTCTGCTGGCACCACGATCCGCCCACCTTCGGACAGTTTCAAGGTAAACATCTCGATAACTCCAGTCAGTAGAAAAATGTCATTTTGTACTTTTATGTCATATAAAGAGTGGGCTGTCTTTAGTATCTCGTTATGCCGTAAAAATCTAAATATGGGGATACTCGGTGAAAGTCGAAGAATATGCCGTATTTTCTCCTGGATGGCATTATGCGCCTTGCAACCATTGGATAACCAACAAGGTATTCTGATGTTCTCGGTCCTTTACCGGAATCTTGGCCTGACTCTTTTCTTTCCATTGACCTTTGGTCGCCTGCATTTTGTTCTTGAGCCACTGGGCGACGGCGAGTTTTTCTTTGCCTTGCCAGCGCCCTTGTTTGATCGCGCCGATGACGGCTGAAATTTCACTTTGATTTTTGTCAGTTCGATTCGAGAGAAACTCCTGAATGGATCGCTCCACCGGACTGAGTTTTTCCAAAGCCGCCGCTTTTTCCCTGGCCTCTTGTTCCTTGGCCATAGCTTCCTGGGCCTGTTGCATGCGCTCGGCGCGTTGCTGTTCGGCTGCGGCCTCAGCCGCCTTATCTCGCTTCATGGCTCCATACCCCACCGCCGTCTTGGCGCCGAAGCCGAGCCAGTCGAAGGCGTGTTCGAAGGCGTCGGTGATGAGATTTTGCCAGCGGGGCTTTCTGGTGGCCGGGTCGGTTTCCGCCAGTGCCGGGGCCAGTCGATGCAGGTGCGCCATGTCGCAGGTGACAAAGAAGGTAAAACCGGAGCCGGGCGGCACGGTGAGAAAGCTGATGGGGGTGGGCTGGCCGGAGTCGTGGGGGGTGGGGCTGCCGCCGGTCTTGTTATCCGTTTTCTGCTGGTAATAGTGAGACTGGTGCGGGGTCATGATCTCGACCATGAGGCTGTCGCCCTTGATCTGGGGAATAACGTCCCAGAAGGAGAGCGCGCCGCGCACGTGCTCGGTGTCACCGTCGCCGAATTCGAGGCCGAACAACACATCGCTCATGGAAAGTCGTATCGGCTTGCGGTCGACCTCGATGGAATAAGGCTTGTCTTTATCCTTCGACCAGCCATGCTTCTCGCGCGCCGCCTGGCGCAGCACGCCCTTGACGCCGGAGCCCGGTAGGTAGGGTAGGCCGTAGGGGTTGAGGAAGGCGAAACCGTTCTCCAGCGGGTGCTCGTTGCCCAAGCCAGTAGTGAAGGGGGCGATGGCGAGGGCGTCGAGGCGGAACGCGGCAGGCTCTGTGGCAACGGCTTCAAATACCTGCTTCTGGCGCGCGAGCAATGCTTTCATGGCCTTCTGGTCGTGGTCATTGAGCCGCTTGGTGCCATCGAGCGGTCTGTCTTTGCTCTTTGACCAGGCAGCGCCTTCCCACAGCTTGAGGTACATCCCAAATCGCATCCCCGGCGAGGCATCCCGGAAGTCATTACCTAGATAGGCGGGTACGGCGGCAATACTCATGGCGTGTTATCCTGTATTACATCGTCTTACGCATACTGGAGGATCGAATGTCCACACTCACCATTCGGCTCGATGACGAACTCGATGCGACCCTCACCCGGCTGGCCGAAGCGGCGCACCGTACCAAGAGCGACCTGGTGCGGGAGATGTTGCGGCGGCAAGCAGCCTTGTCAGACTTGCGGGCGCTGCGCGCCGAGCTTGTGCCCTTGGCCGAACGTGCCGGGTATCTGACCGAAGACGATTTCTTTCGCGACATCTCGTGAAGATCTTCTTCGACAGCAATGTCTGGATAAGCGCGTTCGCACTGCGTGGGTTCTGTACGGATCTGCTGGAGATCGTTCTCGAAACACCCGGCGAGCACGATCTGTGGACCAGTGATCAGGTGATCGCAGAGGTCATGCGCACCCTCGATGCGAAATTCACCCTGAGCGACGCGGCACAGCATCGAGCAAAGCGAATCCTGGCGACCGCCCAGATGGCCGTTCCGGGGAAGTGGAGACCGGCCGACGACTTCCCGGACCCGGACGATGCCCCGATCCTCGCGGCAGCGCTTGCCGCGGGCGCCGAGATCTTCGTCACCGGCGACAAGGCGCTCTTGGCGCTCGGCGCGATCGAGGGCCTGCCTATCGTCGATCCACGCGCGGCCTATTTGCGTTTGCGTGGCTTGCTCTGATCGGGCCATCGCCTTTACCCCTGCCTCGCCGCAGCCATCTGCCGCAGCCATTTGAGCCAGGCGAAGGCCTCGGCGGTGATGGCTTGGAACCGGAGGGAGTCCACGCCCATCAGTTTCTTCATGAAGCCATCGAAATCCATCGGCACATCTCCAAACCGTTGGTGCAACGACGCACGGAGATGGTCTTCAACCCAAGTGTGGTGATCGTCTGGCTTGGGCTTACCGGTTTTTTTGTCGAGGCTCTTCTCATGAAGAAACGCCACGACCTGCATTAGGCCCGAGTTCATGATTAGGGCGGGCAATGCCTTGGCAAGATCAACATACTTGTCATAGCCATCCTTGCCGAGGGCCTTCCTGGCCTTGTCAGCACAATCCCAGGCATCCTGCGCCCGTTGCTGTTCCAGCGTAGCCATGTTTAGCCCTCCACTACCTTGGCCACCACCAGACCGCGCCCGGTGGTGGCGTCGCCGCCGATCTGCAACAGCTTGCCGTTGATCACGTTCTTGATCTTCAACATCACCCCGGCGGCATCGTCCCAATCCTCCTTCCTGCCAGTTCGCGTCTGGCTCGCCAGCATGGGAGCGACCAGGATGGATTCCGGCGGCAGGTTCTCGGTGTAGAACAGACCACCGTCCTTGGCGGTACCTGTGCCCGGGTCGATGCGCACGTGTGGCTCCACCAGCATGGCGTTCTGGGCGAAGTAAGCGAAGTCGGTGTCGGAGAGGACGACGAGGTCAGTCTGGAGCTTGTTGCGGAAGAAGGCGTAGCCGTCGCCTGCTGGCAGGGACTTGGCAGCGAGGTCGGTGGAGATGGCAGGCAATTCCTGGGCGACATGCGCGATGTATTCAAAGGCTTCCAGATGCAGTTTATCGCCAGACAGCAGCACCGGGTTGGCCAGCCGGCAATGGCCCACGCCAATTTCGGGCAGCGCCGGCCAGTTAACCTGGATGCCGATCAGTCCCAACAGCCGCTGCGCGCGGGAAATCGCCTGCGGGCAGGTGGCATAGACATAACCGCCCTTGAGACTGCGCACCGGCAGGGCGACGAGTTGGGCGTCCCCGAAGCTGAGGGCGCCGGCGTGCAATTCGCTCGACTCGGCATCCGGTCCGAACAAGCGATCGATGAGCTTTTCATCGCCGCCGATGGCGGTGAATCCATGCCGCACCGCTCCCTTGATACCCGAGCCGGCAAAGCAAGGGTGGCCCGTGTGGCGTTCGCGCTGGATGGGGTTGTCGATCACTCCTACGGCCTGGCCCGCGCCCATGTGGACGGGGCTGACGGCATAGAGGAAGAGGGCGGCGTGCTTTTGCTTTTCGAACATGGTGGTGTCTCCCTTCAGGAATTGGGCTCGCTGGCGACCAGCAGGTTGACGACGAGGCGGATCATCAGATCCTTGTTTTGCGGCGCGCTCTCGGCCACCAGCAAGGCCAGGGCGGTGAGCGCATTGGCGCCGAGGTTCATGGGCATGCCTTCCTGGTTGAGATAAAGCAGGAAGAGAAAGGAACCGATGCGCTTGTTGCCGTCGGAAAACGGGGGGTCCTTGATGACGAAATAGAGCAGGTGGGCGGCCTTTTCCTCGCGCGTCTTGTAAAGCGGCTGGCCGAACATGGTCTGCTCGATGTTGCCGAGGATGCCCTGCATGGCGTCGCTGCGTTCCCGGCCGAACAGGTCTGCGGCCTCGCCGCGGGCGAGCAAGGCGGCCTTCAGTTCGTCGATTGCGGCGCGGGCGGTGGCGTAGTCCAGCACATCGCGCGCGGGACGGCAGGTGGCGGGCAGACTCAGGCCGTCCTCGTCGTATTGCAGCAGCAGCCGCCATGTCTTGGCATAGCCGACAATGAGGGCGATGACCTCGCGTCCGGCGTCGCTGATCAGTTCCTGGTTGGCCAGGGTGCGGGCCAGCAGGTCGATGGCCTGTTGCGCCTCGGCCAGACCGCGTTCGGTCAGGCGAGCGGCATTGAGGCTGTAACCCTGGGTCAGGTGTTCGCGCAGCACGCGGGTGGCCCATTGGCGGAAACGCACGCCACGATTCGAGTTGACCCGGTAGCCGACGGAAATGATGGCGTCGAGGTTGTAGTGTTTGACACGTCGGCTGACCTGTCGAGAACCCTCGGTTTGAACCACCGAGAAATCCTCGGTAGTTGCCGATTCCTCCAGTTCTTCATCCATGAAGATGTTTTTCAGATGCAGGCCGATGTTGTCGGTGGACGAGTCAAACAAATCCGCCATCTGACGCTGGGTAAGCCAGACGGTCTCGCCTTCCAGACGCACGGAGATGTTCTTGTCCGGCGCTTCATAGATCAGCAGTTCACTCATGCTCCCCCCTTCATTTCCACGTCGCCAGCCAAACCCGGTTGAAACCTTCGGCGCGACGGGCGGCATCTTCGCAGGGATCGCTCCACAAACCTTGATCGGCAAGCTTGCGCAGGGCCTCTGGCGTAGCCTCCAGTTGGTCCAGCCAATAGACGCTGCCGGTGGGGGCGGCGCGCTGGGCGGGCTTGGGTTGCCCCTTTCCGTTCAAGGCTGCCAAGTCCCAGTCGGAGATGACTTCGGCGCGGGGCACGGCGGCGCAGACCAGGCGGCCTTTGACGCCGTGCAGGTCGAAATGATGACTGCCGTCGGCCTGCTGGGTGATGCCGGTCGGCACCCAGCCGCCAGTGAACAGACCGGGTGTGGCGAGGACCATTCGGCACCGGCCAGTGCGGGCGATGGCGTCGAAATTCGCCTCGGGCAGGGTCGCCGTGGCGGTACGGATGGCCGCCGCGCGGCCATCGCCGCCCAGGCGCACGGAGCCGTCCGCGGGCGGCACGGCACCGGTGATGGCGGCGAGAAAGCCCACGCCGGGCCGCATCGCCACCGCCTGCACCGAGAACAGCCGGCCATCGGCCGCGCGGCGGGTGGCCGCGTCCAGGCCGACACCGACGCGGTGGTCGAACGCCCAAAGTTCGGAGGACCGGACCATATCGGCGGCTGTCGGCGTGTCGCCCGCCAGGTATTTGCGCCAGCCGGATTCCGCCAGCCACCAGCCACTCGCCGGTTTGCTCCGCTTGGTTTCGGCCAGCACGGGCAAGAGGGGCAAGGGGGCAGAGCTTTGGATTCCATCGCCCCCCGGCTGTTTTCTCCCCTCTCCCCCCGGGAGAGGGGCGGGGGTGAGGGAAATCGGGCTGAGGGCGAGCACCGTGATCTTGCCGCTGGCGTCCTCCCCAATCACCAGATCGGACGGCGGCTGCATCAGTGCCTCCACCCTACCATCGGCGCGGCGTCGGGCGAGGTGGAAGTCTGCGACGGCAAAGCTGCCGGGGGTTTGCGGCGTGCCCAGCGTCGGATGAATGATCTCGCCGCGGGCGAAGGCCGCCAAGTCCACACCGTCATCCGCCAGCATCCGCGAGCGGATCGCCCCCGCCGCCACCGAGGGCCAGGGCGGGACCAGGGATTCGCCGTAACTGCCGGGGTCGCCGAACAGCTTGTTGCCGCGCAGAAAGAGCACGTCCAAGGGTTCGAGAAAACGATAATGTGTCACTCTGTACTCCTTCCATCTTCCAGGGTCTGGCGTAAGCGAGCGATCGCCTCCGCCAAACCGGGCAAATCTTGTTCTACCACGCTCCAAACCACATCGAGATCCAAGCCGAGATAGCCATGGGTAAGAACATTGCGGAAGCCGCTGATTGCTCGCCAAGGAATCTCCGGCTCAGCGCCTTTGAGGGCATCGCTCAAACGCTGAGTGGATTCGGTAAGGGTTTGCAGATTGCGCACCACGGCGTCCTGAACCAGACGCGAGCCAAGAAAGACCGATCGTTTGCCATGGGTGTATTCCCGGATGCGGTCGAGACAGTCTTGAACATGGGCGAGCAGCAGCCGGTCGGCGTCCAGGCCCGGTTTCATAAGGGTTCAGCCTCCCGCAAGACCTGCTCGCGTAGCGCCGGGTGTAGCCCCGCCTCGGTGACCAGGTCCACCTTACGCCGCATGAGCTCTTGAACGTCCAGGAGCAGACCGCCCAGCGCGAGTCCGCTCTTGCCTGCGGGCAGCGAAACCAGAAGATCAATGTCGCTGTCCGCGTCCGCGTCGTCCCGTGCCATCGAACCGAACACACGAATGTTCTCGATGCCATAACGCGCGGCCAAGGCTCGGATCTGAGAACGATGTTGCTCAATCAACGGATGCATGGCGATTTTCCCCCTCAATCAGCGCCCGCACGGGTTTCACGGGCCAGGAATTCGGCTACGGTGAGGAAGTTTTGCAGCCAGACAAGTCCGTCCTTGGGTTGCTTGGCGGTCAGCTCAGCCAAACGCTTGGCCAGGCCGGGCGCCTGGGCCTTGGCCGCGCCGTCCGATTGCCGGGCGAGCTGGTAGGCCAGCAGGCTTTCCAGCATCTCGGGCTTACCCTTGGGGTCGGGCAGGTCCTTGAGCCATTCCAGGCTGTGGTACACGGCGCGGCGGGAAGTGCCCTCGTCCCGCAGGAAGGCCATCAGTTCGTCCAGCAGCGGGACGGCGTCCCACTTGTCGGTCAGCCGCAATGCCCCGCCGGAACGCTTGATGACGGTGATGGAGAAGGCATCCCGCCCGCCTTCGGTCTTGGCCCGCTTTTCCGCCGTCCGTAATTCGCGCATCACGGCGGACAACGGCGCCTGATGGTGGGCGATGACGGCGCCGGTGGAGGCGGTGGCGTGCTCGCCCATCATGCGCATGAGGCGCAAGCCTTTGTCGGTCTTGAGGGCTGCGAAACCGTTTTGCAGGGTCAGACCCTGCCAGACGCCGCCTTCGTGGTCGGGGTCATGGCCGGCATAGGCCTGACGCAGCCGCTGCATGGTGGGCAGCAGGTCGGCCACGGGCAGCATGGCCAGCACGTCGTCGCCGCCGGCGTAGATCACCCGACCCAAGTGTTCCTCTTCCACCACATGGCGCACCAGGGTTTGCGAGAAATCGTTGAGCGCGCCGGAAATGGCCAGGTGCCGGTTGGGCGAGACGGGACGGTTCTGGTCGCCGTATCGCTTGATCATCGGCTGCCGTGCGGCGTGCTGGTCGAAACCTTTTTGCACATCGGGATGGAAGCTCTTGCGGTAAGCGATGGCACAGCTGGTCTTGTCATCGCCGGAGAGGATGGCCCCCATGCGGTCGCCATCCATCATCAACAGGGCGTAGTAGGTTTCGAGCCGGATGGTTTTCTCCCCTCTCCCGCCGGGAGAGGGGCTAGGGGTGAGGGCGTTGGCCAGGGTCGCCCGTACCTGGCGGCGGATCTCCGCCGCTTCGTTCTCTGGAAAATCCTCTTCATTGGTCAATTCCAGAAGACCTGGCAGGTGCTTGGCATCATCCAGCGCCTTGGGGTTGGTGCCACGGCGGCGCATTAGGCGGCGCGGCAGGGCAACGGGGTCCGCCCCGGCGGTCTCCAGCCGCCCCATGTCCATCGCCTCGGTGGTGACGACCCAGATAGCGTCGACCGGCTCGATGCCCTGTTGCTCGCGCAGGGATAGGATCTCGCTACGACTGGCGCTGTGGGCGTATACATCCAGAGCGGCTGGATTGGTGAAGCCATACAGCTCGGGGACGATGGACCAGGAGGTGCCCAGGGTGGTGAGGAGGAAGTTCAGGGGGGAATTCCTTTCTCGTAGCTGGATGGAAACCGGATTCAGCTCGGCTTGCCGATGAGTTGGGTCAGCAGGCTTTTTAGCGTGTTGCGGAGATCGGTTTCAGTCGCCATGGCCTTCTCGATTTGTGTGTTGAAAGGCCGCACCCCGTGGGCTAGGGCATTGCGTAAGTTATTCAAGGTCTTGAAGCCATCCTGACTGTGTTTGAGTTCCTCGCGCACGCCGTCTCGCCGTTCGTAATCGCTGGGGTTGCCATCACGACGGATGACTTCCCGGGTGATCACGGCTTCGAGACCATAGATCGCTGCCCGCACATAGTCCCCCTGCCCGAGATATTGCCAAGCAAGGGATTTTTCCCAAGCCGCCCGGTCGGCTCCCCGATACCAACGGACACGCCGGTCGAGCTGGTCGCGGAACAGCTCAGCCGCCGGGTCTTGTTGCGGAAAACGGTCCTCCCTTCCTGACCAGGAAGTGAGCGTTTTCTGCGCCTTCACTGGGTTGCTGCTGCGCTCGAAGAAAGCCGCTCGCTGAAGCAATTCCCCCGCCGAGCCGAGCAGCGGAGCGAAGGCGCCATAGTCGCCGTCCTTGTCGTAGGTATGCAGCGCCTGCAACCAGTCGGCGATACGCAGCAATCCCACCAGATTATGCACCGGCGCGGCGCCCGTATCTGGGTCGTAGGCGCCGTACCAGATGCCTTGGATCTCCGCTTGTCGCACCGAGCGCAGGTAAAAGGCCGCCAACAGGGCCAACATGGGCAGATGGCGGAAGCCGTGGGTGACGTCGATATGGACCTGAGCTTGGCTTTCGACTTGCCGGGCCATCACCGCCAACAGATCGACCTGTTCTTGCTGGTTGCGGCAATAGGGGATGAGTTCGAGCCGCACCTCACAGCCCAGTCGTTCGGCGAGCAGCGGCGCCAGAGGGTTAAGACACTCCGCCGTGACGCTCTTATTCTCCGTGGTCTCGCCCAGGTCAAGTCGCGCCTCCTCCTCCGCCTCCCCAAAAGCCAGATCGCCCTCGAACAGGTGGTCCCACATGCTGCCGGCGGTACCCATGATCACCAGACGATCCGGCTTGAGACGCTGCTGCAAGGCCCAGCCAAAAAAGGCCAGTGGTTCGGTTGAGCCATCATCGAATTGGTAACTCGTCTGGCGATAGCGGCCTTTTTCTGACTTGGGAACGCGACCGAGGAAAGTAAGGAGGGTGGTAGTCATGGGGCAGAGTTCCGTTATTGGACAATGGCTTCAATTTTGCCGCGGCGCTTTTTCTGATCACCGTCGAGAAACTTGTTGATCTCCCGAAGCAGGCCGACCAGCTCGGTGCGTGTCGACGCCGGCCAGGATTTGGCTTCTTCCGCGACGGAGTTGAAACGTTGTCCCAAGGCTTCGCCCGGATTGCGGCGGTTGAGTCCTTTGGCCTCGGCGAACAGGTCGCGCAAGGCTTGGATGGCCCGGTCCTCGTCGCTCATGGCCGCTTGCTTGGCTTCTTGGTCGGCTCGCTCGCGGGCTTCTCGTTCCGCCGCCTCACGCCGCGCCCGCTCCTCGGCCTGACGGCGTTCGGTCTCGACGCGTAACGCCCGCACCCGGGCGTCGCTTCGGTGCCCCCAAGCGCTTGCCTCGGGATTAAAGCTGGCGGAAAGGTTTTTGGCTTGCGGGTCTTCCGTCAGGTCTTGTTCCAGCGGGCACCACTCCACCAGCAACCAGCCGAAGGGCAACAATCCTTTTTCGGCCTGGATCTCGGGGGCGGCGAGCCACCAGGTTTTGCTCTCGGACTGGAAGGAAAATCGCTGTTTGCCGGTAGCTGGGTCCTTCCCTTCCAAGATCTTGATGTTGTTGTTGCGCACCCCCTCCAGGGTCACCGACTCCGCCCCGCTGTGGCGACCCACCCGCAGCAGAAAGGCCCGGTTCCCTTTCAGCTTGCTGTCGAAGCTGGCGAGCAAGCTGTCCACCGCCTGACTCCAGGCGCCGTCCAGATAGCCCCGCCCGCGCAGTTGTTGGATCTCGATGTCGAAGCGCCGACGGTAGAAACGATTGCAGGCGGTAGCAATCTCCTGCATGGTCCAACGCAGATTTTCTTGCGGCAGCTTAGGGCTACGGAGCGGACATGGATCCTGGCGCAGCAATTCCCCCTCGAAGGCCCGGTAGCGGAGGGGAGGGACGCATTCGAGCACTTGGCGGAGGTTTTGGCTTTCGGCTTGGGAGCGAACTATTTTCCCGTCCTTTAGAACGGGCTGCTTCTTGCGATTGACGGCAAAGCGCACCTCAGCGCCGTAGGGTCCGGACTCCGCTCGATAAGGAGCGTCTTTGAGCTGGATGAGGCGCATGGGGTCAAGTTCCAGCGCCATCTCATGTGGGTTGTTCGGGTTTTGATAGCGAAACAGGCGCTTTTGCAGATCCTGGTTTTTTTCCTGGGGATATTGGAGCGGTCGACCTTCATTGACCTGGTCCAACAACGCAGTGCGCATCGCCCCCTTGAGGCTGGAACCCAGCAGAATCGGCTCGCGGCTGATAGGGTTGCCGGCGGTACGCTCGATCTCCAACTGATTGACGATGTGGCGTCCAGACTGCTCTGCCTGGGCCACTTTCCCCACTCGATCGCCGTAGTTTTTGGCCACCGCCGGCAATACCGGCATCCGGTGGGTGGCGGCGGGGATCAGGGCCTCCCGGTTGCGGTAAAAAAAGGCTTGCACCTGGAGCAACAGATCAGCCCCTTTGGCCTTATCGACAAGCTGCGCCAACTTGGTCCGTTCCGCCTCCGGCAATGCCTCGGCAACGCTCAGGGGATCGAATTCATAGAGGCTGTCGTTGTCGATCACATAGTTGGTGGGATCGTACTCATTGCCGCTGCCGATGTGCACTGGACCGAGGGTGGTGAACAACAACCGATAGGCTTGCAGGCTCATGGCCGGTTCTCCTTGGGATCATCCAACCGCACCGGCAACACCGGAGCGTAACCCTGATGGACGGTCGCGGACGGGTCATTCGACAAGCGGCCCGCGCCCCCGAGACCCTGGCCGATGATTCCTTCCTTCCCCCTTGGCCCCTCTCCCGCTGGGAGAGGGGTAACAACCGCTCCCGTAGCGATCAGCAGCAGGGGGGTCTTGAAGGGTTTGCCGCTTTGCACAGCGGCGTCACCGTGGCGTCCAAAGCGGGTAAAGGTTTGATAGAAAGAACGATCCGGGTCGAAACCCAGACCCTGGGGGGCACAAGGGGCCAGAGTCAGCCAGGCATTGGCCTGGGGATGAGCCGCCAATGTTCCGTTGGCCTGAGCTCCGACAGCAAACTTGCCAAGCCCTACTCCGGCATCCCGTCCGTAACCGAATAGGCCCACGTCTTGAAAGCAGGCGAAGAGTTCATCCCGGCTCAAGCGGTCGCTATCCAGCAGGCAATGGCAATCCAACTGGGCACTGGTCTGAAACCAAAGCTGGGAGGTCTGATAGGGGGCAAACATCCCGGTACCGGTGGTCCCGGTCAGCCTATTGATACTGTTGTGGGGCTGAGTTTCCTCGATGCGCTTTCCCACCTCGGTGTCGGTTTGGCTCTGGCCGAGCCATTCCCGCAGGGGGCGGGCTGATTCCGCCAGGGGCAGCCAGCGACGACGCTTGATCTCCTTGCGGTCGGTATTGTCCAGCGGGGTATAGCGATCGGCGGGCAAGACGGGGCGTGGGAGATAACCGGCGGGGAAAGCATCCGACACCACCAGAAAGGGCCGCCCTTGGATATAGCCATCCAACAACTCGGTTAACCGGTCTTCGCCGAAGCGATGCCGGATCGCCCAGCAAAGTTGTCCGAACAGGGTATCCCCTTGCAAGGGGGTGCCGAAAGCGGTGCGGGGTAAGAGGGTGAATCTGATTCGGATCATGGCGTGACCTGCGCGTTCAGGCCATTGGCCACCACCTCGTCGTACAAGGCTTCCGGGGCCATGTCCACCCCATTCGGCCATACCACTACCCCGTTGACCACTTGTACCTGGGCAAAAACATCTGGGTCGGCTAGGGGCGCAAACACCCCCTCGAAACACTCGCCGGATAAATCAATCACACCCGAGACACCGTCGGCGAACGTGAGCGCCAAAGCATGGCCCGGTAGGGCCTGGACGTGCTGTATTCTCCAGGGAACCATGGTTTTTACTCCAAGGGTGGGATAGGTTTCGGCATGGCCTTGGCGCGGCAGAGCTGCCAGTCTTCCATCAGTTCTTTACGATGCTCGGCCGCCCATTCCAGTACCAGCGCCAAGGCCCTTCGCGGCAGGCCACCCCGGATGACGGCCAGGGTCTCGATGCTGAGTAGCGCCTCATGATCGCCGTAAGTCGCATGAAAATGTGGCGGTTCATGTTCCCGCCAGTACATGCTGATAACGATCCCGAAAAAGATGCTAATGGTAGGCATGGTCCTTTCCTGGTCGATGCCTTCAGGCCATCTCAGTGAGCGACGCATCGGCCATCTGTGGTAGTACGTCTGTCCCATCCAAAGCCAAGCGGGTGAACTTGATCTTGCCGTACCCCCTGGATACCGAGCCGCCCAGACCGGAGAGTTCCACCAGCTTCAATCCTTTGAGCAGGGTGGACAATAGATCCTCCCCATCGTGGACCCGCAGGGTCAGGTTGAACTCGAACCGCGCCCCGGCAGGCACCCGCTCGGTGTTGCGGGGATGCTCCGCCACGCCCCGGATACGGTCGATCATGTTTTCCATCTTGGTCTCGGTGAGCAGCAGATTGCGATTTTTCATCTCCTCCACCCAGGCGGGGTCCAGGTTGCAGTCCCAGAAGGCGAGCCGGGTGGGGCCGATTTCCCGGATTAGGGCCTCGTCGGCGTTGGTTCCCTCGGGGGCACCGCCGAAAAGTTTGAGCAGATCCTTAGCCTTGTCCCGCTTGTTTTCAGGTACCAGCGAGATATCTCGGAAACCTAAAGGCTTCCCCTGTTTATCCTCTTGTCGTCCTTGTAGAGAAACAACGCCTAGCTGCCATTCTAGGAGGCTGCGCATCTTGCCTTTGAGGGAGGAGCCGGGGATGTAGGGTTGTTTGGTGACTGGGTTTTTGATTACCGGGTTATCGGTGCCGCCAATGTGCATCTCGGTGTTGCCGCTGCCGATGTGCAGGCCGGACACCAGTTCCAGGGTGCCGGTGAGCTTGGAGATTTTGGTAAGTTGCATGGTCTGTTTCCTTGTTGTTTCTAATCCGATACATCACTCAGTTTCTTGATAATTACCCTGGCGAGCTGGTCATTGATCTCTTGGTGACGAGGCACGGGTTGGGATCGTCGGGTACTTGGGTTGGTATACCAATCATGCCGTCCACCGTGACGCATCAGCAGGCACCCCATCACCAGGAGGGTTCTGATCAGCTCGGATATAACTGTTCACGCCCCTTTCCGAAAATCCCCTCTCCCTTTGGGAGAGGGTTAGGGTGAGGGGGGAAAAGGGCACCTCGCCCGATTCGAGGTCCGTCAACAGGTCGGTGAGGTTCTCGATCAATTCATCTTTACTTTCGCCTTGGGTCCAGTAGTCGGGATAGCTATTAAAAAAGCCGAGATAGAAGTCGCCGTCGCGCCACCAGGTATAGAGGAGAGTTCGCATTGTGAAGTTTCTCCATCATCAATTGTCTTCCGGTCTCACTGCTTTGTAATAACCCATGAATGCCTCGAAGTGAGTCCGAAAATTTTTCAGTACGTTCAAGCCATTCTCACCTGGGGAAACCTGGTTAAGGCAAGCCTCCAACCAAGCGGCGAACTTGTCGTCTACTAGCCCTCTTCCTTTTGCATAGGCCGCCTTGGCATTCAGCATCTTGATGAATGGCAAGGCTTTTTCAAAGGATTCCACTGAGGAGCATTTTTGTTCCCACATGCACAGCTCATCGTAGAACTTTCTAACCTGAGAAGGTTTGTTAGCCTTATCCAAACCTCTTACATTCCATACTGCTCTCCCAAAATTTTTTTCTTCCTTGAGCACCTCTGGCCGGGCTAGTTCCTCGGCGAGGGATCTTGCTTTGCCATCGAACAAATCGACGCTTGGATTTTCCAATAAAAATTGTGTATTGTCACAGATGCAACGCGGTGGACTGGTGGTGAAGCTAAACAATGGCATCTTGGTTTCCTTTTTGTCAGTAATCTCAGTTTTGATATAAAAAACTTCTGGAGTGAGAACTGAATTATTTGCCCGAATTGGACGGATAAAAGTCATCGTCCAGGATATCGACCTGGGCATAAGGACAATCTTGGGGGAAGTCCGTCGTGGGGAGACCACTTTCCTTGGCCGCCAGCCGTGCCGCCGCTGGATAGGCCTTGGCGATGGCCTCCGGCAGTAGGCCCTGCAAGCTCGGGTAATCGGCCAACAGATTCTGCATGGCATCCCGTTGTTCGATGATGGTCTCCCGCCAGCTTTGGCCGCTGAATTCGGCCCAACGCTCGCTGAGCTGGCGGAGTTGGAATTGCCATTTCAACAGGTGGGCCAACAGCACCCGCAAGCGGCTGACCAACTCATGGCGCTGGCTGTTGCCCATCTCTTCCAACTCCTCGATCAGATGTCCAATGTCCGCTTCATCGAAACGACCCTGCCGCAGCAGTTCGGCATTGCGTTGGACCCAGGCGTGATAATCAGTGCTATACAAAGCGGCTAAGGTCTCTTGCATCCTTTGGCTCCTTTAGTCTCGGTTCTGATATAGATAGCTGAAGAGGGCGATCCGGTACGCGCCCTTGAACGCCTCGATACCCTGCTCGGCGATCACTTGCGCGAGTTCCTGCTGTCGCCGTCGCCGTTCGGCTTCATCCAACCTCTTCTGCCGTTCCAAAAAACGGCGGGTCTGATAGGCGAAGCGGGAGCGCCAGATCGCATTGATTGGATTGGCCTCCACCTTTTCCGCCATGTCGGTCAGCCGCAGCAGATCGTAGAGATAGCCGGTGCTGAGTTTCAGATCCTGGGTTTGGCGTTCGAGATCGGCTCGGCATCGTTCGAGGGCATCAAACTTCCGCCACGCAACCGTTTCGCCGAAACAACCTACGGAGTCTTTCGGCGCTGGCTTCACGGCCTCGGGATTATGCCCCTTCGCCTTCTCCAGGGTCTCTTCGGCCAACTCGGCCAGGCTTCGCACCGGCAACCCAGGCTTGGTGAGAGAGAGGGCAGCGGAGAAATGGAGTTCGGGGTTTTCTGCCGTGTACTGCCCGAAGCGGGCGCGTAGCTCCCGAGCCAGGGCCATCTGCGAGCGCCAGGGACCGATGAGGAAAAAGTCATCGCCGCCAGCAAACACCGTGTAACAGTTTCGATAACGACTCTGACAGAGCCAGGGCAGATAGAGGGTAAAGAAGGCGTTCATCTGTCGGGACAGGCCGGCCATCTTGGCGAAGGTCATCTCCGTCAGTCCACCTTGGAAGATCTGCCCCAGGTTGTCCACGTCGCCCTTGAGGCTCATCAGCGCGCTGATCCCCACTGGGCGACCTTGCCCGTCCAGGGTCCGATCCTCGCAAGCCAGGTGATTGAAGGTCTTGGGCGCGAGGCGTTCGGGCGGGTCTTCTTCCAGATCCCGGCCCCGGTATTTCCCCAGCTCCCAGTCATTGGGCAACGCCTCCCAGCGGGGGACATAGGCGTTGATGAAGCGGCGGGCGTAGCCGTGCCAGACGGATTCATCCTCGGCCCCTGCCGGCAGGCTGAAATCCCAAGCCCGGCGCAGATTTCCCAAGCGCGCCTCGGGACCGAATTTGCCGCTGTCTTCTTCGTCGCCGGTGAATTGGATGGAGTAGCCGAACACCGGCAGCCGCAGGCTGTGGTGGTTCAAGGAGCGCCGGGTGATCAGGATACGGTCGTACTTGGCCAGATGGCGGCCCACCTCGATCTGATCCGCCGCCAGGGTCGAGATCTTGAGGCCATTGTCCAGCGTCACTTCCGCCGGGGAACGTCCGTCGATCTGGCATTCCTCCCCTAAGGTGAAACGGTCGAGGAATCCCTCGAAGACCGGCGCAGGCGGCTGGGCGCCGCAGAGATCGAAGCGCCTCAGCTTGGCCGCTTCCAGCGCTGCGAACAACCGCTTCATCAAATCGCTGAACCGCCGTTTACCCTGAGGGCCAGGAAGGAAGTCATTGCAACAAGCGGACAACGTGGCAATACCTAAGCCGGATTGGCCGAAGGTATGAGCTAGAAACCACTCATCCAGCTCAGCCCGTACCTGATCCACCGCCGCCAGGGTCGCCGGTGTGTTGGGGGCGACGAGCAAAAACTTGCCGGCGGCGTTGGTAATCTGGCTGGTCGAGGGCAAACCCAGTTCATCGAGCAGTCGCAACGCGGCGCACTCGGTGAGCATCGACACATAAAAGGAACGCCCACGCAGCAGTTTGGCGGCGTTTTTCTGGGTCTCGCCGCCGCTGGCGAAGATGAAATCCTGAATGCCCTGTAAGTCTCCCTGGATGAGCAGAAATTTTTTCTCGTCCCAATCCGCCCGATTCTGCATCCGCTGGCTCACCGCCTCGGGATCGTCCCCGCGCTCTTGGTGATAGCGCCACAGGGCGACCGCCAAGGCCGCCACCGCCTTAGTGTGGTCGTACAGAGACACCTCGGGTCTGACCCCAAAAGCGGTTGCCGAGGGGATGGCGTGGGTGAAACAGGCCCAAAGGCTGTCGAAATGGTCGAGCCAAAGGGGGAGTTGCGCCTGGTGGGATTCGGGGATTCGTTGCAAGCCAGCGATGAAGCCTTCCCAAAGGGCATGGTATTCCTTCTGAGCAACGATCTTGTCATTCGGCTCATAGCCCGCCGCCTTGACCGGAAAGATCGACTTGGGCGACAGCGGCGCCAGCGGATAGCGCCAACTGTGGGCCTGTGGGTCGGGGCGATCCAAGCGGATTTGCTCGAACAGGGTCAACTGTCGGGCGGTGTAATGGGTCTTGCCGGTAGAGGTCTTCTCTTCTTTCGCTTGGTTATATTGATCGAATTGCTCCCGCTCGAAGCCCGAGGCCACCCGGTCGGCGGTAGCGATGACCCATTGCAAAAAAGTACGGGGACGGTGGTGCTGGGCAGCGGCGTTGGTGAGGGAATCATCTGTGTCCGATGATTTCCAACCGGCGAAGGGCGCCATCTCTTCTCCCGTCATCGGTGGCAACCAAGGCTCGATGTAATCCACCGCGACCCCGGTATAGGCGGCGTGTTGGTGCGAAAACCATTGCTGTCGCCCCAACCCTTGCCGAGGGCAATAGAGGTGTTGATTGGCCTCCAAGGTTTTGGCCTCCACTTGCAGACCCGCCCGCTCGGCGAACTTGCCCAGATCGTGCAGCAAGGCCGCCAACGCGACGCGACAGGAGGGACTCAGATGCGGGTGATCTACCATCATGGCTCCTCAAAGGTTGGTCTCCGACAAGGCCCGGTACTGGATGGCCCCGGGATCGATCAGGGTCAGCCCGAAGCGACCGTTGCGCTTGCCGCTGCCCTGGATCAGGTAAGCGCGGGCGAGTTGCGGGCCGAGCGCTTGCTCCAAGGCGGCGTTGGTTCTGGATTTGCGCTGGTCGAAGTAGTCCTCGCTCATGCCGCCCGCCAAGCTCTCTTCGGCACGCTCCAATTCCCCCGACATCTCGCCGAGGAGGCGCCCAAGCTCCGCCAGGTAGGGACCGGCGAGATCGGTGTCACCCCGGCGTAGCGGGTGATCGCCCCCTTGGCGTCGACGCGCGGCCAGGCTGTAAAACGCCAAGTCCGCCGGGGTCATGGGGATGATCTCACCGCCGGCCAGGATACGCCGGCCAGCGAGATCGATCAGGAGCTCGGCCGGTTCGAGGGCGCGACGGGCCGCCTGCACGGTGGCGCTGAAACTGGTCTTGCCGTTGAGCAGCCGGGTCGGCAATCCCTCGCGCAGGCGCACGAAGGGGATCTCGGCCAGGGTGACTTCGGCTTGGCGGCAGTCGAGGGCGAGCTGTACCCGATCGAGGCTGTGGATGACCCGCTCGGTGCGGGTCGGGTAGTAGAACTGGGGGTGCGACTCGAAGGGCGCGGATACCAGGACATGGGAGAGCCGATCCTGGGGGCGTCCGAAGAGTGACAGGGCATACCCGAGGTAGAACCCCAGGGTTTTGCGCCCGCCGGCGATGGAGACATGCAAGGCGCAGGCGGGGTCAGCGGTGAGTTCGCGCAGGAGCGCGGTGATGTAATCAGCCGCCTGTTCGTTTTCGGCTGGGGTGCGGATGTCATGCAAAGGATGACCGTCTGGACCACGCAGCACTTGAATGCGATCCGCATCGAAGCCAATCGGCGGTAACTCGTATTCGGCTACCAGCTGGTGGAACCAGCCGGGATCGGCGGATAGGAGGTTGAGCCGTGCATGCTCCGCGCCCTGGGCGGTGGTGACGAGTTGGATCTCGGTGGGAAGAAAGGACGATGCCATCACCTGAGTCAGGGCGTAGAGGGTCTCGGTGACCACCTGAGGGGAAAGGCCGGTGACGGCAAGAAGGATGCGGCGTGGGTACTGGCTGGGGTCGTTCATGGTCGCAGAAGCATGGTTTCCTATCAGTCGACGAATCCACCCCGGAAACGGCGAAGTGCGTCGGCGGCGGGCCTCCCGGCCCGTCCCTGGCGACCGCTCCCTGGCAGGCTCCTTGCCCGTCCGTTCACCTCGATCCGCCGACAGGGGGCATTATTCACCCCTTGGCTTCGGGTGGCTCAGACCGCAAGCTTGCGATCTTGCTGAGCCGGTAACGTCCAAGTCCCATACTGGTAGCCTTGCCGACATGCACCATCTCACCCAGTCGTAGCAGCGGCCACAGGGGCCTCAGACTGTCGCCGCTCAAGGTCAATTCGCCCACCAATCCTCCCATCTGCATGAGACTGTCTTGGCGCGAGGAATACCGGGTCCAGTCGCGCCAGCGTAGCGCTTGGTTGTCGCTGTGGAGGCTGGCGAAGGCTTCCTCGGACAACCTTGGTTCCAGCCCTCCCTGGCCGCGGCCATGGTGACGGCTCAGGTCGCTGAGTCGCCACAGGAGTGGCACCAACCATTCCCGCAGGCTGAACTCCGCCGGTCCAATCAGGTGTCCGCGGCTCTTCAGTCGGAGCGGGGTGAGGAACTCGATCCGCACGGACGAAGGCGGGGTCTCACCCAGGAACTCGATCGGGGTCCAGGGAGATCTTGGGCTCAAGGGCCCGCCGGGAACAAAGATTTCGTGCCAAACCCCATCGCTGGGGGAACTGAGCTGAGTAATGCGTTCGAGGTGGAAGCGACCCTGGCCGCGCCCGAGGCCCAACTCCCCGATCCGGGTCATGACGTGGGTCAGGTAGGGAAGCACCCCGTTGGCGCTACCGATCAATTGCAGCCCGAAGCCAAAGCCGGTGTCGGGAGGAATCTCCAGGGGTTCCCGGGGCACCACCTGCAACACGAAGGGATGGGGTACGGCGGTGTAACGGGCCTGGTCGGCGGGATCGCGGGGAGGGGACTCGAACAGACTGGAATAGAGACAGAACCCGAACAGGAGACACGCCCCGCAACGCGGCTGATGGGTCACGCAGACCGTGCGGCGCAGGCCGTGTCCCAGCAAACCACGCCAAGCCGACCCCGAGTATGGGGGCAGCCGGATAGGTTCATCCGCGATGAACTCGAAGCGATAACTGGCAAGCGGCGGAAAACCCGCCAAGAAAGCACCAACCTTATCGTCCATGGGGGCGACCCTGTTCTTTTTGTGACCAGCCCTACCTCCGCCTGAAAGCGGCTGACGCCGCTCTCAGCTCTTCCTCGAAAGTGGATACGCGCTGATCACCCCTGACCAGACGTTCCGTGCCCCGATCGCCCAAAACTATAGCGCTTTTTGTCAGGGATTGGATGGGTCAGGTTGAACGACCCCTCCGCTCTCGCGGTTCCCAGTCTTGGCAAATGGCTTGCCGGTCTTCATCCCCTCAAATTCGGGTCTCTGTTAGTTCCGCCTCGAGGACGGATTTTCCCGCGTAAACAGACACTTGGAGTGTCTCCAAAAGGACACGCTTTTTGGTCTGCCGAGTTAGTTTACAGAAGGCGCCCATGATGGCTCGCTACTGGTCCCCTCACCCTC
Source organism: Pseudomonadota bacterium (assembly GCA_052035915.1). Taxonomy (GTDB): domain Bacteria; phylum Pseudomonadota; class Gammaproteobacteria; order Chromatiales; family Chromatiaceae; genus JBPOHE01. Next base: position 41,685 of record JBPOHE010000108.1, read on the forward strand.
ATTCCGCGATCGATCTTCCCTCTTGCGAACAGGGCTCGTTGTCTCCCATTCGAGGCCGCCGGAGTCCCAAGCGGCTTTTCATGATCGTGTCCCCGGACGTGGTGTAAGAAGCGATCAGAAGGTCATCGACTCTGGCAAGGAAGGGAAGGTCATCAGTTTGCGACCGCAGGCAAGCTGATGTTGGGATTCTCGCCGAGATCGGTGAGGG
>JBPOHE010000139.1:0-42254 GCA_052035915.1 Pseudomonadota bacterium
CGAAACACGCTATTACATCGTCTCTTTCGACCAGGATGTGGCGCGCTTCGCCCAGGCGGTGCGTGGGCATTGGGGGATTGAGAACTCTCTGCACTGGGTTCTGGATGTGACCTTCGGCGAGGACGACGGCCGCATACGCTCCGGTTATGGCGCCGAGAACTTCGCCGTCATCCGGCAGATCGCCCTCAATCTCCTGAAATGCGACCCCTCCAAGGGGAGCGTGAATAAGAAACTCTTACGGGCGGCCTGGAACGATGACTTCCGCGCTAAAGTCTTGTCTCGATTGTGAGGATTGCGCGTTTGCCCTGACCCGGCCCGGGGCCCGCATGACGTCTCTCCGGGGCTCCACTAGAATGGAGTCATCCCTGTTCAAAACTTGGTGGTAGCCAGATGCGTAACTATTCCCCATTGGACGATGTCCTGCTGGCCTTCGATCAGGGTCTGCGGACCTTGCTCGGGCGACCGGCGGTGACCGAACGCCCGAATCCGGCGGCCCAGATCGGCGAAGAGGAGATGTCCGCCGAGGAACGGGAACTCAGCGGCCGCTTGATGCGGATCAACCATACCGGCGAGGTCTGCGCCCAGGCGCTCTATCAGGGGCAGGCGCTGACCGCCAGGCAAAGCAAGGTGAGGCGCAGCCTGGAGCGGGCGGCGGCGGAGGAAAACGATCATCTGGACTGGTGCGAGCGCCGCTTGGATGAGTTGGGTGGTCGCAAGAGTTATCTCAATCCGCTCTGGTATGCCGGAGCCTTGGGCATCGGGGCGGTCGCCGGACTGGCCGGCGACAGGTGGAGCCTGGGGTTTGTCGCCGAGACCGAACATCAGGTCGGCAAGCATCTCGACGGCCACATGCAACGCCTGCCGATTCGAGACGAAAAGAGTCAGGCGATCCTCAAGCAGATGAAGGTGGACGAACTCCGTCATGCCACGGTGGCGCTGGAATCCGGCGGCGTTCCCCTGCCCATGCCGATCAAGCTGGCGATGCAGTTGGCGTCCAAGGTGATGACCAACTCGGTTTATTGGCTCTAAAGGGAAATACTTCCGCCCCTGCCGCACCTTTGGGATCGAGCGGGGTCTAACCCGCCGTTGATCCCCCGCTGACTCCGGCTGTCTGTGTGGAGCCGCAAGGCGATGGGATCGGGTCCTGTGAAGGGGGCGTTGTGCGGCCAGGTCAGGCCGATCGGCGATGGGGAGAACCAAGATGCGTAAATGGCTGGCGGGGGTTATCTATTTGTTTTGGGTCTTGGCGGCCTGGGGTGGCGAGCCCACGGCCCTCGACCGCTATGTGGCCAAGGCGGACCCGAATTACAGTTTCACCTACTATCACACGCAAAGTACGAACTTCTACAAGAGCTACTTTTTGCGCATGGTCTCCCAGCAGTGGCGCCACCCGGAGGAGGTAGACCGCACCCTGTGGGAGCACGATGTCATCATCACCGTCCCGGCCACGCCTTTCACCGCCCTCAATCACACCGCCCTGGTGTTGATCGACGGCGGTTCCAATGGCGGCACGCCGCCGGACGAGACCGAGGACCTGATGAGCAGTATCGCTATCGCCATCAATTCCCCAGTAGCCATCATCCGCCAGATTCCCAATCAGCCCTTGAACTTTGCCGATGAGGTCGACAACCCGCGCCGGGAGGATGAGATCCTGGCCTACAGCATGGACAAGTATCTGGATACCGGGGATGAGGAATGGCCGGTGCATCTGGCGATGACCAAGGCGGCGGTGCGGGGGCTGGATACGATTCAAAGCTTTCTGTCCGGCAAGTCGGTCCGCGTCGATGACTTTATCGTCCTCGGCGGTTCCAAGCGCGGCTGGACCACCTGGCTGACGGCGGCGGTGGACCCGCGCATCAAGGCCATCGCCCCGGTGTCCATCGACATGCTGAATCTGGGCCGGCAGTTTGTTCATCAATGGGAGGCCTACGGTTTCTATTCCTCCGCCGTGGAGGATTACGTGGCCTTCGATCTTCCCTGCCGGATGCAGTCGGTCGAGGGGCAGAAGTTGCTGTCCATCATCGATCCCTACGCCTATCGGGATCGCTACACCATGCCCAAGCTCATCGTCAACTCGGCGGGCGACCAGTTCTTCCTGCCGGATTCCTCGCGGTTTTATTTCGCCGACCTGCCGGAACCCAAACTCCTGCGCTATACCCCGAATACCGATCACTCCCAGGGCGACGACCCGGTGGAGCTGGGCGTTGCGGCCTTGCTCTGGGTGGACGATATCAATAACGGGCAGGAGAGCCCGAAATATACCTGGACTTTCGAGCCGGACGGCTCGATCCGGGTGCAGATCATCAAGAACCACCCCGAGCATGTCTATCTCTGGCAGGCGACCAATCCTGACGCTCGGGACTTTCGTCTGGAGACCATCGGCGAGGCTTGGACCAAGAAATCCCTCTCCGATAGCGGCGGCGGTGTCTACATAGGCAAGGTCGATCCGCCGGCCCAGGGGTTTACCGCCTACATGATCGAGCTGGTGTACGATGAGCGGGTCCTCGGCGGCCTCATCAAGGCCAACCAGGCCTACACCACCGACGTGCGGGTGACCCCGGACGTCCTGCCCTTTGCTGGCACCTCCTGCCCCGCCACCACCCAGGGCTATCTGGACAATCCCCAGCCCGGTTCCTATCAGAGCGGTATCGCGGTGATCTCGGGCTGGGTCTGCGCGGCCCAGCATGTGGATGTCCAATTCGACGGCGGCCAGATCCTGCGCACCGGTTACGGCACCCAGCGGCTGGATACCCAGGGCATCTGCGGCGACGGCAACAACGGCTTCGGTCTGCTCTACAACATGAATAAGCTGGGAGACGGCGAGCACAGCCTGCGCCTGCTGGCGGATGGCTATCAGGTGGCGGCGGCCAGGTTCAATGTCAGTACCCTTGGCGGCGAATTTCTCCGGGGTGTGAGTGGGGACTATCTGCTGCAAGACTTCCCCGGTGTCGGCGAAAGCGTGAACGTCCGCTGGCAGGAGGCGCAGCAGAATTTCGCCATCTCGGGCGCCCATCTCATCCAGCCCGCGCCTGCGCCCCAGAATCCTCCCGCCCTGGCGCCACTGGCTCAGGCGACCACCCAGGGCTATCTGGAAAATCCCCAGCCGGATTCTTTCCAGAGCGGCATCGCTGTGATCTCAGGTTGGGCCTGCGACGCGGATCTGGTGGAGATCGAGTTCGATGGCGCCACCCAGGTGACCGCGGCTTACGGCACCTATCGCGGCGATACCGAGGAGATCTGCGGCGACACCGATAACGGTTTTGGTCTGCTCTACAACTTCAACAAGCTCGGCGACGGCGTTCACAGCCTCCGTGTCCTGGCGGACAACAAGGAACTGGGACGGGCCAACTTCACCCTGACCACCTTGGGCGGCGATTTTCTCTCCGGAGTGACCGGGAGTTACCCGATCCAGGATTTCCCCTTCCCTGGCGAAAACATCATCCTCGAATGGCAGGAGGCGCAGCAGAATTTCGCCATCCGCCGTTGAAATCCGCAGGCTGAAGATGAGGGACCCGCTCAGCGGGTCCCGAACACCACTATGGTCTTGCCGCGGACGAAGACCAATCCCTGCTCTTCCAGGCTCTTCAACACCCGCCCCGCCATCTCCCGGGAGCAGCCGACGATGCGTCCCAGTTCCTGACGGGTCACGCGGATCTGCATGCCGTCCGGATGGGTCATAGCGTCCGGTTGCTTGCAAAGATCCAACAGGGCGCGGGCGATGCGGCCGGTGACGTCGAGAAAGGCGAGGTGACCGACCTTGCGGCTGGTATTGAGCAGCCGTTGGGAGAGCTGGCGGCCGAAGGCGTAGAGGATGTCCTTGGTGTAGTCCTTGAGTTCGGTATCGAACAGATGCTCCAAGCGACTGTAGCTGATCTCCGCCATCTGGCAGGGGGTGCGGGTGCGCACCATGACGCTACGGGTGGGTTCGGGCGTGAATAACCCCATCTCGCCGACGAACTCACCTTTGTTGAGATAGGTGAGCACCACCTCGCGGCCTTCTTCATCTTCGATCAGCACCGCCACCGAGCCCTCGATGATATAGAAGAGCACATCCGCCGGATCACCGGTACGGACTACATCGGTTCGGTTGGGATAGAACTTACGATGGCAATGGCCGAGGAGCTGTTGCAGATAGGGGGGATACTTGGGGGGTGGCCTGGTGATGGTCATTACTGGGGGTAAATTCCTGGAATCGATGGTTATTGGAGAATAATACTCAGGTAGATTCTAGCAAGCTCCTGGGTAATGTCGAACTATGTTAGGCTGAGGACATGGCGATGGGTTGGCAACGAAACGGGTACAGGTGATGAAGGCGCGAGTGAAACTGTTGGAAGGGTTCGTCATGGTCGGGGAATCGGAAAGCGGTCATGCCGTGGTCATGGATGGACCACCCGAGCATGGCGGCCGCAACCTGGGCATCCGTCCCATGGAGTTGGTATTGATCGGCATGGGCGGCTGCACCCAGTTCGACGTGCTGCACATCCTCCGCAAGGCCAGACAGGAAGTTACGGATTGCACGATCGAACTGGAAGCCGAACGGGCCGGCGAGGACCCCAAGGTGTTTACCCGCATCCATGTGCATTACCTCGTTTCCGGCCGCCAGTTGAATCCCCAGCAGGTCGAGCGGGCGATCCGCCTCAGTGCGGAGAAGTATTGTTCCGCCTCGATCATGCTCGGAGCCACGGCCAAGATCAGCCATGACTATGAAATTCGCGATCTCTGAGGCCGGCGCCTTCGATGCCCTGATCGATGAATTCTATCGGGTCTGGTTGCGTTACCATCCGGATCTGAGCCTCCATCTCGGTATCGAGGACTACGCCGGACTCCTGCCGGCCATCGACGAGGACGATGTCGGCGCGCTCCTGTCTTGGCTGGAGTCCTTTCTTGTCGCCTTGGAAGAGCTGGATTTCGCCTCCCTGGACGAGGATCGCCAGCTCGATTGGCAAGTCGCCTGCGGGGCCGTTCAGACCGAGCATTACGAATGGCTGGAACACGATTGGCGGCGGCGGGACCCGGGCCGTTTTCTGCCTCTGCCCTTGATTCGACAGTTGTCGCTCCGCACCGATAGCGCCAGCGAGCATGCCCTGAGCGAGTTGCTGCATTGGCTCCCCGAGCATCTCCGCCACGCCCGGACCCTGCTGGCCCAGGTCCCTGAACTGGTGTCTCGCTTGGCCCTGGCTGCGGCTTTGGAGCAAGCGCAGATTGGGGAGTCTTTTCTTCGCCAGCTTGGCACCATTCCCCGTCAGGACCGTCCCCCGAGCTTCAAATCCCGCCATCAACGCCTCTGTGCCACCGCTGAGGAAGCCGTGAAAAGCTATCGGGATTTCCTCAGCCGGGAGCTGGCCCCCCAGGCCTCGGGTACCACCGGCGTGGGCGAGGCCTGTTACCGGCGGCGGTGGACGCGCCAACAGCAACTCCCCTTCGATCCCGGCAAACTGGCCGGCTGGCTTGAGGCACAGCGAGGTTCGGCGGAACAAAGACCTCAGCCCCATGGCGGACGGACGGAGCCGAAACCGGGGTTTCCCGCTACCGAGGCCTTTGTTGTGGAAGGCGAGCAGCTCGGCCTCGCCAACGCCATCTGCCAGCGTCTGCGCCAGGGGATTCTGGAGGCGGATCTCTATTCCCTGCCCGATCGTTCCCTGGGGTTCAGACTGGGGTTTCTCGGTCCACCCCCACTAGCGGCGGAGCGATGCTATTGGGCGCCGAAACCGCCTACTGAAGCCGCCATCCTTTTTCTCCCTCAGGAAGGCTCCGGGGCGGACGACTTGTTCCGACTCTTGCTGGATACGGGCTGGACCGGCACCCATCTGCTGGTGAATGCCGTGGAAGAGGCCGGCAGGAGCCTGCCCAGGCGGGCCCATGTCCCCCCGGGATTGATGGATGGCTGGCGACTCTATCTGCGGCGTCTGTTGTGGCAGGCGGGGGTGTTTGCGGAGGGGAGGGAAGCCGATCTGGTCCTGGAGGAGGATCTGGCCGCCAGGGTCGAAGCCTGGGTGGATCTGGGCCTGCATAGCGGACAGCTCTGTTATCGCGCCGCCATCGAGGTGCTGTGCGGCAAGCTGGGCTGGGAGCGACCACGGGCCGATCGCCGGCTGACGGCGATCCTCGCCGAGCCCACCCGGGCCGCGGCCACCCTGGTCACCGCTGACCTGATCCAGCACGGGGCCGAGGAGCTGGTGTCCACCGGGATACTCAGCGCCCGTCGCTATCATGATGATCTGTTGCAACAGGGGCCGATCGCCCTGCCGCTCGCCCTGAGGCGGATCTACGGCGAGGAGACCTGGGGCAACATTTTCGGGAGGCTCGAATATTGAATACTCCACCAGCCACCCTGGGTTTGCGCCATCTGGCCCTCTGCGTCCAGGAACTGGAAGCCTGCGAGCGCTTCTATGTCGACCGGCTTGGCATGCGGGTGGAGTGGCGGCCGGATGCCGACAATCTCTATCTGACCTCCGGCGTGGACAATCTCGCCTTGCATCGCCAGACCCGGGGCCAGCCTCGGGAGCCCCAGCGGCTGGATCATCTGGGGTTCCTTCTCGCCACCCCCGAGGCGGTGGATGACTGGTATCTCTATCTCCAGAAGCATGGGGTCAGGATGCGGAATCCGCCCCGGGATCATCGCGACGGGGCGCGGAGCTTTTACTGCTACGATCCCGATGGGACCCTGGTGCAGTTTATCCATCATCCTCCCTTGGCCGGTGTCGCGCTCCATCCCCCTCGGACCTGACCTCTCGCCAAGGGCGCCCAGCTTGGCCCTCCGGCGAAAATCGGCATAAAAAACCTCGGCTTTTATCCTCAAGGGGAAGGAATCTTTTGAGACCAATACTTGACTATAATACTAGGAAAAGCTATAAAACCATCCCGACAGCTTTTCCCCCTCAGCTTGTAATCCACCATCTTCCCTGAACCCTTGAAGCAGTAATGAGGTGATTTCTATGCCATTACCCGAGCGCGACGGCGACGGATACCTGATCAACATGAACGATTGGACCCCGGAGATCGGTCAGGCCATGGCCGATAACGACGGTATTTCCCTGGACGAGGTCAAGTGGAGTCATATCCTCAAGGCCCGGGATTACTATGCCGATCATGCCGTGGTACCGCCGATCCGTAAGTTCGCCAAATATGTCGGCGAAGACCAGAAGGATATGTTCAAGACCTGGATGACCGGCCCAATGAAGCCCATCAGCAAATACGGTGGTTTGCCGAAGCCGACGGGCTGTGTCTGACAGACGCTGGATATGAGAGGGGAGGGGCGGTTGATCCGCCCCTTTCTTTTCCGCGGGAGAAATGCGGGCCAATTCCGGCATCATGTATGATGTAAGGCTCTTGCCCGGCAGCGGGGCGATACTCCCCGAGACGGGCACCATCCAGTTCCAGAACCTGTTCGAGACCCAGGCTTGTCATTGTCCGTCACGCCATCCCGGGGATTCCCAGCCGCCCTGACGCCGGTCGGCGAGCCGCTGTCCCAACGCCTGCCGGAGGCCGTCCAGGCCTATCCGGAGTTCCGTTACATGGGCTCCAAGCGGCGGCTGCTGCCCTGGATTTATCAGGTGTTGAGCCGTCTGGAGTTCCGCTCCGCCCTCGATCCTTTCTCCGGTAGCGGTTGCGTGGCCTATCTGCTCAAGGCCATGGGCAAGCGGGTGGTGGCCTGCGACTTCCTGCGTTTCTCGACCCTGCTGGCCAAGGCCACCATCGAGAACAGCCGCCATCGTCTGGATGGTCCGGCGATCAAAAGGTTATTGGACCCCGCCCTGGGGGCGCCGGACTTCATCCAGCGCACCTTCACGGGTATTTTCTACACCCCCGAGGACCTGCGATTTCTCGATCGGGTCTCGGCCAATATCCGCTCATTGGAGAATCCCTATCAAGGCGCCCTGGCGATGTCGGCGCTCATCCGCTCCTGTCTCAAGCGCCAGCCCCGGGGGGTGTTCACGGTCTCGGGGGATCTGAGCAAATACGATGACGGCCGCCGCGATCTCCGACTCTCCCTGGAGGAACACTTTCTCGAACAGATCGACCTCTTCAACCGCTTGGTGTTCGACAACGGGCAACGCCACCGGGCCTGCCAGCGCGATGTGTTCGATCCGCGCCCGCCCCAGGTCGATCTGGTCTATCTGGACCCGCCCTATGTCCCCAGGTCGGACGACAACTGTTACATCAAGCGCTACCACTTTCTCGAAGGGCTGTCCTGCTATTGGGAGGGACTGGAGATCGACTATGCCACCAAGGTACACAAGATCCCCAAGCGCTATACCCCCTTCAGCTATCGCTCGACCGCCCTGGACGCCTTCGACCGGCTGTTCTCCCGCTTCCGCCGCAGCCTGATCCTGCTGTCCTACAGCTCCAACGGCTATCCCGACCTCGAACACCTGGAGCGGCTGATGCGAAAGTACAAAGGCGAGGTCCGGGTATACGAGCACCCCCATCGCTATCACTTCGGCACCCACAGCGCCGTGACCCGGGCCGAGGTCAAAGAGTACCTGCTGTTGGGTCTCTGATGGAATGCGTCCGCCAAACCCTGGAAGACCTCCTGGAGGGGCTGAGTTCACTGGAAGTGGACTGGAAGGACGATATGGCCCGGCGGGTGATCGCCCGTATCGAGCACCTGCCGACCCAGCGACCACTGGCGGAACAGGATATCCATGACCTCTTCGGCGGGGATTTCGAGGAGGGAAAACTCATCTGTCGGCTGTTTCTCGGTCTCTCCAAGGATGCCTTCGCGGCTATCCTCGACGAGGCCCTGGGGGCGGGCGGGCAGGGGGTCACGCGCTATGCCAGGGACCCCGAGGGCTATGTAAGTGTCCTGGTCGACCTGGGTCTCCTGGAGGCGATGCACCGGCATATCCAGCGCCAACCCAGGTGGAGCGATGTCCTGGTGGAGCGACTGCGCAGCGGTCGCGGCAGCGCCATCAGCGGTCAGCGCCGGGGGCGCGGGCTGGAGGACCATGCCGAGGGAATCATCCGACGGGTCTTCGGTAGCGCCTACGCGGCCCGCTGCCAGTTCATCGGCAAACGCAACCAGAGCGCCAAGTGCGATTTCGCCATCCCCTCCCGGGAGAACCCCCGCATCCTCGTCGAGGCCAAGGGCTATGGCGCCACCGGCTCCAAGATGTCCGATGTGGTGGGGGACATCAACGCCATCATTGAGGCCAAACGACCGGACACCATACTCCTGCTCTTCACCGACGGCCTGACCTGGAGACAGCGGCAGAGCGATCTGCGCAAGCTGCTGGAGCGCCAGCACGAGGGCGAGATCACCCGCATCTACACCACCAGGATGAGTGAGCAGTTCGAGGCGGATCTCCGCACCCTGAAGTCGGAGCAAGGGCGTTACGACGGCCAATTGAACTTCGATCTCGACTGAAGCCCGCCCAGGGGCGGGAAGTCGAGCCGTTTTTTTTGTTCTTCCAAGGAGAACAATAAATGCCTGATTGTTCTTTATAGGAGAACAAAAAGGCGCGTTTTCAGCCGAGGCCCGGACCCTCAGGGTTACACCTTGAGCGCCGCGTGGGCCCAGTACAGAGGATGTGGTGAACGAAGCGAACCGCATCCAGGCTTTATGTATAGCAATATTGCGATATATAAAGTCTGCCATATATAATCCTCGCAACACCCACGGCCTTCGGAGTCCCCATGGCCAAGCCCCCCAACGCTCCCCGCTTCGGAACCGCCGTCGAAGGCGAGGCCCGCTTTCCCCGTCCGGTACTCGAAGCAGAATTCGATCACCTCATGGCCCACACCAACGGCACCCGCATCTTCGGCCTGAGGCGCACCGGCAAGTCCACCGAAGGCCGCGCGCTGTGCGACCGTCTCCACCACGCCGACCCGGAGGCGCTGGTCATCTACATCGACGCCCAGGGCATGGAGAGCGAGGCCTCGCTGCTGGTGGACTTGCTCAAGGCCCTGCCGGCGCGTGCCAAGGGCTGGCACACCCGTTTCTTCGAACTCTTGACCGACGACCAGGGCATCTCGCACCTGGCGCGTGAGGCCCTGAAGAAACTCACCGGGGCATCGGCGGACATCCAGGCCTACTTCGGCCCCATCATCCAATTGCTCGAACGTGCCCTGCAGCCGGATGACAAGGTAACCCTGGTGATCGACGAATTCCCCTGGCTGTGCCGCAGCATCCTGGAGCACGACCCGCAGCGCGGGCGGGCCCGGGTCGATATCCTGCTGGCCAGCCTGCGCCTCCTGCGCGACCGCCGCGTGCGCATGGTGCTGATGGGCTCCATCGGCATGACGGCCCTGCTGCGCGAGCACCGGGTGTATACCGAGCACCTCAACGACCTGCATCTGCTGGAGATCTCGCCGCTAGCGCCGGAAGAGGCCAAGGAATTCCTCGCTTGGCTGGTGGCGTCTCACAACATAAAAGACTGGACCGAGGCCCATACCCAGGGCTGCCTGGACGAATCCGGCGCCTTCTATCCATCCATCCTGCATATCGCCTTCCTCCAGCTCACGGTCGGGGGCCGGGCCGCCGCCCTTGCCAACATCCCCGACATCTTCGCCGACAAGGTGCGGCCGGACTTCGACGCTACCCTGTACGCTCAATTCGACCGGCGTTTGGCCCACTACCGCGGTCTCCCCGAGCCGCTGCCGAGCCTGACCCGGGCCCTGCTGGACCGGGTGTTGAACGCCCCCGGCCAGACCGCCACGCTGTCGGAGCTGCGCGGGGTCCTGCCGACCGGGGCAGAGGATACCGACCTGCGCGACGCCCTCAGCATCCTGCGCGAGGACGGTTTCTTGAGCCTGCGGGTGCCCCGGGGCCAACCCGAGCAATGGCGCGCCGCCTCGCCCCTGGTGCCGTCCTGGTGGCAACAGGGCCACGGCGGGTCCCGCCCATGACACCCCAACGCCGCCTGGTCGAGACCTTCAACACCCACCGCATGGACGACGCGGTGGTGCAGCAGCTGGCGAGCGGGCGCGACCAGGAGATGGCGGAGATCATGCCCGCCATCCGCCGGGCTGCTGCTGACCCCCAGGCCCCGCCGCCCGCCATGATCGTCTATGGCGAGCGCGGTTCCGGTAAATCCTTTTTGCTGCGCATGGTGCAGATCGAATGTGCCGCTATCGAGGGTCTGGCCTGCCTGCTGTTGCCGGAAGAGCAATACAACCTGCGTGCTCCCCAGCAGTTGCTCCAGGTGGTCACCGCCCAGCTGCGCGGCCAGGACTGGTCCGCCCTGGGCTGGCGGATTTCCTTCAGCCAGAGCGACGAGGCCGCCTGGAATGAGGCTGTGCAGGACTTCCACGCGGCCATGGATGCCCGCTTCGGCCCGGGCCTGGGCCTGGCGGTGGTGCTGCTGGAGAACTTCGATACCCTGGTGGAAACCCTGTTCGGCGCCAAGCCGGCGCCCAAGGCCGCCAGCCGCGGCGAGGCCCTGGCCCGGCGCCAGGCGGAAGAGCGCCTGCGCAAGCTGATGAATGCCCGGGGCGGACGATTCATGCTGGTGGCCAGCGCCACCGGCACCGTGGACATGGACTACGAACGGCCCCTGTTCCAGGCCTTTCACCCGGTGGACCTGCGCGGCTGGCCGGCCGACACCGCCATCGACTACTTCAACAAGCGCCGCCAGTTGGACGGCCTGGCCCCCTTGACCCCGGCGGAGCAGGCGCGCGCCCGGGCCATCGTCCTGTTCATCGGCGGCAACCCGCGCCTGGCCCAGCTCCTGGGGACCGTGCTCGCCACCCCCGACGCCCACAGCATCGCCCAGACCCTGGACGCCCTGGTGGATCACCTGGCCGACTATTACCGCCAGCGCATGGACAGCCTGCCCCTGGCCGCCGCCTCCGTGCTGGACGAGATGATCCGCGGCGGCGAGCCGGTGTCCCAGACCGCCCTGGGCCAGCGCATGGGCGGCGAGCAACGCCACATCGCCGACGCCTTCAACTATCTGGTGCGCGGCCGGGTGGTGCAGGCCATACGCGCCGGACAGGCCCAGCTCTACCAGGTGCGCGACCGCCTGTTCGTCCACTTCTACCGTCGCCGCTATGGCAACGCTCAGGGCCTGGCCGCCATTGCCGAATTACTGGAGAGTTTTTTCACCCCGGAGGAGCGGGAGCAGGAGATCCGCCAACGCCTGGAGCGGGGCGAATACGACGACGCCCGCGCCTTCGGGCGGCTGCCCCTGGCGGAGGGCGCGCCCGACTATGGCTACAACCGTTTTCGGGATGGCGGCATCAGCGATGGGCCGCCCAGCGGCTGGTTCGCACTGGCGGGCCTACCCGAAGCCGAAATCGAGTCCCTGCGGCAGGAGCTGCGCGACCAGCCCGATCGCGCCTATACCCACTGGCATGGTCTGGCGCGCGGCGCCTCGCCGCTACCGTCCGCCGCTGCCGGGGCCCTGGCCGCGGTGGCCTTGTCGCGCCAAGGCCGGGACCAGATGGCGGCCCATGAGCTGGCGGATGCCTTGATGGCGGCCCGTGCCGCTGGAGACGCCGATGCCTTGATCGTCGCCCTCGATGCGTCCGCAAGCTTTGAATGGAGTTGCCGAGGCGAGCGTGGTGGCGGGCAAGCGAAATCTAAAGCCTATGCCGCGGAGGCGGCCGGTTGGTTGGCCCAAGCCACATTGCCCCAGACCCAGGCCATTGCCGCTGTCAATGGTGCCTTTGCGGCCTGGCATCGGGGACAGTTCGAGCAGGCGCGGGAGGCCGCCTTGACCGGCCTGGTCCTGGAGCCGCCGCCAGATCTCAAACTCCGCCTGCTTTATAGACTCGCTTCGGCCCAAGCGTCCCTGGGCTTACATGAGGCGGTCATCGCCACCTGCCTGGAGCTTCAAGGGCTTGCCCAGGCCCAGCAGAGCTTGAATAGTCAGATAAACGCCTGCCGCCTACTGGCGTACGCACTGGATCAGTTGAAACGGACGGAGGAGGCTCTGGATGCCTACCGGGAAGCGGCCAGGCTGGCGGATCGGCTGGAGGACCCTTTGCGCCAGGTGCAGTCGCTGATTGCGGTCGGCTGGAAACAGCGGGAACTCAAACAGTTGGATGAGGCCTTGGCCAGCGGTCGTGACCTGGAGGCCTTGGCCCTCGACCTGGAGCCGCCGTTGTGGCAATACGCCGCTGGGGGCGCCTGTTTACAAGCATGGGTGCTAGTGGAGCAGGACGCAGGATCCAACGCCAACCAGGTGGTGGGGCTGCTGCAACGCGCCGCGGACCAGGCCGGCCAGACCGAGAACCAGGCCTTGTTCGACGCCATCGTGGATCTGTGGGTCCGGCTCGGATCCTTGATACCCCAACCCGCGACCATCGCCGCTATCGGCCAGGCCCTGGACCGGCAGCCGGACCTGAAGGCCCCAAGCCGCGCGGGCTGGAAGGTAGCCGACAATTGGCCCTTGGCCGTAGCCAAGGCCGGGGCCTGGGCCGAGGCGGTAGCCCTGGCGCGCCGCCATCCGGGGCTGTTGCGGCAAACCCCCGAGCATTCCTGGGCTGCTGCCACCAGCAATGCCGCCGCGGCCTGGGCCGCGACCGCCGCCGCCGCAGGCCGCGCCGCCGCCTATGCCTTGGCCGGCCGTGCCTTGCCGGAGTTGTGGACGCTCTGGACCCTGCGGGCGGAGCAGTCGGGCCAGGACCTCGCGGACCTGGCCCACGCAGAGCTGAATCGGATGACCTCTGTATTCGTGGAAAAAATCCGCGATCCTGGTCTGTTGCGCGACTTAGCCGATCTGACGGAAGCCGTCTGCGGCCCAGCCGCGGAGGAGACCGCCCAGCAGTTGCGGGCCTTCGCCGGCGTGCACGAGGCCAAGGACAAGACGGCCTATCTGCAACGCCTCGACCCTGACCTGGCCATCGCCATCCGCGTCATCCTGGACCTGCCCGAACCGCAGGAGTCCTCCGCCACGCGGGGGCGCCAACGCGCGCGCTGACACCGGCGCAGTCGGAAGGGCGTCGTCTACTTTTCCTCTCGCCGGTTAGGCTGGGCACCACCCACCTGAACAACAGGATCTCACTTTATTCGGAATGGCGGGCCAGGCCCGCCCTGCATCTGAAGGCAGGCTTGGACTCCGCAGGCTAATACCATTTCCTATTAGTTTATCCGCCTGAAAGCCATGGGGTAGGCTGGCGATGAGCGAAGCGAATCCCGGCTGCTGAGAAGCTGGGATTCAGCGCTTCGCGCCTCAACACCAGCCTGCGAATATCGATAATACCTATCGAGAAATGGTATTGGCAACACTCCCTACAAGGGGGGGATGAGGCTCCATGAACCCTCTCTCCCCAAGAGTGATGGGTGGTGAGCCTCCGGGCATCGGCCTGAATGGCCTTCCAATCGTTGCCAGAAGGAGAACAAAGTGGCCATATAAAGCTTATTGTTCTCGTTTCGAGAACAGAAAAAGGTCTTTTTTGGTCCCTGCCCGGAAGGATCCCTGCCCGAAGCCTCGATTGGATGATGGCCGAGCCAGGGGAACTCGATGGTAAACCCCTTTTGAGCGGCTCAGAGATCTGGGAATACCACTTCAGAAGTCTTGGCGGCTCCCGTCCATTCAATGACACTGAACTCGCATCTCGATATCACCTGTCTCCGTGGCCTGAGTCGGTGCCAAGAGGATCTTCAGGGGTGTGAAGCCGTCGGCCCAGGAATAGAGGGTTAGCTGACCAGCTTGGTCGATCGGCACTTGGTCCAGATGGTAATTTCCCGCCCCATCACAACTGAAGGAGTGTTTCCCATTGGCCATCACCAAGGCGCACACCGGAATATCGGTACCCAAGAGCCGCACCTTTCCCGACAGGCTCACCTGGCTCAAGGCACTGGGTTGTGGCGGCTGGTCCGGCTGCGGACCCTGGCCGCAGTTCGGCAGCCGCAGCTCGACATCGATGTACTGGGTGGGGCTGCGCGGATGGAGAAGGGTCTTGAAGGGCTCGAAACCTTCGGCCCAGGCGAAGAGGGTTACCTCCTGGTTGGAGTCCAAAGGCACCTCGGTGAGATGAAAACCGCCGTCGCCGTCGCAACTGAATTGGCTCTTGCCGTTGGCCAGCACCAGGGCACAGACCGGGATATCGCTCCCCGCTACCCGCACCCGACCCGAAACATGGATGCGGTCCAGGGGTTCCTCATCACAGGTCCCGGTGCAATAACGCGCCAGGGCAAAGAGATTTCGGATTCCGCCAGCGGTCACCAGTTTGCCATTGGCCTGGAGGGCCATGGCGTGAATCGATGCCCCGGTGTCATCGAAGCTGGTCACCAATTGACCGGCGTCGCCAAAGCCCGTATCCAGGCGGCCGTCTGGGTTGTAACGGATGAGAAGAGAACCGATCGGCAGTATATAACCGAAATCATTACTCCTAACCAAGTTTCCCCCGGCGATCAGTTTCCCATCGGCCTCTATGACTAAGCCACTTGCATAGGCATGGAGACTATCGCCGAAGCTGTCTTGATACCGCACCCCCGACAAGAGGATGCCACCGTCACCGAAGCCCGTATCCAGACGGCCATCCGGGTGGTAACGCGCCAAGGCAAAAACGGAAACCCGATCGACCCCTACCAAAGGTTGCCAACCACTCCCGGCCACCACCAATTTTCCATCCTTCTGCACTACCACCGAGGAGGGGGCGTAAATCTCTTTGATCAGCACCAGGCCCTGATCGCCAAAACCTTGGTCGGGACGGCCATCGGGCTTGAAGCGCCGCAGGGCCGACAGCGGATTGTCTTCGATCCGGGTTTGGCCCACGACCACCAACTTGTCATCGGCCTGGACCAGAAGATCACCGGCCCACTCCAAACTCATTGAGGTCACCACCCGGCCATGATCGCCGAAACCCTGGTCGAGACCGCCATCCGGGTTGAAGCGCACCAAGGTCAAGAGGTTGCTGGTACCGTCCCAACCCAGTCCCGCGGCCACCAGTTTCCCCTCCAGTTGTAACCCTAGGACTCTGCCTTGAAAATCGGGCAGCATCACCTTCCCGGCCACACCAAAGCCCGCATCGAGACTACCCTCGGGAGTGTACCGCACTAGGGTGGTCAGCCCCTGAGGCAGGCCGTCACCGGACTGGGCACCGATGGCGACCAATTTACCATCGGCCTGGATGAGGAGATCGCTGACACCGGTGTTCAGGTCCTCTGCCGCGGTCAACACCTGACCATCCAGGCCGAAGGAAGGGTCCAGTGTCCCATCCGACAGCAGGCGCACCAAGGCCATGGACCATCGATCACCCTCATATACCCAGCCCCCGGATACCAATTTGCCGTCGGTCTGGAGCAGGATGGAAGTCGCCGAAGATCTGGCCATTCCGACATCGGTTTCCACCCGTCCACCGTTGCCGAAGCCCGAGTCCAGGCTTCCATCGAGGTTAAAGCGGCTGAGGGCGAATCCATTGTTGTCGACAGCAACCCTATCACCCACGCCAATCAGCTTATCGTCCAGTTGCCTGATCAGCGAGTTGGCGGAAGTTGCGATCCTGCCCTGGTCGCCAAAGCTGGTATCGAGTGTGCCGTTGGGATCGAAACGTAATAAGGCTCTTCTGGCGACGGCGGCTTGCAGGTCAATAAAATCGCCGATGGCCGCCAATTGGCCGTCACTGAGTGCGAGTAGCGTCAGGGCCACGGAAGATTCGTTAGGTCGGCTGAGGATGACCTGGCCGTCGACACCGAAACTCCGGTCAAGGTTGCCGTCCGCGTCATAGCGAGCCAGGGCGAAGGCCCGGTTCTGGCCGTCGAAGGCGAAACCGGCCGCGACCAGCTTGCCATCCGCTTGGATGACCAGAGCGGACAGGGAGGAGTGATGTGGCTCTCCCAAGGACGAGATGAGGATGCCGCCGGATCCAAAATCCGTGTCCGGCGAGCCATCCGGCTGGTAGCGCATCAGCACGGCGAAACTTACGGCATTCCCCTGGGAATTGATCGAGCTTAGGGTGGCGGCCACCACCAGTTTGCCATCCTGTTGTAACGCCAGACCGGTCTGCTCGGGCCGCGTGGCTTTCACGGTGGAAAACAGCAGTCCCTCTGAGCCGAAGCCCCGATCGATCGCGCCATCCGGCTGGTAGCGCACCAACAGGGTCTCTGCTTGGCCGTTCTCCCAATTCCAGCCGGCTACCACCACTTTGCCGTCGGGCTGGATGACCAGGGCATTGGCCTGGGCAAAAGAATCCCGCACCTTGGTCAAGACCTTCCCGCCGATGCCGAAAGACTCATCCAAGCGGCCATCCGGAAGAAAACGCGCCAAGGCCATAGCTTCCCCGTTCGGATTCTTGATCCCCTGCCCGCCGGCCACCACCAGCTTGCCATCTGGTTGGATGGCGATCGCCATCCCCAAGAACCCACCCGTCGACGCTTGGCCCTCCTCGCCGAAGCTGGGATCGAGGCGGCCGTCGGCGAGGTAACGCACCAAGGTTAATTGGCCGAAATCAGCCTGACCGGCCACCACCAGCTTCCCGTCCGGCTGCACCACCCCGACCATGGCCTCTCCCGAACCGCAACAGAAGCGACCTGTTTCGAGCACTCCAGCCTCCCCAAAGCTCGGGTCGAGGTCTCCCGGCGCAGACCGGGCCGTCTGGAATGGCCAGTCACCGATCAGAAGTAGAACTATGAAGCCGAGAGAAAAAAGATTGGAAAAGAAGCGTCGCCGTTTATCCGTAATGGAATCCATGGTCATATCCTCGAATGAAGCCCCACAAAGCGCGCAGAAAGAACAAGTCTCGCCTAAGGATCGCCGTTTCATCCCAGTCGCAACAGCGGATCCTGGCGGTAGAACTTTTTCAGTTGGTCGTAGACCCGGGGATACCAGCCCTGGAGGCGGCGCGGTTCGGTAAAAAAGGCCTCGCTGGTGACGGCGAAAAACTCGGCGGCGTTCTCCGCGCCGTAGGGATCGAGCCAGGTGTCGATGCCGGCGGCGACGCGGGAACTGTGGTCGGCATAGGCCCGGCTCCATGCGGTGCTCCAGTCGTCGAGCCGCATGGTTGAATGCAACGGCGGGTGGCCGTTGGGATCGCCGTTCAAGAGATCGAGTTTGTGGGCGCATTCGTGGATGACAACGTTGCCCCGGTATTCACCGTAAGCGCCGCCGGCACTGTCGTCCCAGGAGAGGACCATGGGGCCGCGGTCCCAGGCTTCCCCCGCCAGTACCCGCTTGCCTTCGTGCACCACCCCGGACGGATCGGCAAAGCTGTGGGGGGCGACGAACTCGGCCGGATAGAGGATCACCGCGTACCAGCCCCGATACCAGCGGATACCCAATTCCAGGATGGGCAAGGCCGCTTGGATGGCGACCAGCATCTCTTGCTCCCGCTTCAGGGTCAGGCCGCCGGCGGGCTCGAAGGTTTTGGCCGCCAGGAATTCCCGGGCACGGTGGAAAAGGCGCTGTCGAAGGTGGTCGTCGAAGCCATGCAGTAGCGGCAAGCTGGGGACGAGCCTGGAGAAGATCGCCCGGTCTTCCTCCTCGCTTGGCTGGCGCTGGTTCCACCAGTGTCGGATCGCTTTGAGCATCTGTGCGACAAGTCTCGCGAAGGTTTTTTCCTACCCGGTTCTCCGGGATAATGCCCGCAGACCCAGCCCCTGACCCTGGAGAGCCTCCATGCCCGAATACCGCTCCCGTACCACCACCCGTGGTCGCAATATGGCCGGCGCCCGTGCCCTCTGGCGGGCGACGGGAATGACCGATGCCGATTTCGACAAGCCCATCATCGCCGTCGCCAACTCCTTCACCCAGTTTGTGCCTGGACACGTCCATCTCAAGGACCTGGGGCAGTTGGTGGCCGGGGAGATCGCCAGGGCCGGCGGGGTGGCCAAGGAGTTCAACACTATCGCGGTCGATGACGGCATCGCCATGGGCCATGGGGGCATGTTGTATTCCTTGCCGTCGCGGGAACTCATCGCGGATGCGGTGGAATACATGGTGAACGCCCACTGCGCCGATGCCCTGGTCTGTATCTCCAACTGCGACAAGATCACCCCCGGCATGTTGATGGCCTCCTTGCGGCTGAACATCCCCACGGTCTTTGTCTCCGGTGGGCCCATGGAGGCGGGCAAGGCGCGATTGCACGGCAAAGAGGTTCATCTGGATCTGGTGGACGCCATGGTGGCGGCAGCCAATCCGGAGGAGAGCGAGGCCGATGTGGCGACCTACGAGCGTTCCGCCTGTCCGACCTGCGGCTCCTGTTCGGGCATGTTCACCGCCAATTCCATGAATTGCCTGACCGAGGCCCTGGGGTTGTCCTTACCCGGCAATGGTTCGCTGTTGGCTACCCATGCGGATCGTCGGGAGCTGTTTCTGGAGGCCGGGCGCTTGAGCGTCGATCTCGCCCGTCGTTATTACGAAGCCGGGGACGAGTCGGTGTTGCCGCGCTCCATCGCCAGTTTCGCCGCCTTCGAAAACGCCATGTCGCTAGACATCGCCATGGGTGGCTCGACCAACACGGTCTTGCATCTGCTGGCCGCGGCCCATGAGGCGGGGGTGGATTTCTCCATGCGCGACATCGACCGCCTGTCCCGTCTGGTGCCCAATCTGTGCAAGGTGGCGCCTTCCAGCCAGTATCACCTGGAGGACGTGCACCGGGCCGGTGGGGTGATGGCGATCCTGGGCGAACTGGACCGCGCCGGGCTGCTGCACAATGAGGTGCCCAGCGTCCACGCCAAGAGTTTCAGCGAGGCCCTGGATCGCTGGGATATCCGCCGTTCGCCGGAGGAGTCGGTAAAGGTCAGTTATCTGGCCGCCCCCGGTGGGGTTCCCACCCAGACGGCCTTCAGTCAGGCCGCGCGCTGGCCGGAACTGGATCTGGATCGGGCCCGGGGCTGTATCCGGGATCTCGAGCATGCCTATTCCCGGGATGGCGGCTTGGCGGTGCTTTACGGCAATCTGGCCGAGCAGGGCTGTATCGTCAAAACCGCCGGCGTCGATGCCTCGATCCTGGTATTCAAGGGCCGGGCGCGGATCTTCGAGAGCCAGGAGGACGCGGTGGAAGGGATCCTGAATGACAGTGTCCTGGCCGGCGATGTGGTCGTCATCCGCTACGAAGGCCCCCGAGGCGGACCCGGGATGCAGGAGATGCTCTATCCGACGAGTTATCTCAAATCCAAGGGGCTCGGCAAGGCCTGTGCCCTGATCACCGACGGCCGCTTCTCGGGCGGCACCTCGGGGCTGTCCATCGGCCATGTTTCGCCCGAGGCGGCGGAAGGCGGGACCATCGCCCTGGTGGAGGAGGGGGATCCGATCGAGATCGACATCCCGCAACGGCGGATCGAACTTCTGGTGTCGGCGGAGGAGCTGGAGCTTCGGCGGCGCTCGATGTCGGAGCGCGGGGAGCTGGCCTGGCGACCCAGTCACAGGCAGCGGCCGGTATCCCAGGCGCTGCTGGCCTATGCGGCCATGACTACCTCCGCCGCCCAGGGGGCGGTGCGGGATCTGTCGCGGCTGAACCCGGTCCGTGGCTGAAGCGGAGAGCATCACAATGCGGCGCGTGGTATTCAATCAGAAGGGTGGGGTGGGCAAATCCACCATCAGTTGTAACCTGGCGGCCATCAGTGCCGCCCGGGGGCGGCGGACCCTGGTGGTCGATCTCGATCCCCAGACCAATTCGACCCAGTATCTGCTGGGAGGCAAGGCGGTGACCGCCAAACCCAGCCTGGCGGATTTTTTCGATGACATGCTGTTTTTCAAGTTCAACAAGCGCGTCGTCCGGGATTACATCCACCCCACGCCCTTCGAGAACCTGGATATCCTGCCGGCCCATCATGACATGGAGACCCTGCACGAGAAGCTGACCGCCAGATACAAGATCTTCAAACTGCGCGACGCCCTCGACCAGTTGATGGAATATACCGAGGTCTTCATCGACACCCCGCCGGCGATGAGCTTCTATACCCGTTCGGCGCTGATCGCCGCGACCAACTGCCTGATCCCCTTCGATTGCGACGACTTCTCGCGCCGGGCGGTGTATCGGCTGCTGGAGGACATCAATGAGATCCGCGACGACCATAACCCCCACCTCAGGGTGGAAGGGATCGTGGTCAATCAGTTTCAGTCCCAGGCCAAACTGCCGCAACGCCTGGTGCAGGAACTCATCGACGAGGGGCTGCCCATGTTGGGGACCAGATTGTCGGCCTCGGTCAAGGTCAAGGAATCCCACGAGCAATCCCGGCCCATGATCCACCTGGATCCCAAACACAAGTTGAGCCTCCAGTTCGAGGCCCTCTGGGATGAGTTGCAGGGGCGGGGATCTTCTTACAACCCAGGCTAGAGCGCGGATTTCGGGTCAGGAAAGGGGTTTTTCAGGCTGGTTCCCAAGCTGGAGCTTGGGAACCAGCGAATGCTGGAGGCTAGATCACTCCCGGGCAGGGGCTCTGTGGTCAGGTTTTTCGTTCTCTTCAGGAGAACAATACCGTTATTACGAGAGCTATTGTTCTCTCAAGAAGAACGAAAACCGGCCATTTTCAGCCGAGGCCCGGTTCCCTGCGGCTAGCGATCTGTTTGCATCAACCGCTGCCGAAGTTCTTGAAGCTATTCCTCGACCAGGGGTGGGTCCGGCTTCCGCTTCGCCCGGGGATGGGCCTGATCGTAGACCTGGGCCAGATGTTGGAAATCCAGATGGGTATAGATCTGGGTGGTGCTGATATTGGCATGGCCGAGCAGTTCCTGAACCGCCCGCAGATCGCCGGAGGATTCCAGCAAATGGCTGGCGAAGGAATGGCGCAGTCGGTGGGGATGCAGCTGTTGTCCCTGGCCTTGCTGTAGCGCCCAGCGGGCGAGTCGGAGCTGGACGCTGCGGGGCGTGAGGCGTCGACCGAGACGGCTGACGAAGAGGGCGGGCTGCTCGGGACCCACCATCCGGCGTCTGACTTCGAACCAGCGTCCCAGGGCCTCCAGGGCCTTGCGGCCGATGGGGAGGCGCCTGGCCTTGCTGCCCTTGCCGGTCACCTCCAGGGTGGTGTCCGGCAGATCGAGATCGCCCAGGTCGAGAGAGACCAGCTCGGCCAACCGCAATCCCGAGGAATAGAAGAGTTCCATCATGGCCAGGTCCCGGATCTCCAGGGGATCCGTCACCGGCACATCGAGGAGCTGTTGCACCTGATCGACCTCGATCGGGCTCGGCAGATGGGTGGCCGATTTGGGCGCCCGCACCCCCTGGGCCGGGTTGTTCGGCACCAGATGTTCCCGCAGCAGGAATTTGTACAGGCTGCGCACCGCGGACAACTCCCGTTGCAGGGTACGGCCGGAGAGCCCGGCCCGGCGGCGCGAGGCGGCATAGGCCCGGAGCTGGTTCTGGCTGAGGTGCGCCCAGTCCGGACAACTCTGGCGGCGGGCGAAACGCGCCACCTCCCGCAGGTCCCGTGCATAGGCCTCGGAGGTGTGCGGCGAGAGGCGGCGCTCGAAGCGCAGATGATCGAGGAACTGGCGTACCCCCTGTTCCAAGGGGTCGTCGGGAACCACTTCGGCGGGGGTCTGGGCCTCGCTCATGGGAGCCACCGAGCGCGTCTTCAGGCGCCGGGCACGGCCAGGGCCTGGAGTTTGCGACTGACGAGATCGCCCAGACGGGTCAGAAACTCGGTGCCTTTGGCCGGGTGAAAACGATCTTCGTTGTGACTGCCGATCGCCAGCAGGCCGGAGACACCCTTGGTCTGTAGGGGAATGACCGCCGCCGAACGGATCTCTTCCGCCTGGGAACCGAAGATATGCTTCATCTGTTGTCGCTGCAGCCGACCGCAGAGGGGTCGCCCCCGCTCGAAGAGTTCCTGCAGGGTCGAGGCGGCGCCCTCGCCGGTGGAGCGGGCCAGGCGATCATCCAGTTCTTCCTGGCTAAAAAGGCGCAGCTCGACGGCATCGGCGAGGAAATCGTCATGCAGCCCATCCTGAATGATGGTCAGGGCCTCTTCGAGGGTGCCGGCCTCCAGCAGGGCCAGGGTGAGACGATGCAGGCGTTGATTGACCTGCTCGTTTTCTATGGCGACGGCGATGAATTCGCCGAGCTGTTTCCGGTAACGGGCTACCTCGGCCCGCAGCAGTTTCTGCTGACGTTCGACCAGGGAGATGGCGCCGCCGCTCGGATGCGGCACTTCAAGGTCCAACAGAAGATCCGGATACCGTTCGAAAAAATCCGGATGCTTCCGGAGGTACTCGACCACAGCTCCATCCTGGATTTCCCCAGGCGCTGACGCAGACTTTTTATTTTTCACACCTCGATACTCCCCTCGAAGACGCCCTCGGCCGGTCCGGTCATCCATACCGGCCAGCCTTCGCCCCGCCACTCTATCACAAGGCGGCCACCGGGAAGATCCACCCCGACCCGCGGCGACAACAGACCCTGGAGCTGACCAACCACCACAGCGGCACAGGCCCCGGTGCCGCAGGCCAGGGTCTCGCCCGCGCCGCGTTCATGGACCCGCAGGCGGAGCCGATCCGCCCCCAGGACCTGCATGAAGCCCACATTGACCCGGGCGGGAAAGCGGGGATGGGTTTCTATCGCCGGTCCCAGACGGGCGACCTCGGCCCTGTCCACGTCCGGCACCCTGAGTACCGCATGGGGATTGCCCATGGAGACCGCACCGATGGACACCAGGCTCCCGGCGACTTCAAGGTCATAGCTCAGGGCCCGGGTGGTGGCCAGGAAGGGGATACGCCCGGGCTCCAATTGCGGTTCCCCCATATTGACCCGCACCTGTCCGTCCGGCTCGACAAACAAACGGATCGGACCGGCCAGGGTCCCCACCGCGATCTCGGTCTTGTCGGTCAGGCCCTGGTCGCGCACGAAGCGGGCAAAACAGCGGGCGCCATTGCCGCATTGCTCGACCTCGCCGCCATCGGCGTTGTAGATGCGGTAATCGAAATCCAACCCCGGCGCCGAGGCGGGCTTGACCAACAACACTTGGTCGCAACCGATACCGAAATGGCGATCGGCGAGAAAACGGATACGCTCCCGCGCGGGGGTGAAAGGCTGGTCGAGGGCATTGATGACGACGAAGTCGTTGCCCAGACCCTGCATTTTGGTGAATTTGAGCTTCATAAGGCTTGGGGCCTGTCATCCGTTGCGCCAAAGCATGGCGGTTGCCGGGGCAATCCCGCCCCAACAGCGGCTGGCCAGTGGGCGGGAAGGAGTAGCCATCGGGTATTCGTTCGCCGCCGATCATCATCCCACAAGCCAGCCTTTCCTCGAGCCATACTCTACCAAACCTCATCGCCTTCCTTCTTCCCTTTTCGGTCAGACGGACAGCCGGATTCCACCCTGTCGGCATGAACCCCGGCTTTCCAAGAAAGACCCGGTGAATTCTGATTCGTCAATGCGACGACCTTGTCGCAACGCTATGTTGCTTGTTTGTAAAGCCGTTGTTTTACCTCATCCCGCGGCTCGCCGATCGACGGCCGAGGTGAGGCACGCCCAAGCAACAACTCTCTCCGGTCTCCACATCGACAAGGAGGGGAGGGCGACAAACGGCTTTCGGGAACAGAGGCCGCGGAATCGCGCCTCGGACATCAAGGCTTCTATTCTGGGTGGAGAGTTGTTATGGCACATATCCTCATCATGGGGGCGGGCATCGGCGGTATGCCGATGGCTTACGAGATGCGCGAGAACGCGCGTCCCGAAGACAGGGTGACAGTGATCTCGCGTGAGCCGAAGTTCCACTTCGTACCCTCGAATCCCTGGGTCGCCGTGAACTGGCGCAAGCGCGAGGAGATCGAGATCGATATCGGCAAGGCGCTGGCGAAGAAAAAGATCGATTTCATGGCCGCGACGGTGAAACGGGTACATCCGGAGTACAGCCAGCTGGAACTGGAGGATGGGAGTCGCATCGACTACGACTTCCTGGTCATCGCGACCGGCCCCAAGCTCGCCTTCGATGAGGTCCAGGGTCTCGGCCCGGGAGGCAACACCCACTCGATCTGCCATGTGCAGCATGCCCAAGAGGCGGGTCTGGACTGGAACCGCTTTGTCGAGGACCCCGGTCCGATCGTCGTGGGCGCGGTCCAGGGCGCTTCCTGTTACGGTCCGGCCTACGAGTTCGCCATGATCATGGACACCGACCTGCGCCGGCGCAAGATCCGTGACCGCGTGCCCATGACTTTCGTGACCGCCGAGCCCTATGTCGGCCACCTCGGACTCGGGGGGGTGGGTGACTCCAAGGGCCTGCTCGAATCGGCCATGCGTGATCGTCACGTCAAGTGGATCTGCAACGCCAAGGTCACCAGGATCGAGCCGAACAAGATGTACGTGACCGAGCACGACGAGGATGGGAAGCCGAAGAAAGAGCACGAGCTCCCCTTCAAGTATTCGATGATGCTGCCGGCCTTCAAGGGGGTGGATGCCGTTTTCGGCATTGAGGGGCTGACCAACCCGCGCGGCTTCATCCTCATCGACGAGCATCAGCGCAACCCCAGGTTCAAGAATATTTACTCGGTCGGCGTCTGTGTCGCCATCCCACCAGTCGAGGCCACCCCGGTGCCCACCGGCGCCCCCAAGACCGGCTACATGATCGAATCCATGGTTACCGCGACGGCGCATAACATCCGCGCCCAGCTCGATGGCCAGGAGCCCCAGGAGAAGGCCACCTGGAACGCGGTCTGCCTCGCCGACTTCGGCGATTCCGGTGCCGCCTTCGTGGCGTTGCCGCAGATCCCGCCGCGCAACGTCAACTGGTTCTCCCAGGGAAAATGGGTGCACATGGCGAAGATCGGCTTCGAGAAATACTTCATGTCGAAGATGAAACGGGGCACCTCCGAACCCATCTACGAGAAGATCGTGATGAACGCCTTGGGGATCATGAAGCTGAAACAGAAGAAGTCGCATCGCGCCTAGCCGCGCGTGACGGCGCGTCCCCGGCGGTCTTGAGGATTATTTCCGGGCCTTGGCCTCGGGACCGCCGCTTGTGTAAGGCTCGACCTTGGCCCCGGTAAGACGGTAGCCGACATGGCCGAGTTGGGTCTGGGCCCGTTCCGTGGTCAGGGTGCCGGTGACCCACACCGGCGCGCGACCGCGCTGGTCGGTCAGGGGCCGTCGGGGGAGCACATGGACGATCTGGTTGGCCGGTGGCGGCGGCACATGGATGCAGGCGCCGAAATAGGGCACCAGGAGAAACTCGGTGATCCCCTCGGCTGTACCTTCGAGCGCCACGACAAAGCCGGGGAGGCGCACCAGGGTGCCGGAGAGGGCCTCGACCAGGGGCGCCGTGTCCCATTCCGCCTGGAGGCGGGCATACATCTCGACCGCCCGGGGATCCTGGTCGTCCAGGTCGCTCGGGTCCAGTTCATCCAGGAGTCGGTCCGGGTTCCACTCCTTGGGGACGAGATCCTCCCACTTGAGGGTGCGCGCTTCGGGCTGGGCGCTGGCGACCTCCCGGCCGGGTGCCGGATCGGGATTTGCCACCCGCTCTTCCCAGGGGCGCCACGGCCAAAAGGCCACGACCAGCAGACCGAGCCCCAGGACAGCGAATACAGCGGAGCGACGCATAAGACTCAAACCCTCAGGGTCAGGCCGTCGGCCAGGGACAGACGATAGGCGCGCCAGGCCGGAAACAGGCTGGCGATGAGTCCGCCGCCGATGACGGCGGCGAGCAATTCCCACTCCCGGGCCGATGGCCAGTCGAGGCCGACGACGAGCCCCAGTCTGGATTCCAGCCAGGGGGACAAGGCCAGCGTCAGGCCGTAGACCAGACCCAATCCAAGTAAGGAACCGGCCAGGCTGAGCAACAGGCTTTCGCTGGCGAGGAGGAAAAAGATATGGCGGGGACCGGCGCCGAGGGAGCGGAGGATGGCCAGTTCACGCCGTCGTTCGCCCAGTCCGGCGATGATGACCGCCGTCAGCCCGGCGAGCCCGACCACCACGACGAAGGCGGAAATCGCCAGCAGAGCCTGCTCGGCGACGCCGATCAGGTCCCAGAGTTCTTGCAGGGTGGCGCCGGGGAGAATGGCGAGCAGGGGTTCGCCCGGATACTGGTTGATGAAGCGTTGCACCTGGAAGACGGCGGCGCGGGACTTCAGCCCCAGCAGGGCGGCGGTCACTTTTTTCGGGGCGAGATCGAACCCGGCGGCCTGTTCCTGGGTAAGCCGCTGGTTCGGGAGGGGCGGGGCGCCGCCCTGCCAGTCGATATGGATAGCCTCGATCGCCTCCAGGCTGACGAGCAGGGCGCGATCCACCGGGGTGCCGGTGCGCTCCAGGATCCCCACCACCCGAAAGGGTTTGTCGCTGTGCTCGATCAGGTTGTGTTCCCCGGCACCATGGGCCAGCACGATCTGGTCGCCGAGCCCATATTCCAGCCGGGCCGCCACTTCGGCGCCGAGCACCAGCTCGAACAGTCCGGCGAAGGGATGTCCGGCCTGCCAGGCGAGCGCCCGCTGGCGGGCGTAGCGGTAGTGTTGGAAGTAGCCCTGATCGGTGCCCAGGACAGGGAAACCGCGATGGGAATCACCGAGGGACAGGGGCACCATCCAGGCCACCTGGGGATGGGCGGCGATCGCCCGCAGGCTGTTCCAGGACAGGTTGTTGGTGGCCTGGCCGATACCGAACACCGAATAGAGCAGCAACTGGATGGATCCGCCGCGGGCGCCCAGGATGAGATCGGTCCCGGCGATGCTACCGGTGAACCCCTGACGGGCCTGGGTACGCAGTCGCTCGACGCCGAGCAGGAGGGCCACGCTCAGGGCCACCGAGATCAGGGTCAGGCCCAGGGTCAATTTGCGGTTGAGCAGGCTGCGCCAGCAGAGCGGCAATATGGGGGTCATGGCGTCATCCAGGGCACCGCCCGATTGATGGCGCCCAGTTCCTGGACGCGGTCGAAGCGTTCCGCCAGCCGGATGTCATGACTGACAAAAAGCACGGCGGCGCCGGACTCCCCGCATTCATTGAGCAACAGATCCAGAAAGGCCCGCTGCCGGTCGGCATCCAGTGCCGATGTCGGCTCGTCGGCGATGACCAGTTGGGGGCGACCGATCAGGGCCCGGGCGGCGGCCACCCGTTGTTGCTGACCGACGGAAAGCTCCAGCGCCGGTCGGGAGAGCCATTGGGGGGCCAGATCCAGGTGCCGGGCCAGGCGTTGGGCCTCCTCCAACGGGGTGCGTCCGGCGTTCCGGATCTGGGCTCGCCGCCGGGGAGAGAAGCGGCAGGGGAGCAGGATATTGTCCAGGGCCGAAAGGTAGGGAATCAGGTTGAAGAGCTGGAAGATATAGCCCAGGTGCTCGGCCCGGAAGCGGTCCCGGTCTCGGGAAGACAAGCGCCGGATATCCTGGCCCAGCACCTCCAGGCAGCCCTGTTCGGCCAGACTCACCCCGCCGATCAGGGACAACAGACTGCTTTTGCCGCTGCCGCTCGGGCCATGCAGGAACAGACGCTCGCCGACCGCCAGAGAGAATTGCGCAATCTCCAGACAGGGCGGCTGGTCCGCCCGCCAGCGAAACACCAGATCCCGCACCTGAAGGCAAGGCGTCGTCATGGCTCAGAGCGGCAGATCCGTCCGACTCTTGGTCAGGGTGGCGCTACCCTGACCGCCCGGGGTGGCGGTCTGTGTCCGGATCCGTTTTATCCCCGGGAAGGGCTCGAACAGCCGCACCTGGAGACGGCGCAGCGCCTCTGGGTGGTCGCAGTGCCACTCGTAGGTCGCCATGACCTCGGCGTGTTGTTCAGGCTCGTGCCCGGTCTCCGGCGGGGTTGTTACCTGGGGCGGTCGGGCGGCGGTGGCGTAGGGCTGTTTTATCTGTACCCTGCCTATCGAACAGGCGGCCGCCTGGTCGGGGCTGAAGAGTTGTTTCGGGTCCGACAGACGGTGTTCCATCTGTTTCAACGCCGCCTCCTCTCCGGCCTGACGCGGGGCGTGCTCGAAGCCCACCAGGTTATCCAGCGGACTCTCCAGCACCAGGGTCAGGCCAGGGCCGTCCAGGGTCACCTCCAGTGTCGCTACCCCATGTTCATGGGCCTGTTCGGCCAGTCCGACGCTGGGGAACAAAAGGGCGAAGAGGGCGCCGGGCCTGGGGCGAAATCTCATTTTTTCGTTCTCCTATGAAGAACAATAACCGATTATTTCTGCTAGATTGTTGCTGAAAACAGCGATAAAAAAGGCTCTTTTCCGCCTCTTGGCGTCCAAGCCCGGGGCTTGAAACAGGATCGGCCAGTTGTTCGCCGGGAACTTAGTGCCATAGTGTTGCATTAGTCGTCAGCTCAAGGCAAGCTATGGCCAAGATGAAAACCTCCCCAACCCCGATGTCCGACATTTCCGCCCTCATCGCCGGGCGCGGTGGGCGGGTGACCCGTACCCGCTCGGCGGTGTTGGGGATCCTGCGCGCCGCGGGCCGCGCCCTCAGTCACGAAGAGATCGCTGCCGCCCTCGGCCAGGACGGCATCGCCCATGATCGGGTTACCCTCTATCGCACCCTGGATTGGTTGGTGAGCCATGATCTGGCGCATCGGGTGGCCGGTATCGACCGCGTCTGGCGCTTCAATGCCGCCGGCGACGAGCGCCACAGCCATGCCCATTTCCATTGCGAAGGTTGCGGTCTGGTGTTCTGTCTCGAATCCCTGCAACCGGCCATCGCGGCGGTCTTGCCCCAGGGGTTTCGGCTCGACCATGCCGAGTTGACCTTTTATGGCGCCTGTCCGAACTGCCCCGGGGCCGATAGGGGAGGGTGATTTCACCCTTGCTTGTATCGCAACAGAATTGCATTCTATGTCTCCCGAATTGACCAAATCATAGGCATCATCGCCGATGTCATCCTCTTCCCATCATCGCCGCTTGGCCTCGGCGCTCTGCGCCGGAGCCGGTCAGCGGCTGTTGCAGGTCGGTATCCTTCTGGGGCTGCTCTGGTTGGCCGTCGTCTGGGCCTTGCACTGAGCCGCCGCCATGTCGACCCCCTTGTTGAGCTTCGACAACCTGACCCTGGGCTATGACCGCCACCCGGTGGTGCATCATCTCACCGGTGAAGTGGCCACCGGGACCCTCCTGGCCCTGGTGGGACCGAACGGGGCCGGCAAGTCCACCCTGCTCAAGGCGATCAACGGCGAGATTCCACCCCTGGAGGGCCGGATCCGGTTTCATGGTCTCTCGCGAGGAGAGATCGCCTCTCTTCCCCAACAGGCGACCCTGGATGCCAGCTTCCCCATCCGCGTCTTCGACTTCGTGGCCATGGGGCTGTGGCGGCATCTGGGACCCTTTCGCCCCCTCGGTGCCGCGGGACGAACACAGGTGGAAACGGCCCTGGCGGAGGTCGGTCTGCTCGGCTTTGAAAGCCGTCCCATCGGCGCGCTCTCCGGCGGCCAGTTGCAGCGGGTCCGTTTTGCCCGGCTGGTGTTGCAGGAGGCGCCGCTGATTCTGCTTGACGAGCCCTATACCGCGGTGGATCTGAAGACGGTCACGGATCTGGCCGCCCTGGTGCAACGCTGGCATGAGGCGGGTCGCACCCTGATCGCGGTGCTGCACGATCTGGAGCATGTCCGCCATCACTACCCGGAGACCCTGTTGCTGGCGCGGGAACAGATCGCCCGTGGCCCGACAGAGCCGGTTCTGTCCACGGAAAATCTGCGCCGGGCGCGGGAACGCGCCGAGGCCTTCGACGAGCACGCCCGCTTGTGCCCACGGACGCCGGAACGGGAATCGACATGATCGACACCTTGCTTCTGGACCCCTTCATCGAGTTCAGCTTCATGCGCCGGGCGCTGGTGGGCTGTCTCGCCTTGTCCCTGGGCGCCACCCCGGTGGGGGTGTTTCTCATGCTGCGACGGATGAGCCTGGCGGGAGACGCCATCGCCCACGCTATTTTGCCCGGGGCGGCCATTGGGTACCTGATCGCCGGGCTGTCGTTGCCGGCCATGACCATCGGTGGGGTGGTGGTCGGGCTGATCGTGGCCCTCGCCGCCGGGGGTATCGCCCGCCTGACCCTGTTGCGGGAGGACGTGAGCCTCGCCACCTTTTACCTCATCTCCCTCTCCGCCGGGGTCCTGATCGTGTCATTGCGGGGCAGCAATGTGGATCTGTTGCATGTGTTGTTCGGTACCGTGCTGGCGCTCGATGACGGCGCCCTGCTGTTGCTCGCCAGCATCGCCTCGCTGACCCTGTTGGGGCTCGCCCTCGGCTATCGCGCCCTGGTGCTGGAGTGCTGCGATCCGGCCTTTCTGCGCCAGGTCGGGCGCTCCAGCGCCAGGGTCCATCTCGGCTTTCTGGTTCTGCTGGTGCTCAATCTGGTCGGCGGTTTCCATGCCCTGGGCACCCTGATGGCGGTTGGGATCATGATCCTGCCCGCGGCGGCGGCCCGGCTCTGGGTGCGGGATATCACGCGCCTGCTGTTGGTGGCGGTGGGGATCGCCTTTCTGGGGTCGAGCCTGGGGCTGCTGCTGTCTTACCATCTGGCGCTCCCGGCCGGGCCGGCCATCGTCCTGACCCTGGGTGGCGCCTATCTGCTGTCCCTGATTCTGGGTATCGAAGGTTTGTTGTGGCGTCGCTGGCGTCCCCGCCGGCATTTCGCTTCCTGAGAGGTCGTTCGAGCCATGTGCGTGCCTGGTCGCTTGATTCTGTTCTTTCTCGTCCTGTCGCTCGGGGTGGTGTGGGGCTCGCCGGCGACCGCCGAGCCGCTCAAGGTGGTCGCCAGCTTCAGTATCCTGGCCGACATTAGCCGCCAGATCGGTGGTGATCGCCTCGATGTGAAGGCCCTGGTCGGACCCAACGGGGATGCCCATGTCTATCAGCCGACGCCGACGGACGCCAGGACCCTCGCCAAGGCCGATCTGGTGGTGATGAACGGGCTGGGTTTCGAGGGCTGGATGGAGCGACTGGTCAAGGCCGCCGGCTATCGGGGGCCGTTGGTGGTGGCCAGCCGCGGCGTGACTCTCCTCAAGATGCGGCAGGGCGAGGGTTCCCAGGAGGACAACGCGGACCCCCATGCTTGGCAAGACCTCGCCAATGGTCGCCACTATGTGGTCAATATCCGCGAGGCCCTGGTCCAGGCCGATCCGTCCGGGGCCGAGGTCTATCGCGCCCGGGCCGAGGCTTATCTGGCCCAGCTCGAGGCCATCGACCAGGAGGCCAGGACCACCCTGGGCGCCTTGCCAGCAGCCAGACGCCGGCTGGTCAGCTCCCATGACGCCTTCGGCTATTTTGCCCGCGCCTATGGCTTGGAGTTCATCGCCCCGGTGGGGATGAGCACCGACGCCGAGTCTTCCGCCGCCGCTGTGGCCGCCCTCATCCGCCAGATCAGGCGGGACCGGATCCCGGCCCTGTTCGTGGAAAACATCTCCGACCCGCGCCTGCTGGAGCGCATCCGCCGCGAGACCGGCGCCCGCCTCGGCGGCACCCTGTTCTCCGATGCCCTGTCGACCGCGGATGGCCCGGCCCCCACCTATCTCGACATGATGCGGCACAACATTCGGACCCTGACCGCGGCACTGGAATAATGGGGTGACAGGGGAGAGGGTTTTGCCGATGGTTATCGGATGAATCTCGGTTTCCAACCCGCCACGCTTCCCAGGGTCCGTCGCCGCTGGTGGCTGACTTTGGTGTTGGTCTGGCTGCTTGGGGCGGCGCCGCTGGCGGCGGCCATCCATGCCCTCGGCCATGATTCCAGGCCGGATGTGGATGTCCCCGAGCGGCTGGCCTGCTCGCTGTGCGTCGCCTACGTCAATCTCGGGACCAGTCTGCCGGCCTCGGCCCCGCCGCCCGCCGCCTTTGTCCCCGGCCTTGTTCACCACGTCCTGGCTCCTCGCCGCGAGGCGCTGCCCCAACCCCTGGTTGCGGCTTACCGTTCGCGCGCCCCTCCCGAACGCTGATCCCCGGGTCTTGCCCGCGGCTGGGGGGTGTCCCCGGCCACTTTCGCCATGATCCCCCACCGCCGGACTGGAGCCGATCCAGCGTCCGGCGGTGGCTATGGTTCGGATTCGGAGGTTGTTCCCATGTTCAGGCACAGCCGGGTTGCCGTCGCCATCAGCGCGGTCCTTGTCAACACTGTACCCGCGGTGGCCGCCACCAACGCGGAGGTCGCCCAGTTGCGGGCGGAATTTGAACAAAAACTGAAGACGTTGAAAGACGACTATGAAACGCGATTGAAAGAGATGGAGGCCCGGCTGGAGAAGACCGCAAGTCGGGCCGAAGCCGCCCAGACCACAGCCGATCAGGCCGCCAAGCAACCCGCCGCCCAGAGCGCCTTCAACCCGGAGATCTCCCTCATCCTGCAGGGCAATTACGCCCGCCGCCTGGGCGGCGAGCGCCACATCACCGGCTTTCTTCAGGGTGGCCATGATCACGGCGGCGAGCGGGGATTCTCTCTGGATCATACCGAACTGACCCTGGGGGCCAGCGTGGACCCCTATTTTCGCGGCTATGCCAATATCGCCCTGGCCGACGGTGAGGCGGAGGTGGAAGAGGCCTGGTTCCAAACCTTATCCCTGGGCAAAGGCTTCTCCCTCAAGGGTGGGCGTTTCCTCTCCGGCATCGGCTATCAGAACGAGCAGCATCCCCATGCCTGGGATTTCGCCGACAACAATCTCATGTACCAGGTTCTGTTCGGCGAACATTTCGCCCAGGATGGGTTGCAGGCGAAATGGTTGGCGCCGTTGCCGGTCTTTCTCGAATTCGGTCTGGAGGCGGGACGCGGCCAGAACTTCCCCGGCTCTGAAGAAGGGGGCGACAAAAACGGTCCCGGGGCCTGGGCGGCCTTTGCCCATGTCGGCGACGATATCGGCATCGAACAGAGTTGGCGCGCCGGACTGTCCTATGTCTATGCCTCGCCCAAGGCGCGCTCCAGCCATATCGAAGATCTCAACGACATCGAGGCGCTTACCGATTTCACCGGCACCAGCAAGACCTGGATCGCCGATCTGGTCTGGAAATGGGCGCCGGACGGCAACCCCAAGGATCGCCACTTCAAGTTCCAGACCGAATATTTCCACCGGACCGAAAATGGCGATTTGCTCTGTGAGGATAACCTTCTGGAGGGCGGCGCCTGCGACGGTACCACCGGGCTCTATCGTTCGCGCCAGTCCGGCTGGTATGCCCAGGGCGTTTACCAATTCATGCCGCGTTGGCGCGCCGGTCTGCGCTACGACCGGCTGGATAGCGGGAGTGTCAATTTCGGCGCCAATAACGCCTTTCTGCCCAGACCCGATTACCAGCCTAACAAATGGAGTCTGATGGCGGACTACTCACCCAGCGAGTTTTCCCGTTTCCGGTTGCAGTGGGCCCGCGATCATTCCATGCAGGGGAGTCCGGACAATGATCAGATCACCCTGCAATACATCCTGAGTCTGGGCGCCCACGGCGCGCACAAGTTTTAAGCGAGGCATGAAACCCATGAAGATCTCCAAACAAGCCTTGGCTGGTCTGCTCGCCACCTTTCTCAGCCTGGCGGCCCAGGGCCTTGGCGCCGCCGCTCTCAATGTCCTGACCTGCGAGCCGGAGTGGATGGCCCTGACCCAGGAGTTGGCGGGCGACCAGGCGGCGGTCGTTTCCGCCACCACCGCGCGCCAGGACCCGCATCATATCGAGGCGCGCCCATCGCTGATTGCCCAGGCGCGACGCGCCGATCTCTTGGTCTGCACCGGCGCCGAATTGGAAGCCGGCTGGCTTCCGCTGTTGCAACGCGAGTCCGGCAATGCCGCCATCCAACCGGGGCAAAGCGGTTTTTTCGAGGCGGCCGAGCAGGTGCGCCTCCTGGAGCGTCCCGGCGTCGTGGATCGCTCCATGGGCGATGTGCACGCCGCGGGCAATCCCCATATCCACACCGATCCGCGCAATCTGCTGCCGGTGGCCGAGGCCCTGAGCAAGCGCCTGCGGGATCTCGATCCCGCCAACACCGACCACTACATAGCCCGCTATCAGGATTTCAGCACCCGCCTAAGGGCCGCCATCGCCGGTTGGGAACAACGGGCCAAGGGATGGCGGGGAACGCCGGTGCTGGTGCATCACAAAAGCTGGACCTATCTGGCCGAGTGGCTGGGGCTGGTGGTGGTCGCCGATCTGGAGCCGAAACCCGGCATCGACCCCTCCGTCGCCTCCCTGGGACAGTTGCTGGACAAGCTGAGAAGCCGGCCGGCGAAGATGACCCTGCGGGCCGCCTATCTCTCCCCCAAACCCAGCGACTGGATCCGGGAACAGACTGGCATCGAGGCGGTGGAATTGCCTTTCACCGTCGGCGGTACGGCGGCGGCAAAAGACCTTTTCAGCCTCTTCGATGACACCCTGAACCGGATCGAGAGGGCCATGAAATGACGGATCTCGGCCTCGAACCAGGGATCCTGCTGCCCGCCCTGGTTGCTGGAATGCTGGTCTTGGCCACCCATGTGCCCTTGGGCATGGAGGTATTGCGTCGGGGCATCGTCTTTCTCGACCTGGCGATCGCCCAGATCGCCGGGTTGGGGGTCATCCTGATCAACGCCCTTGGCACCGAACCCTCGGGGTGGGCGGTCCAGTTGGGGGCGGTGACGGCGGCACTCGCCGGCGCCCTGTTGTTGAGATTCATGGAAAAACGCCGGCCGCAGCAGCAGGAAGCGGTGATTGGCGTGACCTTTGTCGTCGCCGCCAGCACCGCCATCCTGCTCATGAGTCAGGATCCCCATGGCGCCGAGCACCTCAAGGACCTGCTGGTGGGGCAGATCCTCTGGACCACCTGGGTGGACCTGATCCCCCTCGGCCTCATCACCCTGGGGGTACTGACAGGATGGTTCAGGTTCCGGCTTGGGGAGTCACCCCTGGGGTTCTATCTGTTGTTCGCCCTGACGATCACCGCTTCGGTGCAGGTGGTGGGGGTCT
Source organism: Pseudomonadota bacterium (assembly GCA_052035915.1). GTDB lineage: Bacteria > Pseudomonadota > Gammaproteobacteria > Chromatiales > Chromatiaceae > JBPOHE01. The sequence continues at coordinate 35,636 of JBPOHE010000139.1, forward strand.
ATCTGGTGTTCGCCAGCCTTATCGTCCCCGCCCTGGCGGCGGAGGAACGGCTGGCGATCGGCTATGCCGGTGGCGGCGCGGGATATGTCCTCGGCCTCTTGGCCTCGGCCATGTTCGATGTGCCTGCCGGGGCCGCCATCGTCTTGACCCTGGTCATGACGGCCATGGCCCTGAGCTGGTGGCGTAGGGGAACGACCACTCCGGCTTGATCCCGGCCCTGGAGATTCTGGGTCCCATCCGGTCGGGGCCTTTGGCCTCGACCGGCTAAGAAACTGTTTGGAAAGTCTCGTTACAGCCTCCGCGCCTCGGGGCTAAGGTCTGTGCCTGCGATTATCGTTCTCGCAAAGAGAACAATTAAAGCCCTGTTTCTTTTTTGTTGCTAAAGAGAGAACGAAAATCGGGCCTTTCCGCTCGATGCCCGGGAGGCAAGGGTTTCTAAACAGCTTTTAAGTCGTACTAGAATAGCCAACCAACTTCTCCATCCCGGACTTCGGCCACATGGAACATGATCAGCCGCCGATGCTCTTCGGCTCACTCAAAGAGTTTTGGCTCCGTTCAGCGAACCTGGCTATTCATCCACAAAGCTTCCTGATAACCCTGGCCCTAGGGGCCGCGTTCATCTACGGCATGGAGTTGTTCGGATTTAATCTGTCTATAGATGAGGAGCTTTGGGGCGAGGCCACCGAGAGGGAGCAACTGCATCTTCATTGGTTGAGGAGTGGGCGCTGGTTTTGGTATTTGCTGAGCGGATGGGTGATACCCTATCCGATCGTGCCAACCTTCCCTTTGGCCCTGGGTCTGGCAACCTATCTCCTCGGTTGTTTTCTCATACTCTCTCTCTGGCAGCCGCGGTTCTCGCTTGATCATATCCTCGCCGGTCTGGTGCTGTTGGCCTATCCGACCCTGATTTTCGTGCTCTCCTACAGCATGAACTATGGTGTCGGTCTGGGTTTCCTATTCGTCGCCGTCGGCATGACCTTGCAGATGAGCCGCGGTTCTCCCGGCTCCCTTATCCTTGCCGGTGGATTCTACGCCCTTGCGCTGGCCTCTTATCAAAGCCTGATCTTCGTGGCGCCCACCATATTTCTAGTGGCCAACCTCAAATTCGCGCTCAGCCGCTCCGCCGCCGATCTCCCCTTGAGCCGGTATTTTCTTAGGCAAGGCGTCCGGCTTTGTCTGGCCCTGTTGATTGGCGTCCTTCTCTATTATGGGGTATGGAAACTCCTGCTCTGGCTGAGTCGGGAAGCACCTGAATACATCCTGGATACCTATTGGCATCCCGAGGCATTACTAAAGCACCCGTCAAGGATATTTCATCGTGTCTACCAATACATGCTTGGCGTCTATGTCTCGGGCGATGCCGATTTCTATATCGATCCTATCCGCTCTCTGCCCATGCTACTGCTCCTTTCCACGGCGGCGCTCGGCTTCGCCATCGCCCGAGCACGACTTGGACGGGCCGAAAAGTTCCTCTGCCTCTTTCTTCTTCTGTGCCTCTATTGGGCCCCCTTCCTACTGCATTTCATCAACAACGGCGAAATGCCTGTCCGCTCCCTCGTTTCGCTCCCCTTGGTCGTCGCCGGAATCCTCTATCTCGGTCTGGCGAACGCTGGTGGCCTCTGGAAGAGGCTGTTACAGATCGTCTCGCTGTTCGCCATTTTGGAATTCTCGATAATAGATTTACGCCTGCAGAACGCTACCCATCTTGCCCTGGAGGCCGACCGCGCCTTTGGCGCCCGATTGCTTGAGCGCATCGATCAGGCCGTCGCCAGGAACAAGGAGACACCCTGGTTTATCGAATTCGTCGGCTATCATGCCTTTCCGGAAACCTCCCTCAGGGTCAAGCGAGAGCATATCGGCGCTTCCTTTTTTGCCTGGGACATGGGAAACACCTATAGGATGACCGCATTTCTCAAGGTGCTGGGGTTGAGAAAACTCTATCCCGCCCCCGAGGAGAAACGCCGGACCCTGATGCCCATGACGGCTGGACTCACCATCTGGCCAGACGAAGGCAGCGTTCGGGTGATCGGCGATACGGTGGTGGTAAAGCTCGGCGACTACTCACAAGGGCAGCTCGAACTACTTTGCTCACAGGCGGCCCCTTGCCGGACCGGGAATTGAGGGATCCTGATCCATCGGCGGTGTTCGTTGTTCCGCCAAAAATCGCTACCAAATTGATGGCGATGCGCCTGGGCGCGGATGAACCCGGCTATCCCTCGCCCTAGGTCTCTTGGTTTGAAAGTCTCGAGAGATCCCGGGAGCCCCGGGCGGTGAAAGCCTCAGCGATGCTCCTGCAGCAGACGCTGTTTATCCCGTTGCCAGTCCCGATCCTTCTCCGCTTCCCGTTTGTCGTATTGCTTTTTGCCCTTGGCGAGACCGATTTCGAGCTTGGCCCGACCGCGTTTCCAGTACAGGGCGGTGGGAACCAGGGTATAGCCTTTGCGCTCGGTGAGACCGATGAGGCGGCTGATCTCGTGGAAATGCAGGAGGAGCTTGCGCGACCGGGTGGGATCGGTCTTGATGTGGGTGGAGGCGGTCGCCAGGGGGGAGAAGTGGGACCCTATGAGGAAGGCCTCGCCATCCTTGAGCAGGACGTAGCTTTCCTTGAGCTGGGCGCGTCCGGCGCGCAGGCTTTTGGCTTCCCAGCCTTCGAGGACCAGACCGGCCTCGTAGCGCTGCTCGATGAAATACTCATGACCGGCCTTTTTATTCAAGGCGATGGTCGAACTTCCGGGCGAGGTTTTGTTGGCTGGCTTGCTCATGAGGGGCATTGTAGGGGAGAGTCGCCTACTCGCTCCAGTGGTCCTCGACCCTGGCGTTACTTATACTGCCGCATTCGATCCGGGCCAGGCTAGGCCCGATAGGGGCCGTTTTTCCGGCAACGGGCGACATTTCTGCACGAAGGCGATTGATTTTCGACTGGTTTGGTTTGGCGGCTACCCCTTGCCTATAGTTACCAAAAGCCTACTGGTGCCTTATTCGGCGGCCCAGATGTTCGAGCTCGTCAACGATGTCGAGTCCTACCCCAGATTTCTGCCCTGGTGCCGGGCCGGACGCTGGTTGCCATCCAGCACCCGGGAACTCTGTGCCGAGATCGAGGTGGCGCGGGCCGGCATCCATCAGGTCTTCAGCACCTATAACCGCAATACCCCCTATGAACGCATCGAGCTGCGTCTGCGCGAGGGTCCGTTCCGCAAGCTGTCGGGACACTGGACCTTTACCCCCCTGGGCGAGGACGCCTGCAAGGTCAAGCTGGTGCTCGAATTCGAGTTTGCCGGACGCTTGATCGACGCCGCCTTCGGCACCGTTTTCAATCACATAGCCAACTCCCTGGTGGACGCCTTCTACAAAAGGGCACGAGAGGTGTACGGTGGTCGCGACTGAAGAAGATCAGATCGAGGTGGAAGTGGTCTACGCCAAACCCGAGGAACAATGTTTGCTCAAGATCCGGGGTCCCCACGGCATGAGTCTGGGCGAGGCCATCCAGCGTTCCGGGATACTCGAGCGCTACCCTGAGATCGACCCCGGGCTGCCCCGGGTCGGGGTGTTCGGCAAGATGATGACCAAGGAATCGACCTTGAACCCCGGCGATCGGGTAGAGATCTATCGGCCCTTGATCGCCGATCCGAAAGAGGCCAGGAAAAAACGCAGCCTTCAGGACAAGGGTGGGTGATCCGGCTCAGTCCTCGACGCCGAAGAGCCTCAGGGTCTGGGAAAAGAGACCACCACCAGCGCGCGGGAGGCCGTCGGGTACGCTGATCACCACATCCTTGGGCCGAGGCTTGGCGCCGCCTTCGGGCTGGAGATCGCCCTTGATGCTGGCCAGACGGTTGTCTTCAAAAAAGATGGAGAGCCGTTTTTTTTACCGGGGTTGATGCCCGATCTGCATGGAATAGATATAGTCCCAGCGTTCCTGGTGGAAGACGTCCACCAACAGGGGGGTGCCCATGATGAACCTTACCTGGGTCTTGCTCATCCCGGGTTGAAGCTGGTTGATGGCGTCTTGATCCAGCACATTACCTTGTTGGATCTCTGGTTTGTGCACGAACGGCAGATCGTTCAGCCAGGCACAGCCGCCGAGAACGAGGCTTGCCAGGCAAGCCCCACAGATGAGAAGCTGTCGCATTAGGTTTGGCTCGAAGGGAGATTTCACAGGTGCCGATCATACCTGATCAAATGGCGAAACTCACGGTCTCCCAGGACCAGCCGGGTTTGTCCGAGACATCGGAGATTCGCAAAGCGGGTCTCAAAGTCACGCGCCCCCGAGGCAAGATTCTGGGACTCCTGGAAAGGAGCGGGGACCATCATGTCAGCGCGGAAGATGTCTACAAGCTGCTCTTGGAAACCGGGGAGGACATCGGCCTGGCCACGGTCTACCGGGTGCTGACCCAGTTCGAGACGGCCGGTCTGGTGAAAAGACATTATTTCGAGGGCGGGCATTCGGTCTTCGAACTCGACCGCGGTGGTCATCACGACCATATCGTCTGCATCAGTTGCGGTCGGGTGGAAGAGTTCGTCGACGAGGTCATCGAAGGTCGGCAGCAGGCCATTGCCGAGCAATTCGGCTTCACCATCAAGCATCACGCCCTCACCATCTACGGTATCTGCAACAGCCTGGAATGTCGTAAGAGCCAAGGGCCCCTGTAGAAATCCGCCAGGCGCCCCGCTTGCGGCATGGCCGGGCGCCGGTTCTTGCACTCCTCGCCTTGCGCCTCGACACCAGTCCACTTCGACCCCGACTTCGATGGGAGTCCTGCGGGCATGGGGCGTTTTAGCTTGGTTTTTGTTCTTGAATAGAGAACAATAGGCTTCCTCTGGGGTCATTGTTCTCTTTAAGAGAACGAATAATGGCCATTTTTAACCGAGGCCCGGAGCACGACGACTGGTGATGAGCGAAGCGCGCCACAAAGCTCGCACCGATGTTGGGGTTCCGACATCACCCCAAGCTACAAAAACGGCCTGTCCCGATGACAGAGTGGTGCGGAGCCTGCCTTTTCGCCGCTCGGGTCGGGAACTGAGCGCCCCCTTGACGCGATCAGGATAAGAAACCCCATGGCCCGAACCGAAGCCAAAAACAACGACACCACCGCCAACCTCGGCTTTGAGACCAGGCTCTGGGCCGCCGCCGATGCGCTACGCAACAACATGGACGCGGCCGAGTACAAGCACGTCGTGCTGGGGCTGATCTTCCTCAAGTACATCTCCGACGCCTTCGAGGCCAAGCACGCCGAACTCGAAGCCCAGCGCGACGAGGGAGCCGACCCCGAGGACCCGGACGAATACCGCGCCGCCAGCATTTTCTGGGTACCGAAGGAGGCGCGCTGGTCGCACCTCAAGGCCAAGGCCCCGCAGCCCAGCATCGGCACGCTGGTGGACGACGCCATGACCGCCATCGAGCGCGACAACACCTCGCTCAAAGGCGTGCTGCCCAAGGACTACGCCCGCCCCGGCCTGGACAAGCAACGCCTTGGCCAGCTCATCAATCTGGTGAGCGATATCCATATTTCTCCCTCCCCCTCGACGGGGGAGGGCGGGGGAGGGGGTGAAAGCCACCGCGCCAAGGACACCCTTGGCCGCGTCTACGAATACTTTCTCTCGCAGTTCGCCAGCGCCGAGGGCAAGAAGGGTGGCCAGTTCTACACGCCCTCGCGCGTGGTGCGCGTGCTGGTCGAGATGCTCGCGCCCTACAAGGGCCGCGTCTACGACCCCTGCTGCGGCTCGGGCGGCATGTTCGTCAGCAGCGAGAAGTTCATCGAGGCCCACAGCGGCAAGATCGGCGACATCTCCATCTACGGCCAGGAGTCCAACTACACCACCTGGCGCCTGGCCAAGATGAACCTCGCCATCCGTGGCATCGATGCACAGATCGGCCACGGCGACACCTTCCACAACGACAAGCACCCCGACCTCAAGGCCGACTATATCCTCGCCAATCCGCCCTTCAACGACAGCGACTGGCGCGGCGAGCTGCTCAAGGACGACAAGCGCTGGGTCTACGGCGTGCCGCCCGCGGGCAACGCCAACTTCGCCTGGGTGCAGCACTTCATCCACCACCTCGCGCCGACGGGGATTGCAGGCTTCGTGCTCGCCAACGGCTCTATGTCGTCCAACCAGTCGGGTGAGGGCGAAATCCGCAAGGCCATCATCGAGGCCGACCTGGTGGATTGCATGGTCGCGCTGCCCGGCCAGCTCTTCTATTCGACGCAGATTCCGGTCTGCCTCTGGTTCCTCGCGCGGCATAAATCGGGCGTAGGGGCGCACGGCCTGGTTGGGGCGCACGGCCGTGCGCCCCAACGCGCCCCCCGCGGCGAAACCCAGTTCATATACGCCCGCAAACTTGGCACCATGATCGACCCCCTACACCGTGAACTGACCGACGACGACCTCGCCAAGATCGCCGGCACCTACCACGCCTGGCGCGGCGACGTAGGGGCAGACGGCCGTCTGCCCGAGTACCAAGACATCCCCGGCTTCTGCAAATCCGCCACCCTCGAAGAAATCCGCAAGCACGGCCACGTCCTCACCCCCGGCCGCTACGTCGGCGCCGAGGCCGCCGAAGACGACGGCGAACCGGTCGAGGAGAAGATGCAGCGGCTCGCCGCGACACAGCGCGAGCAGC